>DATJXQ010000157.1:0-16040 GCA_035500015.1 Steroidobacteraceae bacterium
GCCGTCGAAGGGCTGTGAGCGCAGGCGCACGTAGCCGCCATCCGCCAGCTTTGACGGAGCCTGCTGCAGGAAGCTTCGCAACTGCGCTACGGTGGGAAAGCCGGACAGGCGTTGCGCTACACCTGCATCTGGATGCCCCCCCGCCAGTAGCCCCCAGGGATTCATCGTCAGCAGGCCGCTGAACACCCAGGTCAGCGTGAACACGCCGAAGGTCAGGCCGGCGATGTGATGCCAGTACCACCAGCCACGGAAGGGCGATATGGACCTGCCACCGCCGCGCGGCCGGCGCAGCCGCGAGATCCCCACGTACAGCCCGGTCAGCGTCAGGAAGGTTCCCGCCACCGAAGTCCAGATCACGATCTGCGACCACAGGGCTCCATGCGTGCGCAGCACGGTCGGATACAGCCAGTGAGGAATCGCGCCGAACCAGTTCAGCACACGCTCGCGCCGCTCCGTCTGCTGGAAGATCTCGCCGGTGCGGCCGTTGATGTACAGCTCGGTGCCAGCCGCATCGTCCAGCGCGACGCGGTTGGCGGGCTGGTTGCGGGCCACGTTCTCGATGGACCACTGGTCCACCCGCACCTGTTCCATCCAGCGCGGCGAGGCGTGGATGCCGCGGCGGCTCGCATATTCGTCCGCGACCTGCAGCACGTCGGCCTGCATGAGCCGGCGCACGGGCATGCCGCTCGCGAGATCGAAGGGAACCATGCCCGGCTGGCGCAGCACCGGCCGGCCATTGAGCATCTCGATGCGGAACGGGCCCGCCGGCGCGGCGTCCTCCGGCAGGAAATCCGTCTGGCAGCAATCCGCCAGCTGCAGCGGCGCGAGTGCCGCCAGGCGTTCGGCCGCGGTGAACTCCGGATACGGCTGGTACAGCATCACGAAGCCCGACAGGCACCACAGCGCCATCAGCAGGCCCACCGCCACGGCGAGGTAGCGGTGGATGACCAGCAATATCCGCAGCATCTACGCCCTCAGGAATGCCGAATCAGGAAGGTGCGGAAATTTCGGCGAATGCGGCGTAACGCGCCAGTTCCAAACGGTTACACAACCGTGGTTCGCCGCGGCGGCGGATTCCGCCAGACTGCAGCAGCCCCGGCGCTTCAGAAAGAAAAGGCCCGGCAGAGCCGGGCCCTCGATTCAACAGGGACGATGCGCGCCGCTTACCAGCGGCCGCCACCGCCGCCGCCGCCACCACCAGGACCGCGGCCATAACCGCCGCCGCCACCCGGGCCGCGCGGACCGCCACCAGTGCGGGGCTTGTCCTGCGCTTCGTTGACACGCAGCGGACGGCCATTCATCGAATAGCCATTGAGCGCCTGGATGGCGCGCGCAGCATCCGCCTGCGGCATTTCCACGAAACCGAAGCCACGCGGGCGGCCCGTTTCCCGGTCCGTCGGGAGTGCCACGGACTCAACCGTACCGTGCTGCGAGAACAGCGTGCGCACATCGGCCTCGCTCGCCGAGAACGGCAGGTTGCCAACGTAAATCTTCGCCATAAAGTAGAGATCTCCAATCCAATTCAGTTTTGTTCGACACCCTGATCGGAGACCTTCCACTGAGCTCGCGCGCTTCCTTAGGCGCGACAGGACAGAAGCCGGACGACCAACGATCGGGGCGTATTCTACACGCGGCTCGATGCGTGGAAATAGCAGTTTCTGGTCTTGTCAACCCCTAAGTACCATGTTTGTCCACAACAGGCTGCCGAGGCAGCGTGTTCATCGGGACTCCTGGGGCACCAGCTCCAAGTGATAGCTCAGCCATGCCGCGATGTCGTGGATCTCCGCTTCGCACAGCTGGTGTCCCACCGAATACTCGCGCCATTCCACTTTCGCGCCGGCCGCCAGCAGCGTATCGCGTGACTGCTCGCCGAAGGTCGGCAGCACGATGACGTCCTCGCGCCCGTGGCACATCAGGATGGGCACTGCGCGGTTGGCCGGCGCGAGGTCCGCCCGCAGGCGCTCGCGCAGCGGCAGGTAGCCGGACAGCGCGATGATGCCGCCCAGTGGCGCTGCATGGCGCAGGCCCACGTGCAGGGCGGTGGCCCCGCCCTGCGAGAAGCCGGCCAGCACGATGCGCCGCGTGAGGATGCCCTCCGCCCGTTCGCGTTCGATGTAGCGCTCCACGCGCGCGCGCGCCGCCTCCAGCCCCGCCTCATCGTCGCGTCCCTGGGGCGTCAGCTCGCGGATGTCGTACCAGGCGCGCATGGCGTAGCCGGCATTGACGGTCACCGGCCGGATCTCGGCATGGGGGAACACGAAGCGCACGCGGGCTGCGGCCGGCAGCTTCAGCTGCGGCACCAGGGGCACGAAATCGTAGCCATCGGCGCCGAGGCCGTGCAGCCAGATCACCGCGGCGTCGGCGCCCCCGGCGGCCGGCTCCAGCACCACCTCGTCCTCGCCTTCGATTTGCCGTAATCGCATGAATTCAGCGTCGCTCTGCGGGCATCATGTGCGCAATTCTGCGACAGGCTTGGCCATCGGGCAAAACCGGGTTACCTTCGGCGCAGCATCCTCAAGCAATGGAGCAGGGACCATGGCACTGTGGGACAAACCCGAACCCGCCGCGACGCCCGCGGCACCCGCCAGCGGCACCGCGCCGCGGCCTGCCGGCACGACGCCGGCCGGCATGCATACACAGGATACGGCCGCAGCGCTGAAGGAGCGCATCGAAATGAAAGAATCCATCATCGCCACGGGCCTCAACATCGAGGGCAAGATCAACGGCAACGGCCACGTGCGGGTCGCGGGCCGCTTCAAGGGCGACATCCAGGTCGAGGGCAACCTGCATATCGACAGCGGCGCGCGCGTCGAGGGCCAGGTACGCGCCAGCGAGGTCATCGTCAGCGGCGAGCTGCTCGGCAACATCGAGAACGCCAAGCGCGTGGAACTGCAGCAGGGCGGCACGATCACCGGCGACGTGAAGGCCGGTTCGCTTACGGTCGCGGCCGGCTCGCGCATGCGCGGCGCGGTGGACTTCGGCTTCGAGGACAGCACCAAGGCCGCAGGGTCCGCCACCGCCCTGCTCGGGGGCCGCAGCAACGTCGCATGATCGGCTCGGCGCGATCGGTCAGCCAGGCAGGCGCCACGCGCACCTGCCCCCATTGCCGGGCGACGATCCTGGAAAGCGCGGCTGTCTGCCCGGGATGCAGGCATCACCTGCGTTTCGACAAGGACGCGCGGCCCGGCGGCGTACCGGCCACCAGGACCGCCTGGCAGATCGAGGGCACGCTGGATGCGGAGCGGCTGGATTCGGCCACGGAGTATTCCATCCTGGTGGTGGTGCGCAACGAACGCAATGAGGAAGTGGCGCGCCAGGTAATCAGCGTGGGCGCGCTGCAGGGCGCCGAACGCCGCACCTTTGCACTGTCGATAGAAACCTCCGATCCCAAGCCCGTGGTGATACCGGCGCGCCGGCGCTGACGCCATTTGCAGCCCATCCTGTCGATCAAGGGCCTGTGCAAGACCTATCCCGGCGGATTGGTCGCACTGCGCGACATCAATCTCGAAGTGCGCCACGGCGAGATCTTCGCGCTGCTCGGGCCCAATGGGGCCGGCAAGACCACGCTGATCGGCGCGTTGTGCGGCCTGGTGAACGCCAGCGCCGGCCGCGCGCAGGTGGCCGGTCATGACGTCGCCCGCGAAGCGCGCCACACGCGCCGCCTGATCGGGCTGGTGCCGCAGGAACTGGCCACCGAGGCCTTCGAGACAGTGCGCGCCGCCGTGACTTTCAGCCGCGGCCTGTTCGGCTGCGCGGCCGATGCACGGCTCGTCGAACGGGTACTGCGTTCGCTGTCGCTGTGGGACAGGCGGGACGCGAAGATCATGACGCTGTCGGGCGGCATGAAGCGCCGCGTGATGATCGCCAAGGCGCTGGTGCACGAACCGCAGCTGCTGTTCCTCGACGAGCCTTCCGCCGGCGTGGACGTGGAACTGCGCCGCGACATGTGGCGGCTGATCCGCGAGCTGCGCGACGGCGGCGTCACCATCATCCTCACCACCCACTACATCGAGGAAGCCGAGGAAATGGCCGACCGCATCGGCATCCTCAACAAGGGCGAGCTGGTGCTGGTGGAGGACAAGGCCGTGCTGATCCGCAAGCTCGGCCGCAAGGAGCTGCGGTTGCACCTGACAGTGCGCCTGGAGCAGCTGCCGGCGCAGCTTGCGGGCTGGCAGCTCGCACTCGCCGACGACGGCATGACGCTGGTATTCACCTTCAACGACGAATCCGAGCGAGCGCGCATCGCGCAGCTGCTGCGCGACGTCGGCCAGGCGGGCCTGGAGTTCCGCGACCTGGAAACGCAGCAGAGCTCGCTGGAGGATATCTTCGTGTCGCTGGTGCGGGGTGCCGCGTGAACCACCACGCCGTCCGCGCCGTCTACGGCTTCGAGATGGCGCGCACCTTCCGCACGCTGGTGCAGAGCATCCTGACGCCGGTGCTGACGACCTCGCTGTACTTCGTGGTGTTCGGCTCGGCCATCGGCTCGCGCGTCAGCCAGATCGGCGGCGTGCCGTTCGCGGCCTTCATCGTGCCGGGTCTCATCATGCTGTCGGTGCTCACCGAGAGCATCGGCAATGCCTCCTTCGGCATCTACTTCCCGAAGTGGTCCGGCACCATCTACGAGCTGCTGTCGGCGCCGGTGGGCGCGCCGGAGATCCTGCTGGGCTATGTGGGCGCGGCGGCCAGCAAGAGCGTGCTGATCGGGCTCATCATCCTCGGCACCTCGGCTTTCTTCGTGCCGGTTTCCATCCTGCATCCGCTGTGGATGGTGGTCTTCCTCGTGCTGACCGCGCTGACCTTCAGCCTGTTCGGCTTCGTGCTCGGCATCTGGGCCACCAGCTGGGAGAAGCTGCAGTTCGTGCCGTCGCTGATCATCACGCCGCTGACTTTTCTTGGCGGCAGTTTCTATTCCATCGACATGCTGCCGCCATTCTGGCGCGCGGCGA
The DNA here is from genome assembly GCA_035500015.1 of Steroidobacteraceae bacterium. GTDB lineage: Bacteria > Pseudomonadota > Gammaproteobacteria > Steroidobacterales > Steroidobacteraceae > ZC4RG30. The sequence goes on from DATJXQ010000157.1 coordinate 4,947, forward strand.
CGCTGTTCAACCCGGTGGTGTACCTCATCAGCGGTTTCCGCTGGAGCTTCTACGGCCAGGGCGACGTCGATGTGCGCATCAGCCTCACCATCATCGTGGCGATCCTGGTGGCGTGCCTCGCGCTTGCCGCCTGGATGATCCGCAGCGGCTGGAGACTGCGGCACTGAGGCCGCACGGGGAGCAGCAGCGGGCCGGGCTGCGGCAAGACCGGCACCGAAGTCCAGCTGGACGAAGGCACGCCGCCGGCGGTAACGCTCGACTCGCCCGTGGAAATCAGGAAGCGGTAGCGGCGGCCCGCTGCGCGCGCAGGGCCTGCACCAGCTCCAGGCCGCTGCATTGCGCCGGCGGCAGCTCCGCGGATGAGCTGCGCAGCGGCGTGACGCGCCCGCCCCAGCGCGCCAGGTGCGCGCACCAGGTCAGGCCCGCGCCGAAGGCCGGCAGCAGCAGCATCGCGCCGGGTTTCACGCTTCCGGCTTCGAGCGCTTCCACCAGCGCCACCGCCACCGTGGCGGCCGACATGTTGCCGTAGCGCTGCACGTTCACGAAGGTGCGCCCGGCCGGTACGCCGAGCCGCGCGGTTACCGCTTCGATGATGCGCAGGTTGGCCTGGTGCGGCACCACCAGGTCGACGTCGGCCGCGGTCATGCCATGCGCCGCCAGCACCTCGCCCGCGGCCTGCGCCATGCCGGTTACCGCGCGCCTGAAGATTTCCGGCCCGTCGAAGATCCATTCCGTCACGCCCAGCCGGCGCGTGAAATCCGCATAGCGCGCGCCCATGCCGCGGATCACCAGCGCCTGGCGGCCGCCGGTGTCGCAGCCCAGCCGCTCGCCGAGCAGGCCTGCTTCCTCGTCGGTGGCTTCCAGCACGACCGCCGCGCAACCATCGCCGAACAGCACGGCCACGTTGCGGTTGCTCCAGTCCATGAAGCGGCTGATCACCTCGCCGCCCACCACCAGTGCGTTGCGCACGGCGCCGGAGCGGATCAGTGCATTGGCCGTGCTCCACGCATACAGGAAACTGGTGCAGGCCGTGTTCACGTCCATGGCCGCGGCGCGCTGCGCGCCCAGCACCTGCTGCAGGCCCGACGCCTGGTTGGGCGCCTGTTCGTCGAAGCTCGTGCTGCCGAAGACGATCAGCTCGATGTCGCCCGGCTCGCGCCCGGCTGCGGCCAGCGCGCGCAGCGCGGCGACCTGCGCCAGTTCGGTGAGGCCCACGTGCGCGATGCGCCGCTCGCGGATGCCGGTACGCGCGAGGATCCACTCGTCGCCGGTGTCGAGGAAGGTGGCGAGATCGGCATTGGAGAGCACGGCCGGCGGCAGGCATTTGCCCCAGCCGGTGACGACCGCATGTGTCATCGCCCGCTCCGTTATTTCACGATCCGCGTGTAACGCCCCAGCAGCCACAGCACCAGCGGCCAGAAACAGCTATTGCACAGGTCGTGCAGGCCTGCGCCCCACTTCAGGGATTCATGGTGGCGCCATTCATCGCGCAGGTCGAGCATTTCGCCGGCCAGCGCCACCACCAGCACCGCCAGCGGCGCGAGGCCGGAACGCAGGCCCTTGCGGCTGACTGCCACGACGATGAGGAACACGGCCAGTCCCACGTAGATGTGCAGCGCATCCTTGGACAACGCCGCGACATGCACCAGTTCGTGCTTGATGCTCTGAAAGGTCGACATGGCCATGCGGCAAGGCTAGCATCGCCGGCCCGCGGGCGGGCGCTGGCTGCGGACCGGGAGGCGGCCCGCGGCCGCTGCGCTCACGCCGCGACGGGCAGCTCGCTGTCTTCGGGGAACCCGCTACCCGGCGAGAGCTCGCCATCCGGCGAGGGATCGCCATCGCGCACGGGATCGATGCGCAGGATCCTGCCGGACTCGTCGTGATGCACCACGCAGATGCGGCTGGCGCGCGCGCTGGCGAGCTCGCGCGGATCGATGCGGAAGTAGCCCGCGTAGTCCGGCGAGAACTGGACGCGCGGCGTCGGCGCCGGCTGGCTGGCCAGACGATTCCACAGCATCAGCAGGCTGCAGGTGCCAAACAGCGCGGCGGCGGCGTCCTCGAAGGACACCATGTCGTCCGGCGACTGCGCGTGCGCGGCGGTATGCCGCATGCCGATGGCAACGCCGACGATGCCGGCCAGGCGCAGCAGCGCCGAACGGCACAGCCACAGCCACATGCTCCACAGAGCCAGCGTCGAAGCATCGGAAAACAGGCGCCGGTTCCAGCTCAGCTGGCGTCGCGCATTGATGATCAGGTGGTTCGCCACGGCGGCGAATTCTAGCCGCAGGCCGCATCCGGCGCATGAATTCCGGCTAATTTCCGCTTAATGTCGCTTTTTTCAGACAGCCCCATCCCGCCTGATCCCACGGTCGGGGCTGACCCAGCGCGCACGGCGGTTGGCGGGCCGCAACAGCACCTTGGGATAGGCGACCACGGCGGCGGCGATGTTGATCATCCAGAAGACCACCGGGTACCAGATCATCCAGTAGAAATTGCGTCCCAGCCCGACCTCGTAGCGGCTGTCCAGCCACTTGCTGAAGGCGAACTGGACCAGGCAGGTGGTGCCCAGCAGCAGGCCGCCGCCCTGGGGAATCAATGGCGAGCCCAGCGACGGCAGGGTGATGCTCGTGGACAGCATGTCCGCCACCCATAATCCGGTGCAGATGACCACCAGGTACGACCAGAACAGGCTGGCGCACAACTCGAGCAGCAGCGGCCACATGAAGGCTTCCCGCGGCCGCAGGAACAGCTCCACGTTCTTGCGCAACACCTGGGCACCGCCCATGGCCCAGCGCAGGCGCTGCTTCCACAGGCCGCGCAATGTCTCGGGCATCAGGATCCACACCAGCGCAGCGGGCTCGAAGCGCACCTTCCAGCCGGCGCGCTGCAGCTTCCAGGTGATGTCGATGTCCTCGGTGAGCATGTCCGGGCTCCAGTAGCCGACCTGGTGCACGGCCTGGCGGCGGAACGCCGTGATCACGCCCGAGACGGTGAAGATGCGGCCGAAGGTCTGCTGCGCGCGCTTGATCATGCCGACGATGGCGGAGAACTCACCCACCTGTATGCGGCCCAGCAGCGTCGAGCGATTGCGCACGCGCGGATTGCCGGTGACGGCCGCCACGTGCGCATCCTCCACGAAATGCCGCACCAGGGCGTGTGCGGCCCTGCGATCGAGCAGCGCGTCGCCGTCGATGCAGATCAGGATGTCGTGGCGCGCCAGCAGCGCGCCCGCGGCCAGTCCCATGGCCTTGCCCTGGTTCTGCGCCAGGTGCACCACCCGCAGCCGCGGGTGCTGCGCAGCCATGCGATCGAGCACCTCGCCGGTGTTGTCGCGGCTGCCGTCATTGATCGCCACGACTTCGAAATCGGGATAGTCCAGCGCCAGCGCATGAGTCAGCGTTTCCTCGGCGTTGGCGCCCTCGTTGTAGCAGGGGATCAGCACGCTGACCGGCGGGGTGTCCGGCGGCAGCCGCGATACCCCGGCTGGAGGGCCGGCGCCCTCGTGGCGCAGCCGGAACAGCAGCGCGCCCAGCATCCACAGCCACGACATGAACAGCGGATAGAAATAAACGAAGCCCAGCAAGGCGTGCCACAGGCCGGGCGAGAGGTGGCGCATCCCCTACTGCAGCGGCAGGATGTCGGGCATGGTGGCGAAGGTCGCGCGCATGGACCCCGGATCCGGATGGTTGTCGAACGGCAGATCCGGATAATAGGCGATATTGCGCACGCCCAGTGAATACAGCCGCTTGATGGTACCGGTGATCTCCTCGATCGGCAGGTGGCGGTTGCCCTGGCGCCAGTCGACCGTCTGCAGCTCGAACACCACCTTGCCCATGGCATCCGGTCGCGCCTTCACCTGGTCCACCAGCGCGCGATAGAAGGCATCGGCGTCCGGCGCCTGCTCCATGTAGGGCATGGCCATGATGGCGGTGAAGTCGTAGCTGCGCAGCGAGTTGTCCAGCGCCTGCGAGTACCACACCTCGGCCCTGGGACTGAGCGCCACCTGCGCATAGAGGTTGCGCGCGGTCACCAGCTCGGGGACTTCGTCGCGCACCACGTCGGCGACCTCGCCCGCGAAATCGTCGATGGCGTTGATCTTCAGGATGGTCCAGCGGCCCAGCAGGTCGTCATCGGCACGGATCTGCTGCACCGAACCCGGCAATCCCCAGGCGCGGTACTGGGCGAGGCCAAACTGGCTGGCATCCTCGTAGTCGGTGAGCGTGGCATCGTCGTGGAACAGCAGCCCGTCGAAGCTCGCATGGCGCGCCAGGTCCTGGTAGATCTCGCGGATGGTGGCGCGCGCGCGCGCGGAAAACGGCGACAGGCGGCGGTAGCCCATCTTCACGTGGCTGCCCTCCGCCGCGGTCACGCCGGGCGCGGCGATCACGCGGTCGCCGGCCGCGGGCTCGTTCGCGGGCAGGTCCCAGGCCAGCAGCGGCATCCACGCATACAGCCGCCGCACCTGTGTGCGGGTGCGTATCTGCCAGGCCACGCGATCGAACAGGTCGGCGCGCATGGGCATGTGGCGGCTCGGGAAGTACACCGCATTGGCCGTGCCGTCGCCGTCCGGATCGGCGAAGGCCTGCAGGTACACCGTGTTCACGTTGAGGAACTGGATGCGGTCGAGCAGGTGGCCGAGGTTGCGCTCCTGCTGCGCCGGGTCGGGGTCGTAGATGTAGTCCAGGTCCACCTGCATGGCCTTCTGCGGGCGGTCGTAATCCAGGATGTTCTCGTTGCGGAAGTCGATCTCGCGCTTCAGCTCCGCCGGGCCCATGGAGGAATCCACCAGCACGCGCCGCAGCCGCCACAGCGGCGTGCTCGACAGGTTGGCGCCATCGTCCAGCGTGAGTCCGATGCTCATGCCGTGGCGCGCCGCCGCCTCGTGCAGTTCGCGGTTGTAGCGCCCATAGGGCCAGGCGATCACGCGCGGGGCGCGGCCGACATGTTTCCTGATGTCGGCGCTGCTGCGCTCGAGATCGGCCTCGACGCGCCGGCGATAGGCCGCCTCGGTCTCGTAGCCCTGCGCCGCTCCCAGCCAGCGGCGCGTGACGCCGGCGGGCTGCGAGTTGCCCTGCGGATTGCTGGGGATGCCGCGATGCAGGTCGAAGCTGTGGCTGCCGATCTCCACCAGCCCGCTGTCGGCGAGTTCGCGCAGCTCCTTCCAGCTCATGAGCTTCTCGCGCGGGATGATCTTGCCGTCGAAATCCACCTGCGCGCCGTCGTCTTCCCAGCTGCCGACCACGGCCACCACCGAGGGAATCTTCCACGCCTTCAGCACCGGCCAGGCGTGCTCGTACATCGAGCGGTAGCCATCGTCGAAGGTCAGCAGCACCGCCTTGTCGGGCAGCGGCACGCGGCCGGCCTCGTCGGCCAGCAGGTCATCCACGCTGATGAAGCTGTAGCCGTTGTTGCGCAGCCAGTCCAGCTGCCGCACGAACATCGTCGGGGCCACCGCATAGTCCTTGTTGAGCGCGTCCTGCGGATCGGCCACCTCGTGGTAGCTGAGGATGGTGAAGCGCTCGGCCGTGGCGGCCAGCACCGGCGGCAGGCCGGCCGCGGACAGGGCCAGCAACAGCAGGAGACGTCGCAGCATGCTTGAGGATCTGGTTCCCGAAAGTTGGTTCTGCTTGGCGCGCGCAGTTTGCGGCGCCGCCGCCGCAGCGTCAAAGCGGCGTGGGCCCGCCGTGGCCGTATTACGAAAACTTGAGATTTGGTATGGTGCGTGCGCGGACCGGAGATTCCCATGACACGCATCCTCGGCATATCTGGCAGCCTGCGCGCGGGGTCGTACAACACCGCGCTGCTGCGCGCGGCGCAGGGACTGTCCGGCCCCGGCATCCGGCTGGAAATTGCGACGCTGCATGGCATACCCGTGTACGACGGCGACCTGGAAACCCGCGAAGGCAGCCCGCCGGCCGTGGCGGCGCTGAAGGAGAAGGTCATCGCCGCCGACGGCGTGCTGCTGGCCACGCCGGAGTACAACAACGGCGTGCCGGGGAGCCTGAAGAACGCCATCGACTGGCTGTCGCGTCCACCGGGCGACATCGGCAAGGTGTTCGGCAACCGGCCCTTCGCCGTCATCGGCGCCTCGCAGGGCGGCTTCGGCACCATTCTTTCGCAGGCGGCCTGGCTGCCCATCCTGCGTCACCTCGGCGCGCGCCAGTGGCATGGCGGCAGGCTGCTGGTCTCCAGGGCGCAGACCGTATTCGATGCCGAAGGCAAGCTCACCGACCCGGCCATCGCGAAGCAGCTGGGCGAGTTCGTGAACAACTTCGCCGCGTCCCTGACGCAGCACTGAAGCCGGGCGGCGGCATGGAGTGAGCATGGCAGATGAAACCGGCGCTGCCGGCAACCAGCCGCGCGGCTACGTGCCGCCCAGGGTGTGGACGTGGAACAAACCCAACGGGGGCGCGTTTGCCGGAATCAACCGGCCGGTCTCCGGCGCCACGCACGAGCGCGCGCTGCCGCGCGGCACGCAGCCGCTGCAGCTCTATGCGCTGGGCACGCCCAACGGCAAGAAAGTCGCCATCATGCTGGAGGAACTGCTGGCCGCGGGCCACGCCGGCGCGGCTTACGACGCCTGGAAGACAGATATCGGCAAGGGCGAGCAGTTCGGCAGCGGCTTCGTCGCGGTGAATCCGAACTCGAAGATTCCCGCCATGCTGGATTGCTCCACCGATCCGCCGACGCCGCTGTTCGAGAGCGGCTCCATCCTGTTCTATCTCGCCGAAAAGTTCGGCGCCCTGCTGCCCGTGGAGCACTACCGGCGCGCGGCCACGATGAACTGGCTGATGTGGCAGATGGGCTCGGCGCCGCTGCTCGGCGGCGGCTTCGGGCATTTCTACAAGTACGCGCCGCAGAAGATCGAGTATGCCATCGACCGCTACACGATGGAGACCAGGCGGCTGCTGCACGTGCTGGACACGCACCTGGCCACGCACGAATACCTGGCGGGGGACCTCTACACCATCGCCGATATCGCCAGCTGGCCCTGGTATGGCGGCCTGATGAACGGCAGCTATGGGGCGCAGGAATTCCTCGCCGTGCACGAGTATCGCAACGTGCGGCGCTGGACCGACCAGATCGCCGCGCGCCCGGCCGTGCAGCGCGGCAGCGACCTGCGTTACGGCTGAGGTGACAAGGATGAGGCCGGAGGCGCCATGGTCGCGCGGCGTGCGACTCCTCATCGTCACCGGCCTGCCCGGCACCGGCAAGACCACGCTCGCCCGCCTGCTGGCGGCGCGCTGCCGCCTGCCGCTGCTCACCAAGGACGCCATCAAGGAGCAGCTGCTGGACGAGGCCGGCATGGTGGATGCGGCACGCTCGCGCGCGCTCAGCGACCTTGCCTTCCGGCTGCTGTTCACGCAGCTGCGGCAGCTGGCCGATGCCGGCATCGACGCGCTGGCGGAAGGCAACTTCCGCGCCGGCGAGCACGAGCCGCCGCTGCGCGCGCTGCCCGTGGCGCGCATCGCGCAGATCCTGTGCCGTGTCGGCGAAGAGGAAAGACTGCGGCGCATCGCCGCGCGCGCCGTCGACCCCATGCGGCACCCCGGGCACGGCGATGCGCGCGCAACACGCGCCGCGGACACCGACAGCTTCCTGGATCTGCCCGGCGAGCGGCTGCTGGTGGATACGGGCGGCGCGGCCGCGGAGCAGCCCGGCCTGCTGCGGCAGGTCGATCAGTGGATGGCGGCTACGCGCCGGCCACCGGCCGGATCGCCGTGAGCTTGCTGCAGGTCTCATCCATATCCTGCAGCACATCGGCCGGCAGCTTGGCGCTCTGCAGGCGCAGCAGCCGTTCGAACCGGTCCGCCGGCAGGGCCGGACTGCAGTAGAAGCCCTGGTACTGGTCGCAGCCCATCTCGCGCAATGCATCGAGCTGTGCGGCGGTTTCCACGCCCTCGGCCACCACCTTCAGCCTGAGGCCATGCGCCAGCGCAACGATGGCGCGCACGATGGCGGCATCCTCGGCGTGGGTGTCCATGCCCGTGACGAAGGTGCGGTCGATCTTCAGCTTGTCGATGGGAAAGCGGCGCAGGTAGCTCATGCTGGAATGGCCGGTACCGAAGTCGTCCACCGACACCAGCACACCCATGCGGCTGAGTTCCTCGAGGATGGCGATCGATTCCTCGGGATTGGTCATCACGCAGCTTTCGGTCAGTTCGAGTTCCAGGTAGCGCGCATCCAGCCGCGCGTCGCGCAGCGCGCGGCACACGCATTCCACCAGCCCCGGCTGGTGGAACTGCACCGCCGAGATGTTGACCGCCACACGCACCGGCGGCAGGCCCAGCTCGCGCCACGCGCTCGCCTGCCGACAGGCCTGCTGCAGCACCCAGATGCCGATGGGCCCGATCTGCCCGGTCTCCTCGACGATCGAGATGAAATCCCCGGGCGGCACGTAGCCGCGCTGCGGATGGCGCCAGCGCAGCAGCGCCTCGGCGCTGCGCACCGCGCCGGTGCGCACGTCGACCTTGGGCTGGTAGTGCAGCTCGAACTGTTCGGCGGTCAGCGCATGGTGCAGCTCGCTCTCCAGGCGCAGGCGATAGGTCGCCGTGTCGCCCATGCTGGCGGAGAAGCGCCGTATGCCGCTGCCGTGCTGCTTGGCGTGGTACATGGCCGCGTCGGCATTGGCGAGCAGCGTCTCGGCGCGTTCGCCGTCGCGCGGGAACACCGCCACGCCGAAACTGGCGGAAGTGTGGATATCGATGCCGTCGATGCGCGTGGGGAGGGCCAGCGCCGCCACCGCGCGCTGCGACACCGCCTCGGCCTCGGCCTCGCCCGCCGGCGGACCCAGCACGAACACGAACTCATCGCCGCCCTGCCGGGCCAGCGTATCGCCCTCGCGCACGCAGGCGGACAGCCGTCTGGCGATCTCCTGCAGGAACAGGTCGCCGGCGTGATGGCCCATGGAATCGTTGACCAGCTTGAAGCGGTCCAGGTCGCAGACCAGCACCGCAAAGCGCTGGTCCTGGCGCAGCGCCTGTGCCATCGCCTGCTGCAGGCGGTCATCGAGCAGCGCGCGGTTGGGCAGGCCGGTGAGCGAATCGTGCGTGGCCATGTGGCGCAGCTGCCGGTTCGCGTCCTCCAGGCCGCGGGTGCGCGCCGCCACCATCTTTTCCAGCGACCTGACGTGGCCGCGCACCAGGCGCTCGTTGTGCCACTTGCGGCACAGCGCGCTGGCACATTGCTGCACCTCGATGGGCTCGAAGGGCTTGCGCAGCACCAGCAGCTTGTCCGAGTAGTTCAGCCGCGCCACCACGTCGTTCCACTCATAGTCGGAGTGGGCCGAGCAGATCACCACCTGCAGCGACGGATCGGCCTGCCACAGGTGCTCGATGGTCTGCACCCCGTCCCAGCCCGGCGGCATGCGCATGTCGACGAAGGCCAGCGCATAGGGACGGCCATTCTCCATGGCCGCCTGCACCTTCTGCACGCCCTCCTCGCCCTGCAACGCCGTGTCGAGCTCGAACTGCGGCGTGGCCGGTGTCGCGGCATTGCCCAGCACCTGGGACTCGAGCAGTTCGAGCATGTCCTGGCCCTGTGCCTGCGAACCGGACAGCACCTTGCGGAAATCCTCGTGAATGGCCGCGTTGTCGTCGATCACCAGGATGCGGCGGTTCAGGCAGGGCATCAGCTGCAGCTGCGTGGTGGACGGCTCGCTCATCGGCCTTCCCCCAGAGGGTGTGGTGGCAGCGTCAGCCAGAACGCGGCGCCGCATCCCGGGCCGTCACTGGTGGCCGCCAGCGTGCCGCCCAGTTCGGCGGCTGCCAGCGCGGCGCTGTGCAGGCCGAATCCATGGCCGGATCTGCGCGTGGTGAAGCCGTGGCTGAAGAGCCGGTCCATCACTTCCGGCGCGATGCCCACGCCGTTGTCGAGCACCGCAAAGCGCACCCCCTGCGGCACGCTCTCGATGCGCACAGTGACCTGCTTGTCGCCGTGCCCGGATTCCTCGCAGGCGTACTTGGCGTTGCGGATCAGGTTCACGAGGATCTGCAGCACCTTGTGCCGGTCCACGATGATTTCCGGTCGGGCACGGTAATCGCGCTGCAGCGTCACCCGATGGCGCGTCAGCGCGCCGGCATTCATCCGCAGGCTGTCCTCGACCAGGTCCACGGCCGCCACCTTTTCCAGCACGCCGCAGCGCCGCGCGTAGACCTGCTGCATGGTGACCGCATCGCGTATGTGGTCCAGGTTCGCGCGCAGATCGGCCAGTTCCTTCAGCAGCGCCTCGCGCTCGCCACCCAGCTGCGTCGCGAGCGCCTGCAGGTAGGCGGGCAGCTTGCGGCCACGTTCGTCCTCGCCGAAGAAGCGCGGCAGGTCGGCGAGATTGCTCCCGATCAGCGTCGCGACCTCCCCGATGCGCGCGGTCTTGCTGGCGCGGATGCGGTCGGCCAGCAGGCTGGCCGAGACATTGACGCTGTTGAGCACATTGCCCACGTTGTGCAGCACGTTGGTGGCGACCTCGGCCATGCCCGCCTGGCGGGAGGCATCCACCAGCGCCTTCTGCACGCGCTCGATCTCGGCCTCCATCTGCTTGCGCGCCGTGATGTCCTCGAGGAACCCCACAGAGCAGACGGGCCGGCCGCCGCGCGTGCGCACCATTGCCGCGGTGACCCGCGCCCACAGTTCGGAGCCGTCGCGCCGCACACAGCGCTTCTCCAGCGTGTACGATTCGATGCGGCCCTCCCACAGGTCCGCGAACAGGCGCTCGTTGGCCGGCCGGTCGACCTCATGGGTAAGTCCGCTGATGGATTTCTGCCGGTGCTCGCCCGGTTGCAGTCCCAGCATCCGGTCGAAGGCGGGGTTGCACCAGATGAAGCTGCCGTCACGGCTGGTGTAGCCCACGCCCAGCGGCAGCTGCACGAAGGTCGCGTTATGCAGGGCCTCGAGACCCGGCTCGACGGCCTCTTCCACGTCCGCCGAAGTCGTGGCCAGCAAGCGCAGTGTCTCTCCGGCATCCAGAACGGTGCTGCTCTCCGGGTCGAAGCCGGCCGGCTGCGTCTTCGCGCGCTTGCCTCCCATAGTCCATTATGTGTAGCGGCAATGGAGCCGGGCGGAGCGTGACGCAGGTCGCGTTGTGACGCCCCGCTCCGG
>DATJXQ010000158.1:0-2092 GCA_035500015.1 Steroidobacteraceae bacterium
ATGCCGGCAAGGTGATCGACACCTCCGACGGCGGCGATCCGCTCGCCTACATCCACGGCCATGGCAACCTCGTGGCCGGACTGGAACGCGAGCTGACGGGCAAGACGGCCGGCGACCAGCTGGAAGTGAAGATCACGCCGGCCGAGGGTTATGGTGAGTACGATGAGGCCATGGTGCAGCGCGTGCCGCGCCGCCAGCTCAAAGGCATCGCCAAGATCTATGTCGGCATGAAGCTGCACGCCCAGACCCAGGAGGGGCCGCGGGAAGTGACGGTGACCCAGGTGCTGGGCGACACAGTGACGATCGATGCCAACCATCCCCTGGCCGGCAAGAACCTCAATTTCAAGGTCGACATCACCGAGGTGCGCGCGGCAACCGAGGAAGAGCTGGCACATGGACATGTGCACGGCGTCCACGGCCACCACCACTAGCCGTGCGAGTCCTGCGCCCTGCCCTTCCACTGGCCACCGCGGCGCTGCTGGTACAGCCACGCTGAATACACGGTGGCTCCGGCGTAGAAGGCCGCCGCGGCCGGCAGGGTCAGCGTCCACAGCGGCTGGAGCCGGTAGAAGCGCACCATCGGTGCGTAGCACAGGCTCATGAGACCCCATGCTGCGAGGCCCCCGGCCAGCCCCACCCAGCTGCCGCTCACCACCAGCAGCGGCGGCAAGAGATACGTCGCGACCAACCCGACGAGCGTTGCGGCGAGCAGCAGCCACGAATGCCGCAGCTGATTGAAGGCAGTTCGCGAGATCATCCGGCCGATCTGACTTAGCGAGTCGTAGGGCCGCAGGCTGCGCGCGCCGCGCGTGAGACCGAGCCACACCCGCCCGCCGCTGCGCTTGATGGAACGCGCCAGTGAGCAGTCATCGATGATCTGGGCGCGGATGGCCGCGAGGCCGCCGCTGCGCGCCAGGGCTTCGGGACGCACCAGCATGCACCCGCCGGCTGCGCCGGCCGTGGCGGCTTCGCTGCGGGCGATCCAGGCCGGGGGATACAGCTTCAGGAAGAAGAACACGAAGGCGGGAATCAGCCAGCGCTCGGCGGCGCTGGCGACGCTCAGCTGCACCATGCAGGACAACAGATCGACCTGCAGGCGTCGGGCATGGGCCACCAGATGTGCCACATTGTCCGGCTCATGGTGAATGTCCGCATCGGTGAACAGGAAGTAGTCGGCTTGCAGGGCACCAGCGGCCGCCACGCCGCGTGCCATGGCACATACCTTGCCGCTCCAGCCGGGGTCAGGTCCCGGACCCTTGATGAGCGTGAGGCGCTGCGTCGCGCCCATCAGCTCGGCCATCGTGCGCACCACCGCGGCGGTGCCATCAGTGCTGGCATCATCGACCACCACGAGGTGCAGCTCGCCGGCAAAATTCTGTTTCAGCAGTGACTGCACCGCGAGGCCGACCACCGGTGCCTCATCGCGAGCCGGAATGATCGCCACGACGCGCGCGCTGGCCCCAGGCGGGGCGCGGTCGGTGTCCAGCAGCCGCCCCACGCGCCAGAAGCCACCGCGCGCCACTGCCAGGTACAGCCAGATCAGAACCGGCAGCAGCGCCAGATACCACATTGGTGCGCGAGCGGCCGGGGCCGCGACCCCACTCTCAGGCGGCCGAAGCGCCCGACAAACCCGATACGGGGACGGATCCGCCTACTGCCTGTGGCTGCACGCTGGTCTCGTCCGGTCGCATCTTCAGGAACAGCAATGCAAGGGCCGCAACCGTCGAACCCAGTCCCATCACCAGCGCCACGTTGGGCACCGGTTGCCCGTGCTGGAACAGCAGCCCGGCGACGAACGGCGCGAGCGCCGCGCCGCCGCGGCCGACACCAATGGCCCAACCGGTGCCGAAAGCGCGCACGTGGGTGGGGTACGCCCGCGCGAAGATCGCATACATGCCGACGACGCCGGCATTGCCGAAGAATCCCGCGCCCGCACACATCCACGCCAGCCAGCCAAGATCTGCAGGGCTGTGGCCGAAGATGATGACCCCGACCGTCGCCAGCAGCATGGTCGCGATGGTGAGGGGCTTCAGGGGCAGTTTCTGCGTCAGCAGGCCGAACAGTGCGCCGCCGGCGGCTCCGCCGACGTTTG
>DATJXQ010000159.1:0-27618 GCA_035500015.1 Steroidobacteraceae bacterium
CATCGAAGGCGTGCGCACCAACTGCGCTTTCCAGGCGGCGCTGCTCGCCGATCCTGCCTTCGCGCGTGGCGGTGTCGATACGGGTTTCGTGGCGCGCCGGGGGAACTGATGGCCGACATCCAGATCGTCGAGAGCAGCCAGGGCCATGGCCAGCGGAGACACACCAGTGTCGAGCTCGTTGAAACGAGCCTGCGCGACGGCAACCAGAGCCTGTGGGGCGCCACCGGCATCGACACCGCGCGCACATTGAGCATCGCGCCGGTGATGGATCGGGTCGGCTTCAAAGCCATCGACTTCACCACCTCCACGCACATGGGCGTGGCGGTGCGCTACCAGCGCGAGGATCCCTGGGAGCGCATCCGGCTGATGGCCCAAGCCACGCCCAACACGCCGCTGCAGTTCATGTCCACCGGCTTTCGCTTCATCGCCTGGGAGGCGGCAAGTCCGGAGTTCATGGCGCTGGCCTTCCGCACGCTGGCGAGGAATGGCATCCGGCGCTTCTGCCTGGCCGATCCGATGAATGACGTGGATGCGCAGATCGCCTGCGCCCGCATGGTCAAGCGCGAGGGCGGCGAGTTCGTGATCGCGGCGCTGGTGTATACGCTGAGCCCCATCCATGACGATGCGCATTACGTGGACGCCGCGCGCCGGCTCGCCGCTTGCGCGGACGTGGATGCGCTGTACATCAAGGATCCCGGCGGCCTGCTGCTGCCGCAGCGCGCCCGCGGGCTGGTACCCGCCATCGCCGCCGTCATCGGCGACAGGAAGCTCGAGCTGCATTCGCACGGCACCATCGGCCTCGCGGAGCTGGCCTACATGGAAGCGCCGGATCATGGTGTGTCGGCGCTGCAGTGCGCCTCCGGCGCGGCCGCGGACGGCAATTCCAATCCGCCCGCGGAGCGCGTGGTGGCGAATCTGCGCGCGCTGGGCCATCGCGTGGACATCGATGACGCCGCACTCGCCGAGGTGGGCCGCTATTTCACGCGGCTGGCCGAGGCCGAGGACCTGCCCGCCGGCCGGCCCATGGCCTTCGACGCGGCCTACCTGCGCCACCAGCTGCCCGGCGGCGTGGTGGGCACGATGCGGCGCCACCTGGCCGAGGCGCGCCTGTCGCACCTGGAAGGCGCCGTCATCGCCGAGCTGGCGCGCGTGCGCGAGGAACTGGGCTGGCCCATCGTGATGACGCCGTTCGCGCAGATGATACTGACCATGGCGGTGATGAACGTCACGGGCACGGAGCGCTACGGCGTCATTCCCGACGAGGTGATCCGCTACGCGCTGGGTCGCTTCGGGCGGCCGAACATTCCCCTCGATGCCGCGGTGCTGGACCGCATCATGAGCCTGCGGCGTACTCGGGAAATACAGGCCGAGCCGCCGATGGCCGGTGTTGCCGGTCTGCGGCGCAGGCTGGGCGCGCAGCTGCCGGACGAGGAGCTGCTGCTGCGAGCCACGATGCCGGCGAACCTGGTGGATGCGATGCAGGCGGCCGGCCCGGCGCCGCGCGAATACGATCCGCAATTGCGGCCGGTGCTGAAGCTCATCCGCGAGTTGTGCGCAAGGCGCGATCTCTCCCGCGTGGTGGTGCAGAAGCCCGGCTTCAGCCTGCATCTGTCGCGGAGCCTCGCTTGAAGTCAGGGCGCATCAGGGGATTCATGTTCGATCTCGACGGCACGCTGGTGCTGGGCGACCGCACCGGCGGGTCCTACGACGTGCTGCCCGGCGCCATCGAGGTGCTGTCGCATCTGCGCGCGCGCGGCATTCCCTATGCCGTGCTCACCAATGGCAGTGGACAGGTGCCGGCGCAGCAGGCCGCGAAGCTGCGCGGCTGCGGCCTGCCCATCGACGACGCGCAGATGTTCACGCCATCGAGCGTCACGGCCGGAGTCCTCGCGCGCGCAGGCGCGAAGCGCGCGCTGGTGCTGGGTTCGCCCGGCGTGGGCCATGTGCTGCGCGAACAGGGCATCGGCATCACCTTCACCGGCGAGCCGGACTGCGGGCGGGTCGACGCCGTGTACATCGGCTGGCATCCGGAATGCGGCATGCAGGACATCGAAGCCGCCTGCCACGCCATCTGGAACGGCGCGAAACTCTACGTGGCCTCGGACGTGCCGTTCTTCGCCACGCGCGCCGGCCGCACCATCGGTTACTCCTATGCCATCACGGGCGCGGTGCGCCGCATGACGAAGGCGCCCGCGATCATCACGGGCAAGCCGTCGCTGCACGCGCTGCGTTTCATCGCCCGCCAGCTCGGCGCCCGCATGGCCGAAGTCGGCGTGGTGGGCGATGATCCGGTGGTGGAAATGCAGATGGCCCGCCGCGGCGGGGCCACCGGTTTCGGCGTGTGCACGGGCACCACCAGCCGCGCGGAATGGCGCAAACAGCCGCGGCACCGCCGGCCGCATCATGTGATCGAGGGCGTGCACGAACTGCTCGACCGCGGCTGGCTGGACTGAGGGATTCCGGGGAGGCATGCATGCAGGTTCATCGCGCAGTGATTCGTGGAATGCTCGCCATGCTGATGATCGCGATGCCGGCGCTGGCCGCTGAACAGGACCACGGGCTCACGGTCGAGCAGCGCTTGCGGCGCGTGGAGGACCTGCTCGCCATCCAGCGCGTGCTGGTCGACTATGCCGCCACGCAGGATGCCCACGACTACGCCGGTTATGCGGCGCTGTTCGCGAAGAACGGCGAATGGGTGAACGGCAAGAACGTGTACCGGGGCCGCGAAGCCATCCAGAAGATGCTGGTGGACCTCTACGGTGCGCCACCGCCGGGCTACGTGAACAATGACAGCTTCCACATCAGTTACAACGCCCAGATCGACGTGAACGGCGACCGGGCCACGGCACGCTCCCGCCATCTGCTGGTGATGCGCGGCCCCAATGGCGAGCCGACGCCGATGCTCGCCGGCCGCTACGAGGATGAGTTCATCCGCGAGGACGGGCAATGGAAGATATTGCGGCGCGTGGATACGCCGGTGATGCCGACGGCGGAGGAATGGATGAAGTTCATCCGCGAGCGCAGGCCTGCGAAGTGAGGGATCCCGGGGCAGGCAGGACGCCGGGTGCGACCGCCGCTGCACGCCCCTGCCTGCTGGTCAATCCGCGCAGTTTCCGCGCCTCGCGGCTGGGATTCGCGCGACGTGCCATGCACCTGGCGCGCGGTGCCGGCCTCGACGTGCACGAGGTGGTCGATCCTCCCAGCCTGCATGCGCGGCTCGACGACCTGCGCGCGCGGCGCGCGCCGCAGCTGTGGATCCTGGCCGGCGACGGCACCCTCCACTCGCTGGCCGAATACTTCGCGGAAGTGGCGTCCGACTGGTCCCCGGCGCTGCTGTTGCTGGCCGGCGGCCGCGCCAATGTCGTGCCGCGCGACGTCGGCGGCTACCCGGGGATGCCGGCCCTGCGCCGCGCGCTCGCGGCGCTGCGCGCGGGCCGGCCGCTGGAGGAGGAGCGTATCCGCACGCTGCAGGTTTCGCAGGCCGGCAGGCAGGCCCGCCATGGTTTCCTGTTCGCAGGCGCGCTGATCCACGAGGCGGTGCGCCTCACGGCCGCGAATCGCGCCGCCGGCACCGGCTGGTGGCGCCACAGCTGGTTTGCCGACCCATTCATCCTGTTGCGGTGGGCGGTGCGCACGCTGCTGTTCCGCCAGCCACTGCCACCCCGTCCGGATGTCGTGGCGCGGCTGGCCGGCGTCGGCGAACTGGCCGGACCCATGCGGGTGCTGGTGGCCTCGTCATTGGCGATGCGCAACGCCCTTTACAACCCCTTTGCCACGCGTGGCGCCGGGTCCGTACGGTTCACCGCCATTGCGGCCGCCGCACCCTCGGTGTGGGGGATGGTGCCGGCCCTGCTCAAGGGCCGTTTCGATGACGCCATGGATCCCGCCCACGGCGTGCTGAGCGGCCGCGGCGAACGGGCGGAGTTACTGGGTATCGACGGCTTCGCGCTGGACGGCGAGCTTTTCAGCGCCGATCCGGCGCTGCCGCTGGTGCTCGCCGCGGGCGCGGCGCTGCGGGTGTTGCGTCCCTAGCCCAGCTGTTTCACGTAGGCCCGCCGCCGCTTGTGGTTCACGTGTTCGAAGGAGTGCCACTGCATCTGCACCTTCGTATTGGTGACCAGCTCCGGATTGCTTTCCGCATATTTCGCGCCGGCCCGCCTGAGGTGCGGAATGATGTCGTAGAAGAACAGCGCGTTCACGCCCTTGTTCTGGTAATCCCTGCGCACCGCGACCAGCAGGCAGTCGAGCACCGGGTTCTTCATCTTCAGCGCCTTCAGCAGGTGCAGGATGCCGAACGGCAGCAACCTGCCCTGTGCCTTGCGCAGCGCCTGCGACAGCGAGGGCATCGCCGCGCCCATCCCGACCAGCTCGCCGGCCTCGTTCACCACCAGCACCAGGTAGTTCAGGTTCATCATCGGAATATAGAGCCTGGTGTAGTAGTCGATCTGCGCCTGGGTGAGCGGCGTGAAGCCGTACAGGTGGCTGTAGGAGTCGTTGACCAGTTCGAACAGCTTCTGGACGTAGCCATCCTTGATGAGCTTCGAGGCGCTCTTGTACTTGACGATGCGCAGCCTGTGTCTTTTCAGGACCACTTCGGAGACATGCCGCAGCCTCTCCGGCACCGTTTCGGGGATGGTGATGCGGTATTCCACCCACTCGGCGTCCTTCACGTAGCCGAGCTTCTCCAGGTGCTGCGGGTAGTATGGGTGGTTGTAGATGGTGGCCATCGTGCCCAGCTGGTCGAAACCCTCGACCAGCATGCCTTCCTGGTCCAGGTCGGTGAATCCCAGCGGGCCATGGATCGAGTGCATGCCACGGGACCTTGCCCAGTCTTCCGCGGCGGCGAACAGTGCCCGGGAAACCGCCTCGTCATCGATGAAATCGACGAACCCGAAGCGGCCGCTGCGGTTCTTCCACACCTCGTTCGCCCGGTTGTTGACGATGGCGCAGATGCGGCCGACCGGCCGGTCACCGTCGAAGGCCATGAAGCACTGCGCTTCGCAGAACTGGAAGGCCGGGTTCTTCTTCGGATCGAGCGTCGTCAGCTCATCCATGTACAGGGGCGGGATCGCGTATGGGGAGTCGCGGTACAGGTCGATCCGGAACCTGACGAATTGCCGCATCGGTCCGCTGCCTGATACCGGTCGAACAGTGATCGCCATCAGTGGCTCTTTATAATGGTGAGGCCGGACGATCATTCTGGCGTCAAAAGGACCGCGGGTCCATTGCAGATTGTTGCAGGGCCGGGCGGGCTTGGAGGATACATGGCATTGCGGCCCGCCGCGGTCGTCGTGATGGGCGTCAGCGGCAGCGGCAAGTCGACGCTGGCGCAGCGGCTCGCGCTGGAACTGGACTGTCCCTTCATCGAAGGCGATGCGCTGCATGATCCGGCCAGTGTCGCGAAGATGGCCGCCGGAGTGCCGCTGCAGGATGCGGACCGCTGGCCATGGCTTGACCGCATCGGCGCCGCGCTGCGCGAGTGTTGCGAGGCGCGCGGTCTTGCCGTGGCCGCCTGTTCGGCCCTCAGGTACGCCTATCGCGAGCGCCTGCGGCGGGCGATCGCCGCGCCGGCGTTCTTCATCCTGCTCGATGCCCCGCACGCCGAGCTGGAGCGCCGGCTCCGGCAGCGCACAGGCCATTTCATGCCGGCCAGTCTGCTGGACAGCCAGCTGGCGACGCTGGAACGGCCATCCCCCGGGGAGCATGCGCTGGCCCTCGATGCCGGCCAGTCGCCGGAATTGCTGTGCCGCGCCAGCCGCGAATGGCTGGACAGCGTGCTTCACAGATGACTTCCCGCAAGGACGAATACGAGTCCGCAGACCGAGATCACCGTTTCCAGCACGGACCAGGTGCGGAAGGTGCCTGCCGTGCTGGTTCCCAGGTAGCCGCGCACCAGCCAGAAGCCGGGATCATTCACATGGGAGAAGAACACCGAACCGGCGCCGATCGCCAGCACCGTCCATTCCGGTGAGGTGCCGGTGGCGGCGATGAGCTGTGGCACCACGCCGGCGGCGGTGATGGTCGCGACGGTGGCCGAGCCGGTGGCCAGCCGGATGCCCACCGCGATCAGCCAGGCCAGCAGCAGCGGCGGCATCGCGTGCAGCGTGGCAAGGCGTGCCAGCAGTTCGGACATGCCGGCGGTCACCAGTACCTGCTTCAGCGCGCCGCCCGCGCCGATCGACAGCAGTATCGCGCCGGCGGGCGCCATGGCCTGGCTCCAGATCGCACCCTGCAGCTGCGCCTCGAACATGCGGCGGCCGAAGAGCAGCGGCAGCGCCGCGAGGTTGGCGAGCAGCAGCGCCAGCACGGGTTGGGATGCCGCGGTCATCCAGTGGCAGCGCGCCGCGAGCGCGGGCGGCATCAATGCCACCACCTGCCCGAGGCTGATCAGCACCACGGGCAGCAGCACGATGGCCAGAGTGGCACGCTTGCGCGGCGCTCGCAGATCCGAGGCAGCGGAGCCGGCCGGCATCGTCGCGCTGCCCGGTGCCCGCCCGCGCCGCCGCCGCGACGATGGGCAACACCAGCACCAGGCCGGTCTCGAAGAACAGTGGCAGGCCCAGTACCAGCGCCATCAGCAGGCTGGCATAGGGCGCGAACGCGCCGCCGATGGAGCGCATGGCCCAGTCCGCCAGCGAGGCCGCGCCGTTGGAGATGCCGAGCATGGCTCCCAGCGACAGGCCCAGTGCTACCACGAGACCGGTGCTGCCGAGGATGTCGCCCGCGCCTTTCTGCACGGCCTGCGCCGTGTCCGCGGTCGAGAGGCCGGAGACCAGGCCGACCAGGAAGGCGCCGCACAGCAACCCGAGGAAGGGATGCAGCCTGCCCCTGACGATCAGCAGCACGGCCAGCGCGATGCCGGCCGCGGCCGCGGCGATCAGCAGGATGTCATGCGGGCCCACTTTGCATCTCCCCTATACTGGCGCCATGAAATTCTATTCCTGGAACGTCAACGGCATCCGCTCGGTGGTGAAGAAGGGCACATTCCAGAAATTCGTGGCGGAGCACCAGCCGGACATCCTCTGCCTGCAGGAGACCAAGGCCGAGCGCGGCCAGGCCGAGATCGACCTGGCCGATTACCACGAATACTGGAATTCCGCGGAAAAGAAAGGTTATTCCGGCACGGCCATCTTCTCGAAGCGCGAGCCCATCGCGGTCATCAACGGCTTCCCGGAGGATTTCGCCAAGAAGTTCACCTTTGCCGACGAGCTCAAGCGCGATTCCTGGAACGAGGGACGCGTGATCACCGCGGAGTTCGACGGGTTCCACGCGGTCACGGTGTATACGCCGAACGCCAAGGACGACCTGTCGCGGCTGAAGCTGCGCCACGCGCACTGGGATCCGGCCTTCCTCGCCTACGTGCAGCAGCTCCAGAAGAAGAAGCCGGTGATCTTCTGCGGCGACCTGAACGTGGCGCACACCGAGCTGGACCTGGCGAACCCGAAGCCCAACCGCGGCAAGAAGGGCTTCACCGACGAGGAGCGCGAGGGATTCCAGCATTTCGTCGACGCCGGCTTCATCGACACCTTCCGCATCTTCACGCAGGGCAACGGCCACTACTCGTGGTGGTCGCATTTCGCCAACGCCCGTGCGCGCAACGTGGGATGGAGAATCGACTACGTGCTGGTGTCGGCGGCGCTGCGCAGCAAGGTGAAGGAAGCGAGGATCCACGCCGACGTGATGGGCTCGGACCACTGCCCGGTGAGCGTGCTCGTCGATCTGTAGCCGCCGGCGGCGCCTGCTTCAGTGCATGCGCTCGGTGGCAAACAGCATGGCCATGGCGCCGCCGCGCGCGTCCATGCCGAGGATGGCGGCGCGCTGCAGGTACTGCTGCTCGGTGGTGATGCCCGCGGTGGATTCGCACACGTCGATCAGGCTGCCGGTGGGGGAAGCGCGCGAATTCACCGCGATCCAGGCGCGGTCCACGGCCTGCTGGTATTCACGTCCCTTGATCCAGCCCATCTTCAGCCCGCGTTGCAGTGCGAAGCCGATCATCGCGGTGCCGGAGAATTCCGGGTAGGAGCCCGGATGGTTCACCACGTTGCGCCACAGGCCGTCGCGTGTCTGCCAGGGGAGCAGTGCCTGCATCAGGTTGCGGTAGCTTTCCAGCGCGTGCCGGTACGCGGCGGAACCGCGCGGCAGCTCCGTCAGCGTCAGCGCGAGGCCAAGGGCCGCGAAGCCATTGCCGCGGCCCCAGGGCACGTCGGCCGCGGGACGGTGGCGATACAGCCCGTCGGGCCGCAGATCGAGCTCTTCCATGTAGCGCAGGTGGCGATCGGCCATGTCGAAGTACTGCTGCTCGCCGGTGAGCGCGCCCGCCTGCGCCAGGATGGTGGTGCCCATGAACACCGAATCGCTGTAGCCGTCGTTGTAGGGCATGGCTTCCAGCATCTGCCCGGATGCATCGAAGCCCAGGTCCGCCACCCTGCGCACCAGCGCGGTGTAGCGCGGATCCCTGGTGCGTCGTGCGAGCTCGGTGAAGACGATGTGCCCGGCCATCACCAGCGAGCTGGGCCGCGCGAGGCTGTTCTTCGTGCCATCGACCCAGGGTTCGGCCAGATGCTTCACGTCGTCCAGCTCGCCGAGCTTCAACCGTGCCACCAGCGCGATCGCATTGATATACACGGGCTGATCGAAATCATGGCCGTAGTGCTGTGCGAGCTGTTCCGCGAGCTGCCGCGGCGTGCGGGCGAGGCGGCGTTCCAGCTCCGCGTGCGCGGGCGATTTCCCGATGCGTCCGAGTGTCTTTACCCAGTCCGGCGCGCCGGACCAGCGCAGTGCGGGGATGCTGCCCACGTCGCCCACCGGCTGCGCGGCGAGCGCGGCCGCGAGGCCGGCGTCATCGCCCGCGATCAGCACCAGGTCCGGCGCCTGCGCGCCCAGCCAGCGCCACAGCACATGGGACTCGGCGTGTTCGCGATAGGCGATGCCGGTAGGCGGAAACTGGGCGGCGGCGCCATCCGGATTGGCCAGTGGCACGGCGAGCAGGCGCACCGGACGGCTGCGGTCTTTTTCATAGGCGGCCACCGCCGTATGGACGGCCGCGGTCCCGGCGTCGTTGCCCACAAGTCCGCCCACCAGCACCACCGTGGGCGCATTGCTGGCCGAGGCCTCGACCTCCACGCCGTCGATGCGCGCGCCACTGCCGGCAAGGCCGATGTCGAATTCCGCGGCGGCCGCCGACCCCGCGAACAGCACCGCAAGCAGTGCCGCGATCCAGGTCTTCATGGATTTATCCTCGTGTGCAGGCGGCCGGCAATATACTGTGAACGCGGCCCGTTGCGCCCGGTGCGCACCCGGCAGCATTCGGCAATGGAAGGCAATCAGGGAGAAAACAAGACATGTTGCGATCAAGGGTTCTTGCCGGCTCGATGCTGGCGATGCTGGTTTTGCCGGCCGCGGTGCTGGCCGACGACGGCGCCGGCCATGGCGTGTCGGTGGGTGTGCTCGGCGGCCTCAATGGGCTCGGGGTGGAGCTGGGTTACCGCTTCAACGAGCGCTTCGGCCTGCATGGCGAGACCGGCAACTACAGCTACGACCAATCGGCGGACAACAGCGATTTCGACATCGATGGGAAGATCAAGCTGAATTCGATCGGCGTGCTGGGCGATTTCTATCCATTCGGCGGCAGCTTCCGCATTTCCGCGGGCCTGCGTTCGAATCACAACAAGTTCGAGGGCGTGGCCACTCCCGCTTCCGGCACCGTGAAGGTCGGCGACGATACCTACACGGCCGCCCAGGTGGGCACACTGACCGGTGACGCGAAATTCAAGAAGGCCTCTCCGACGGTGACGCTCGGCTGGGCCGGCAAGTACAAGACGGGCCTGGAATTCGGCTTCGACCTCGGTGTCGTGGCGCAGGGCAGTCCGAAGCTCAATGTCACCAGCAACGGTACCTATGCCAACAACGCGACCTTCCAGCAGGATCTCGACCAGAAAGTCGCCGAGTGGCAGGACGATGTGAAGGATTACAAGCTCTGGCCGGTAATCCAGCTGCATCTGCTCTACCGCTTCTGAAGCGCAGCTGATTTCCTGGTCGGCAGGGCGGGCGCGGGCCATTGGCGCCCGCGCCTTTTATTTGCCTTGCTGAAATTTGCCGCGGCAATTAACATGCACAGGACCTTCAGTCCGGGTCCATGCCATGACCGCCGCCGCCCAGCCGCTCACCCTCGCACCGGATGATCCCAATCTGCAGGCCGGCCGGCTGATCAAGCTCGTCTACTTCTCGCTGCTGCGCAATGTCGATGCGCGCATGCAGCCGCTGGAACTGACCGCGATGCAGTGGGAACCGCTGCTGATGCTGGCGCTGGGCCGCGCCGACACGGTGGCGGCGCTGGCGCGCGAGTGCAACGTCGACTGCGGGGCGATGACGCGCATGCTCGACCGCCTCGAACAGAAGCAGCTGCTGCAACGCCAGCGCAGCGAGCACGACCGGCGGGTGGTGAATCTCGCGCTGACCGCCAAGGGCCGCGAGGCCGCGGCCGAGATACCGCGCGTGGTGCGCGAGGAGCTGCGCCGCCACCTGGCCGGGTTTTCCGCCGCCGAACTGCAAACCCTGACCGGCCTGCTGACCCGCATGCTGGGCAATACGAATGCGCCGCCGTCGGCGCGGGAAGCCGCACAGCCATGAAGACGATCCCCGCATCCGCAGTGCTCGCCGTGATATCGCTGCTGGCCGCCTGCGGCCACGGTGGGGGGCAAGGCACCGGTGGCGCCGGCGCCGTGCCGGAAGTCGGTGTCATCACGCTGCAGCCGCAACCGGTGCAGCTGTCGACGGAGCTGCCTGGGCGCACGGCGGCGTATCGCATCGCCGAAGTGCGGCCCCAGGTGGAAGGCATCATCAAGCGCCGCCTGTTCACGGAAGGGTCCGAGGTGCAGGCCGGCCAGCAGCTGTACGAGATCGATCCCGCGCCATTCCAGGCCGCGCTGCTGCGCGCGCAGGCCGCTCTGGCCAGCAGCCAGGCGCAGCTCAACGCCGCGAAGCTGCTGGCCGACCGCTACGAGCCACTGCAGGCCAAGGGCGTGGTCAGCAAGCAGGATTACGACAATGCCGCCGCCGCCAGCCGCAGCGCCGAGGCCGCGGTGGAGGGCGCGCAGGCAGCCGTGGAAGCCGCGAAGATCGACCTGGGCCATACCGAGGTGCGCGCACCCATCGCCGGCCGCATCGGGCGTTCGCTGGTCACCGAGGGCGCGCTGGTGAAGGATGCGCAGGACCAGGCGCTGGCCACCATCGCGCAGCTGGATCCGATCTACGTGGACGTGACCGAATCCAGCGCCGAGCTGCTGCGCCAGCGGCACGATTTCGATGCCGGACTGCTGCAGCACGATGCGAAGCAGCAGGCTAAGGTGACGCTGAAGCTGGAGGATGGCAGCAGTTATCCGCAGGCCGGCTCGCTGCAGTTCTCCGAGGTGACGGTGGACGAGGGCACCGGCTCGGTGCTGTTGCGTGCGGTGTTCCCGAATCCACGGCGCGTGCTGCTGCCCGGCATGTTCGTGCGCGCCACCCTTGGCGTCGGCAGCAGCCGGCAGGCGCTGCTGGTGCCGCAGGGAGCGGTGTCGCGCAATGCGCGCGGCGACGCCACGGTGCTGGTGGTGGATGCGGCCGGCAAGGTGGGCGAGCGCGTGATCCAGGTGGATCGCGCGGTGGGCAGCAGCTGGCTGGTTTCCTCCGGCCTCGCCAGTGGCGAGCGCATCATCGTGGAGGGATTGCAGAAGGCGCGGCCCGGCACGACTGTGAATGCGCTGCCGGCTGGGCAGGCAGGCGCCGCCGGCGCGGGCAAGTAGCGTGCTGCCGCGTTTCTTCATCGATCGCCCTGTCTTCGCCTGGGTGCTGGCGCTGGTGCTGATGCTGGCGGGCGGCATCGCCGTGTTCCGGCTGCCCATCATGCAGTACCCGGCCATCGCCGCGCCGCAGGTGGCCATCAACGCCACTTACCCGGGCGCCTCCGCGCAGACGGTGGAAGACAGCGTGGTGCAGGTGATCGAGCAGCAGCTCAACGGCATCGACGGGCTGGATTACATCGAGTCGGATTCCGCCGCCGACGGCAGCGCCACCATCACGCTGACCTTCAAGGCCGGCACCAACCCGGACATCGCGCAGGTGCAGGTGCAGAACAAGCTGCAGGCCGCGACCCCGCTGCTGCCGGCCGAGGTGCAGCAGCAGGGGCTGCGCGTGACCAAGCCGACGCGCAACTTCCTCATCGTGGTGGGCTTCATCTCCCCGGACAACAGCCTGTCGGGCGACGATCTTTCCAACTTCGTGGCGTCCAACGTGCAGGACGCCATCGCGCGCACGCCCGGTGTCGGCGACGTGCAGCTGTTCGGTGCGCAGTTCGCCATGCACGTCTGGCTGGATCCGGCGAAGCTCGCGGCCTACGGCGTCACCGCCGATGACGTGCTGAATGCGATCCGCGCGCAGAACGTGGAAGTTTCGGCGGGCCAGATCGGCGGCCTGCCGGCCACGCCCGGGCAGACGCTCAACGCCACCATCATCGGGCCGACGCGGCTCACCACGCCGGAGCAATTCCGCGACATCCTGCTGCGCGTGAACGCGGACGGCTCGCGGCTGCGCGTCGGCGACGTGGCGCGCGTGAATCTCGACGCGGAGAACTACATCCGCAACGTGATGTACAACGGCCAGCCGGCCACCGCGATGGCCATCCGCATGGCCATTGGCGAGAACGCGCTGGACACCATCGACGCCATCCACGCCACGCTCGATCGCCTGAAGCCGTTCTTCCCGCCGGGCGTGGAGGTGGTCTATCCGGTGGACACCGGGCCGTTCGTGCGCGCCTCGATCAGCGGCGTCACCAAGACGCTGTTCGAGGCCATCGGGCTGGTATTCCTGGTGATGTACCTGTTCCTGCAGAACCTGCGCGCCACGCTGATCCCGACGATCACCGTGCCGGTGGTGATGCTGGGCACCTTCGGCGTGCTGGCGGCATTCGGCTATTCGATCAACACGCTGACCATGTTCGGCATGGCCCTTTCCATCGGCCTCTTGGTGGACGACGCCATCGTGGTCATCGAGAACGTCGAGCGCGTGATGAGCGAGGAGGGCCTCTCGCCGAAGGAGGCCACGCGCAAATCCATGGACCAGATCACCGGCGCGCTGATCGGCATCGCGCTGGTGCTGGCCGCGGTGTTCGTGCCCAGGGCGTTCTTCAGCGGTTCCATCGGCGTGATCTACCGGCAGTTCTCCGTCACCATCGTGTCGGCCATGGTGCTGTCGGTGCTCACGGCGATGATCCTGACGCCGGCGCTGTGCGCCACCGTCCTGAAGCCCGTGGCGAAGGGCGAACACCACGGGCGGCGCGGCTTCTTCGGCTGGTTCAACCGCGGCTTCGCCAGCTCCAACCGCGCCTACCTGCGCGGCGTGCACAACGTGCTCGCGCGCAACCGGCGGTATTTGGCTGTTTACGCGGCGCTGGTGGTGGGGCTGGGGCTGCTGTTCGTGCGCATCCCGACCTCCTTCCTGCCGGACGAGGACGGCGGCTCCCTGCTCGGCATCGTGCAGACTCCGCCGGGCGGCACGCGCGAACGCACCGAGGCGGCGCTGGCGCAGGCGCGCGACTACTTCCTGAACAAGGAGAAGGATGTCGTCGATGCGGTGCTGAGCGTCGCCGGCTTCAGCTTCGCGGGCGTCGGCCAGAACATGGGCCTGGTGTTCATCAAGTTGAAACCCTGGGACCAGCGTACGCACAAGGGCCAGGACGTGAAGTCGATCGCGCAGCGGGCGAGCGCGTACTTCGCCACCATCCGCGACGCGCAGATCTTCGCGGTGCTGCAGCCCTCGGTGCCGGAACTGGGCACGGCCGCGGGCTTCGACCTGATGCTGCAGGACCGCGGAGGGCTGGGCCACGACGCGCTGCTGGCCGCGCGCAACCAGCTCATCGGCATGGCCGCGAAGGATCCGGCGCTGGCCGGCGTGCGCCCCAACGGCGTGGAGGACGCGCCGCAGTTCAAGCTGGACATCGACCGCGAGAAGGCCGGCGCGCTGGGCGTGGCGCTCACCGACATCAACCAGACGCTGTCGGTGGCCTGGGGCTCGGCCTACGTGAACGATTTCCTCGACCACGGCCGCGTAAAGCGCGTGTACGTGCAGGGCGACGCACCCTCCCGCATGAGTCCCGAGGATCTGGGCAAATGGTACGTGCGCAACAGCGCCGGCAACATGGTGCCGTTCTCGGCGTTCTCCTCGGGCAGCTGGGTGTACGGCGCGCAGAAGCTGTCACGCTACAACGGTGTCTCGGCCTTCGACATCCAGGGCCAGGCCGCGCCCGGCCACAGCTCGGGCGAGGCCATGGACGAGATGGACAAGCTGGTGGCGAAGTTGCCGCGCGGCGTCGGCGCCGAATGGACCGGCATGTCCTACGAGGAGCGGCTGTCCAGCAGCCAGGCCCCGGCGCTGTACGCCGTGTCGCTGGCAGTGGTGTTCCTGTGCCTGGCGGCGCTGTATGAAAGCTGGTCGATTCCGGTGGCCGTAATGCTGGTGGTGCCGCTGGGCATCCTCGGCGCGGTGATCGCCACGCTGGCACGCGGACTTTCCAATGACGCGTTCTTCCAGGTGGGCCTGCTGACCACCATGGGCCTGGCCGCCAAGAGCGCCATCCTCATCGTGGAGTTCGCGAAGAACTACTACGACAACGGCGCCACGCTCATCGACGCGGTCACGCAGGCCGCGCGCCAGCGCCTGCGGCCCATCATCATGACTTCGCTGGCCTTCATGTTCGGCGTGCTGCCGCTGGCCGTGGCCACCGGCGCCGGTTCCGGCGCGCAGAACGCGGTGGGCACCGGCGTGATCGGCGGCATGCTCGCGGCGACCTTCCTGGCGATCTTCTTCGTGCCGCTGTTCTTCGTGGTGGTGCTGGGCGGGATGCACATCCGGCCGCGGCCGCACGATGCGAAGGGCGGGGCGTACGTGGAGGAAGGGCCGACCTGAGGCCGTCCCGCCGCGGACGCGCGCGTTGCACGCCTGTTACTGCGGTGCGCCGACGCCCTCCAGCACATGCCGCAGGTGCGCCACGTGCTCCGCCAGTGCGCGGCGGCCATCGCGCGTCAGCGTGATGCGCGTGCGCGGCTTGCGGTCGATGAAATCCTTCTCGATGCGCACATAGCCGGCCTGTTCCAGCGTCGCAAGGTGCGCGCCGAGGTTTCCGTCGGTGGCCTCGACCAGCGACTTCAGGCGCGGGAATTCCACGGCCGCGCGCGGCGGCAGTGCATGCAGCGCCGCCATGATCCGCAGGCGCAGCGGCTGGTGGATCACCTCGTTGAATTCCGTGTTCATCAGCCGCGTCGCAGCCACAGGCCGCTCACGCACAGGATGGATGCGCCGGCCAGCCCCATCCATGGCATGAACCAGGCGCGCAGCAGGAAATGGCCGCCGAGCGTGGCGGCGAAGAGTACCGCGGCGCACGCCAGCCAGCGCGGGCCCGCCCAGGTGCCTATGATGGCGTAGCCGAAGGCCACCAGCAGCGGCGGAAAGGCGCCCAGCTGCTCCGTGGTCGTGGGCGGCAGGATGAGATAGGTCGAGACCAGGAACAGCAGGATGGAGGCGCCGAGCGTGGCGAAGCGGCGCGCATGCTGTGCGGTGCCGCGAGCGGCCTCCTGCGCGCTGCCGCGGCTGATCCAGTAGCTGCCGCCGATGCCCACGATGTCGAGCGCCAGCCACGCCATGCCGGCGCGTGCCGGGGCCAGATAGCTGACGCCGTAGCCGACAAACCATACGGCGGCCCACAGGAACAGGTGCGGTGCGCCGCGCCGATAACCCTGCGAAACGGCCGCGCGGCGCGCCACGCGGGTGATATCCGCCAGCGCCGCGGAGGCCTGCTCGTCGCTGATGTTCATGCCTTCCCCCGTGGTCATCAGAATTACTCAGAGTACTCTATACCACAGAGTTAAAGCGCGCAAGCAGATACGGCCTTGCGCCGTACTGCCGGTCGCTAGCGCCACCTCATTTGTACTGCCACTTCGCGCCGTCGCACTCGTCGGTCACCGAACAGGTGACATAGGCCTGGGCCGGGCTGGCAGGCGAGCCGGGCCCGATGTTGCCGAGCCGCGTCTTGTCTTCGCCCATGACGCTGATCTGGAACGGGCTGTTGCAGATATTGCGGAAATTCATGTGCACCGCGCCGGGACCGGCCGCCGCGGAGGAGAAATAAGTCACGCAGCTCTTGCCGGTCTGCGGGTCCTTTTTCCCGGTATCCCCCGCATATGCGGACGTTGCGGCGGCAGCGAGCAGGGCGATGGCCAGCATCTGTTTGCGGTGCATCGGTGTTTCCTTGAAGCAATGACGTAAGCAATCTGACCGGCATGGCGGGGCATGGTTCCTGCACATTGAAATGACTTCATGTTCGCTTCACGAATCAACGTCGGCGTCCGGCTCCTATACTGGGCCCATGTACCGATGGCTCAGCGTGCTGGTGCTGTCGCTCGTGGCATTCGCGGGCAACGCTGCGGATGGTTTGTCGCGTCAACCGACGCTGCTGCGCGCCGCGCGCATGTTCGATGTGGTAACCGGAACCGTCGTACCGGACGCCGCCGTCCTCGTGGCGGATGGACGGATCGTGGCGGTTGGTGCCGCGGCGGTGCGCAGCGCCGGGGCGGCCGTGCTCGACCTGGGGGATGTCACGCTGCTGCCGGGCCTGATCGACGCGCACACGCATATCACGTATCACTTCGATGCGCACGGAAGGTCCGGCGACGACGTGGCCGAACCACCGGAGCAGACCTTGCGCTACGCCGCCGACAACGCGCGCGCGACACTGCAGGCCGGCTTCACCACCATCCGCAACCTGGCCGCGTCGGATCTCGTCGACATCCGGCTGCGCGATGCAATCGCCGCGGGCGCCGTCGAAGGCCCGCGCATGATCGTGTCGGGTCAGCCGCTGCTGCCCGAGGATGTCGCGCAGATCAAGGACGCGGCGGCGCGCCACGAGGCCATTCGCCATTTCGTGCGTGCGCGGGTGGCCGAGCACGTGGATGTCATCAAGGTATTCGAAGGCGTCCACGCGGACGACCCGGACCGGCCCCTGCTCGACGCGGCGGATATCCGCGCCGCCGTCGACGAAGCCGCGCGGTCAGGACTGAAGGTCGCAGTGCACGCGCACGAGACCGCGGCCATCAAGGCGGCGATCCTCGGCGGCTGCGCCTCGGTCGAGCATGGTTCATTTCTCGATGCCGAGGCGATCCGGCTGCTGGTCGAGCGGCACGTCGTGCTGGTGCCGACGCTGTACCTGCCGACTTACTACCTGGCGCACCGCAACCGCTTCGACTTCGACGACGACACCTGGGAGTTCTTCGAGCGCCTGCAGTCGGTCAATCTCGGCAATGCGCGGCGCGCCTGGAAGGCGGGCGTGCACATGGTCGCCGGCTCGGACGCGGTGGCAGGCCTGCATGGCAGCAATGCGCGGGAGCTGGAGTGGATGGTGAAGGCCGGCATTCCCGCTCCCGCAGTGCTGCGCGCGGCCACCGTCGACGCTGCGGATCTGCTCGGCCTCGCCGGCAAGGTCGGGGCGATTGCGCCGGGACTGGCCGCCGATCTGATCGCCGTGCGCGGTGACCCCACCAAGGACATCTCCGCCGTCACGCGGGTGGCCTTCGTGATGAAAGGCGGCAAGGTGGTCAGGCGGGCGTCATGAACGCTTCCGGACAGCCTTCTTCTTCTTCCGCGGGGCGGCCTTCTTCTTTTTCTTCTTCGCGGCCTTTGGCTTTGCCGGCCGCGGTGCGGCCAGCTTGATGACTGCCGTGCCCGATACCGGATCGGTCACGCCCAGGCCGCCGCCCAGATCCTCCAGCGCATCGCGGATGCCGTCCAGCAGGCCGATCATCTGCGGGCGCGCATCCACGATGCTCTGGAAGTTGCGCCACTCGGCCACGAAACAGTAGGTCTGCTCCCCGGTCTTGACCAGGGCTCCGCCGAGGAAGCCCTTGAAAGCCGGCATGGCCTTGCGGTGGTAGTCGACGAAGCGCTCGTCTTCGCCCGGCTTGACGCGGAATCGCACGACATTGAACGCAGTCATGTGCTTCTCCCTTCGGCTGGATTGGATGATTGGCGGGAACGCGTGTCCCTGCACCACTCCAGCATAGCTCAGCCGCGTGGCGGCCGTGTTTCCAGACGGCGCGGGTGCGTCCGGTGGGCCAGCGCCCGCCCGCAGGCATGCACCAGCCAGATGCTGATCCAGACCGCCACGCTGAAGTACAGCGACATCCACAGCATCTCGCCGTGCCAGTCCCGCCACCGCCATGACACCACGCGCCGCTGTGCCACGTCCGCCAGGCCCGCCGCGAGGCTGAGATAGTGCCGGCCGTGCGCCTGGTCCAGCACCCAGCGCGACCAGTACCGGGGCACGTCCACGAGGAACATGTAGCCCACATAGGCGGCGGCGGTGGCGCAGGCGGCCGCCAGCGCGGGACGCCAGGCGGGCGGGCAGCGCGGCCAGACGCCGAACAGGCTGACCACCACCAGGCCGGCGGATACCCCCCACAGCGTCTCCTCGACCACGTGACCCAGGTTGGCGGTGGTCAGCACGGCATACCAGGAGCAGATTTCCGCCACCGCGATCAGCGGCAGCACCGCGCGTGACACCAGGCGGGCCGTGAGGCTGCCGCTGACCCACGCCGTATGGCGCAGCAGCAGCGCCCACTGTGCCACGAAGCACAACTCGGCCACGGTGGCCACCGAGCGGCCGACGATCACGTCGGACAGCCAGGTGTCGTGCAGCACCAGGCGCGGCACGTCGAACACCGGCAGCACGGAGCGGAATGCGCAGCCAAACACGTAACCCGCCGACAGCAACAGCTGCGTGCGCGAGGCCAGATAGATCTCCGGGCTCATCACCGCCTGCCGCCGCCGCAGCAGCGCGGCCGACAGCATCCAGGCCAGGATGTTGAGGGCGGCGATGCCGCACAGCAGTACCCACCAGACCATGACGTGATTCGGCATCAACACCTAACCTAGGCAGCAGCGGCGGTGGTGGCAATCCGGGAAAAACCGTAGCTGCGGCCGATCTGCTAGCCTGTCGCCAGGCATCTGCGGAACAACCAGAAAGGGGGAAGGATGGCACGTCCCGGAGCGGCAATGCGCCGGATGAACCTGGATCCGGCCGCGCTGAACCGGCCGGTCAAGCCGGGCACCGCGCGGCGCGCGCTGGGTTACGCGCGGCCGTTCGTGCCGACGCTGCTGCTGTTCCTGGTGGTGGTGATCGCCAACGCCGCAATTACCGTCGCCAACCCGCTCATCTCCCGGCACATCGTCAATGACGGCATCCAGAAGGGCAACGTTGCGCTGATCGTGCACCTGGCGCTGCTGGTGGCCGTGGTCGGTATCGTGGATGCGGCACTGGGCCTGATGCAGACCTGGATGGCGGCGAAGATCGGCGCCGAAGTGGTGCTGTCGCTGCGGCGCAAGCTGTTCGTGCACGTGCAGCAGATGCCCATCGCCTTCTTCGGCCGCATCCAGACCGGCGCGCTGGTCAACCGCCTGGTGTCGGACGCCATGGGCGCACGCAGCGCCTTTACCGACGTGCTGTCCACCGTGGTCGGCAACACCATCACCGTGCTGGCCATCATCGGCACCATGTTCGCGCTGTCCTGGCGCATCACGGTGGTGGCGCTGGTGCTGGTGCCGCTGTTCATGCTGCCGGCGCGGCTGTGGAGCCGCCGCATCCAGGCCATCACCCGCGAGGGCTACGAGGCCGGCGCCGCGATGAGCAGCGTGATGGTGGAGCGTTTCAACGTGGCCGGCGCCACGCTCAGCCGGCTGTTCGGGCGACCGCAGGAGGATGCGCGAGCCTTCGAGGCCCGCGCGCAGCAGCTCACCAACGTGGGCATCAAGGGCGCCATCTACGGGCGCATGTTCGGCACCATGCTGCTGCTGATGGCCACCACCGCCACGGCGGTGTGCTACGGCTGGGGCGGCGTACTGGCGGCGCGCAAGGTGCTGGACCTGGGCACGGTGGTGGCCTTCGTCGCGCTGCTCGGGCGCATGTACTTCCCGCTGATGGGGCTGTCGAACCTGCAGGTCAGCATCATGACCGCGCTGGTGTCCTTCGAGCGCATCTTCGAGGTGCTGGACCTTGCGCCCATGATCACCGAGAAGCCGGATGCCGTGGCGGTGCCGCCCGGGCCGCTGCGCGTGCAGTTCGAGCATGTGTCCTTCCGCTACCCCACGGCCGCCGAGGTGTCGCTGGCCTCGCTGGAGTCCATTGCCGTGCCCGAGCGCAAGACGGCGCCACGCACCGTGCTGCAGGACATCGATTTCACCGTCGAGCCGGGGCGGCTGGTGGCGCTGGTGGGGCCATCGGGCGCCGGCAAGTCCACGCTGACCATGCTGATCCCGCGGCTGTACGACGTGCAGGCCGGCCGGGTGCGCCTCAATGGCGTGGACGTGCGCGACGCGCAGCTGGCCTCGGTGCAGCAGCGCATCGGCGTGGTCACGCAGGAGGCGCATCTGTTCCACGACACGCTGCGCGCCAACCTGCAGTACGCGCGCCCCGGTGCCACCGACGCGCAGATCCGCGAAGCGCTGCGCGACGCGCAGATACTGGAAACCGTCGATGCACTGCCCAATGGCCTGGACACCATGGTCGGGGAGCGCGGCTACCGCTTCTCCGGCGGCGAGAAGCAGCGGCTGGCGATTGCGCGGCTGCTGCTGAAGGCGCCGGACCTGGTGGTACTGGATGAGGCCACCGCGCACCTGGATTCCAACTCCGAGGCTGCGGTGCAGGCCGCGCTGGAACGGGCGCTGGCCGGGCGCACGGCCATCGTGATCGCGCACCGGCTTTCCACCGTGCTGCGCGCGGATCTCATCCTGGTGGTGCAGGAAGGCCGCATCGTCGAGCGCGGCACGCATGCGGAACTGGTGGCCGCCGGCGGGCTGTATGCGCAGCTGTACCAGCGGCAGTTCGCGGAGCAATCCGCCGGTTAGTCCTCCGCCACGCCGCGCTCGTTCTGCAGGCGCGCCTCGCGCAGGTCGAGTTCGCGCTCGATGCGCCGGCGCACCTCGTCCTGCAGGTCGCCGAGCCGGTAGAGTTCATTGATCTGCTCGCGTTCCGCCTCGATGAGCAGCAGCTCGACCTGGTCGTCGGCTTCCAGCAGGCGCAGGTGCGCCGCATCGCCGTCGCCACGATGCCGCGTATGCCGCAGGCGTTCGCGATGCCGCGCGCGCAGCGGCTCGAGCACTTCGGCGGGCAGCCCGCGCTCGCCCGCCAGCGTCTCCAGCCGCGCCAGCGCCGCCTCGACCGCCTGGCGGCGCGCGAGGTGTTCCTGCGCGCGCAGCGCCGCGTGTTCCTGCTCGCCGGTATTGGCCAGGCCCAGCGCGCGGATCACCACCGGCAGCAGCAGGCCCTGTCCGACCAGCGTCACCAGCACCACCGAAAAAGTCAGGAACAGGATCAGGTCCCGCTGCGGGAAAGGCATGCCGCTGGCGACGGTGAGCGGAATCGCCAGCGCGGCGGCCAGCGAGACGATGCCGCGCACGCCGGTGAAGGCCAGCACGAAGGCCTGCTGCCACGGTGGCGCCGGGTCGCGTTTCGCGAGCGCCGGGGAGAGCATCCGCGGCAGGTAGATGGCCGGATAGGTCCAGATGAAGCGCGCGAGGATCACCACCGCGCAGGCCACCAGCGCCGCAAGCACCAGCCCGCGCAGCCCATGCCCGTGGATGCCCACGGTCAGCGCGCGCGCCTGCAGGCCGGTGACCAGGAACACCATGCCTTCGATCAGGTAGATGAACAGGTCCCAGAAGAAGATGCCCTGCAGGCGCGTGGCGGCACTGATCAGCCGCAGGCCGTTCCAGCTGATGTACAGCCCTGCGGTTACGGTGGCCAGTACGCCGGATCCGCCCAGGTACTCGGGCGGCCAGTAGGCCAGGAACGGCGTGAGGATGGACAGCGTGATCTC
This sequence comes from Steroidobacteraceae bacterium, assembly GCA_035500015.1. Taxonomy (GTDB): domain Bacteria; phylum Pseudomonadota; class Gammaproteobacteria; order Steroidobacterales; family Steroidobacteraceae; genus ZC4RG30. Next base: position 21,897 of record DATJXQ010000159.1, read on the forward strand.
GATGCGTGGATCGCGCACCCAGCGACGGAGCCTGAGCATCAGCCAGCCCACCGCCAGGCCCCAGGCGATTTCGCCGGCCACGATGATGGCGAAGGTGCCGGCGGCGCCGCTCGCCGAGAATACCCCGGCGCTCACCGCGGCCACCGCGAAGCGGTACAGGATCAGTGCGGTGGCATCGTTGGCGAGGCCCTCGCCCTCGAGCACCACCAGCAGCCGGTGCGGCAGCCGCATGCGGCGCGCCACCGACAGCGGCGCCACCGCGTCCGGCGGTGAAATGATGGCGCCGAGCACGAAGCCCACCGCCCACGGAAAACCCAGCAGCCAGTGTGCGGCTGCCGCCGCTGCCGCCGCGGTGAACAGCACGCAGCCCACGGCCAGCAGCACGATGGGCCGCAGGTTGAAGCGGAATTCCCTCCAGCTCATGGCCACCGCCGAGGAATAGATCAGCGGCGGCAGCACGATGAGCAGCACGAATTCCGGCGCCAGTTTCACGGTGGGCAGCCCCGGCACCACGGCCAGCAGCACGCCCACGATCACCAGCAGCACGGCGTGCGGCACGCGCAGCCGGTTGGCCACCAGCGCGACCAGCGACACCACGACCAGCAGGCCGACGAGCAGCTGGATGGTGGCGATGGTGGTCAACGCGGATTTTCCATCAGCACGCCTGCCTGGCGCTACGCGGTGATTCCCGATGAGCCTGCATGAACGTCGAAAGCCCGCAGGTAGCGCAGGCTGCGTTCGATCGCCGTATAGCGGTCGGTGGCGAACGGTGGTTCCTGTTCCACGTAGTACTTGCGTACGCCGGCGGCATAGGCAGCCGGCAGCAGATGCTGCCAGTCGATGCTGCCGTCGCCCACCGCGGCCGGATCCTGCTGCAGCGCATAGTTGGTGCGCGTGCTGGCGAGGATGTCCTTCAGGTGCATCAGCTGGAAGCGCCGCCCGTACTGCTGCAGCAGTGCCACCGGATCCGCGCCGCCGGCGGCCGCCCAGCCCACGTCCAGTTCGAACACCACGTCGTCGGGAGAGGTTTCCGCCAGCAGTATCTCCAGGCCATTCGAGTCGCCCAGCGGCGCGAACTCCGGGTTGTGGTTGTGGTAGCTGAAGCGCAGGCCCTGGGCGCGCAGCCTCCCACCGCGGTCGTTCAGCAACTCCGCGACACGCTGCCAGTCAGCGCGTGTCAGTCCCTTGCCCACGCGCGCGACGTAGCTGCCCAGGGATTCGCCCTGCCGCTGCCTGCCGAGGCGCTCCGGAAAGGGCAGCATTGGCAGCGCCACGTCGGTGACACCCAGCTCGTGCAGGTCGGCGGCCAGGCGCGGCAGGTCCTGGTCCAGGCCCGGTTCTCCCGGCTGTGCCGTGGCGCTCACGTGGATGCTGGTGAACTTGATGCCGTTGCGCGCCGCGGCCGCGCGCAGCGTCGCCACCGGATGGCCGTGGTAGCCGGCCAGCTCGACGGTACGGAAGCCGATCTGCGCCACCCTGGCCAGGGTGCCGTCGAGGTCGCGCCTGGCGTCCTCGTCCACGGAGTACAGCTGCAGCCCGATGGGCATGTGCTGCTGCGCGAACCAGCCGGTGGCTGGCGCCGGCTGCGCAGCCGGCACGAATCCGGCGCGCAGCGCCGCGAAACTGCCCAGCGCGCCCTGAATCCAGGCCCGTCTGTCCATGGTGTTCCCCTTCGGCACCGAGATTACGCCATCGCGCGCCCGGTCAGTACTCGAAGGTGTAGGCCAGTCCCACGCTGCTGCCGGGATCGTTCTCCGGCGTGGTGCCCTGCGTGGTCGCGGTGCCATTGCCGAGGCGTGTCTGCAGCTTCAGGTGCTTGGTGAGGTCCACGTCCAGCGCCACCTGGCTGCTGCCGGTGGTGCTCTGCTTGACGGCGACGAACACGCGGCTGGAAATGTACTTGCCGGCTTCCACGGTGGCGGCGGCTGGTTGCTCGCCGCCGGCGCCGGCGCCGGTGCCGGTGCCGGTACTGCCGGCGCCCCCCGAGATGGAAAGCCGGTCCAGGCCGAGGGTCTTCTGGATCGCAGCCACGGGATTGAGGCCACCGCCGCCGCCGAGCGTGGCCAGGGCCGCGCCGATCTGCACCACCTGCAGCGCCGTCAGCTGCGCGGCGGGCACGCCGAACAGCAGTCGCGCGAGGATCTCGTCCTGTGGCATGTCCGGCGTGCTGCTGAGCGTGATCTTCGGCGCATCGGCGAAGCCGGTGATGCGCACGGTCGCGGTGGCATCGGCGAGGGTGGCCTGCGCGGTGAAGTCCAGCGTCGGGTCGAGCTTGTGCTGCAGCCCGGCGCCGTTGAAGGCCACGCTGCCGCGCGTGAAATTCAGCCGGCTGCTGGCGATGTCGAAGGTGCCGCGCTGCAGGTCGAAGCCGCCCGTCACGCGGGGATCCGCGGCGGTGCCGCCGATGCGCAGCTCGCCGCCGAGTTCGGCATCCAGCCCGCGGCCGCGCACCAGGATCTGGCGCGGCGCCCGCACCCGGATGTCGAGGCCGACCTCCAGCGGCCTGGCCGCCGGTGCCGGCGGCGCCTGGCCGGGACGGCGCACGTCGAGCACCGCAACACTGGGTGGAAAGCTGCTGGGTATGCTGATGTCCGCGCGGTTCACGTCGATGGTGCCGCCCACGTCCAGCTGCCGGCGCGCCGTGCCGGACACGTGCAGGCTGGCATCGAGGTTGGCGGTGAGGATGCTGCTGGTGACCGGCCGCGCATTCTTCGCCACCAGCTGGATGTCCACCGGCATGCCGGGGGCGAGGATGTCGATGGAGCCCGTCATCGAAATGGTGCCGGGCTCGGCCCGTGCCGTCAGCTTGACGATGCGCAGGGATTTCTCCGTGCCCTCGGCATCGGCGGTCACGTCGGTCAGCTGCACGCCCTGCGTGTAGTCACGGAAGGTGCCCTGCGCCAGGTGCATGGTGCCCCGCACCTGCGGATCGCCCGCCGTTCCGCCGATGGCCGTGTCGAGATTCAGCTCGCCCGACACATGGCGGCCGCCGGCTTCCAGCAGCGGATTGAGCATGTTCGCGTCCAGCGCGCCGGTGAGCTTCAGGTCCAGGGCTCCGGTCGCGGCGAGCGGCGCGCGGCCGCTCAGGGCCAGCTGTGACCGCGCGCCCGCCGCGAGCCGTGCGTCCAGCTGCGCCGTGTCGCCCAGCAGCTGCGCCGAAACGCGCAGGTCCGCGGCGGGCAGGCCGTCGGCGATGCCGCTGGCGGCGCGCATGCCCAGGGCCTGCAGGTGCAGCTGTCCCATGGGCCGCGCGGGCGAGCCGCTGAGTGTTGCATCACCATTGATGCTGCCCGCGGCGAGCACATTGCCGGCGAAGGCGTTGACGAGCTTTGGCTGCACGTCGCGCAGCGTGGCCTTGAGGTCCAGCGCCGGAGTCACGCGACCCTCGACGGTGAGCGTGGCGCCCTGTGCCTGCAGCCGCAGCGCCGTGACGGCCAGGCCATCGCCGAAGGAAAGCGTTGCCGGCTGCGCCAGCGTGAGCTGCTGTCCGTACACTTCGAGGTTCGCCGCCGCGATCCGCAATGTGCGGGAGGACAGATCCAGCACGGAGTTCGCCGCGACGCGCGCCGGCTTGCCGGCGATTGCCGGCGACTGCGCGCTGAACGCAAGGTCCAGCGCGTCGAGCGGGCCGGAACCGGCCAGCCGTGCATCCACGCCCAGCGCGCCGATGCCGGCATTGCGGGCCTCAAGCTGCAGCTCCGCGCGGCTGCCGCCGCGGTCGGAACTCACTGCGAGCGTGCCGTCCACGCTGCCATGCAGGTTCGTACCCAGCAGCCGGTCGAGGTCGGCGAGCTGTGTCATGCGCAATGCCAGCCGGCCGTGTGGCTGCGCGAGATCGGCGCCGCCGCTGATCTCGCCCTCGGCGTGGGCGGACTTCCAGTCGGCGTGGCTGATATCCACGCGGAAGGCATGATTCGCACGCTCCTCCAGCGCGGCCTGCAGGTGCAGCGGCGCGTCGTCGAGCCTGCCTTGCAGTGCCAGCGTGACGCGCGGCGCATGCGGCAGCCCGTGCGCCTTCACCGAGCCCGTCAGTTCCCCTGGCGGCGAGCCGTGGACCGAGAGCATCGTGTCCAGGTCCACTGTGGCCGACAGGTCCTGCAGGGTGCCGTCGATATCGCCGCGCAGCCGCAGCGAACCTGCGGCATCTGCCGGCAATCTGCGCAGGTCGGCGAGCTCCAGCGTGGCGCGCGCGCTGACCTTCTGGCTGGAGCCGCGCGCCAGTGAGCCGCTCGCGGATGCCGTCACCTGGTCGGCGTCGACGGCCAGCTCATCGAGGGTGTAGCTGCGGTCGCTGATGCGGCCGGACATGCGCAGGTGCGAGGATCCATGCAGCAGGCCGGCCCACGCCGCCGCGCCGCCGTCGATCCTCGCGTCGAGCCTGGCGGCGAGTTTCGTCGCTCCGCTGTCGTCGCTGACCTCGCCCTGCAGCGTGGCGCTGCCCGCGACATCCTGGTGGCCCAGCGCCGCCAGGGGTTTCAGCTCCGGCAGCTCCAGCTGCAGCGTGGCGCTGCGCTTGCCATTGGTGCGCGCGTCGGCGCGCAGCGCGAACAGGGGATGTGTTGCCGTCAGGTGCAGCGGCCGGGCGGCCTGTTTCAGGTCCACGTTCGCATCCAGCGTCACGGGCGCCGCGCGCAGCAAGGCGGGATCAGGTCCCGGAATGACCAGCTGCTGCAGCGTCGCGCGCGCGGTCAGCCTGCCCTGCACCGACCGCAGGTCGGCGGTGAGCGAGCCCAGGCCGGCGCCTGCGGGAAGCCGCAGTCCGCGCACCTGCAGCTGTCCGGTCGCGTTGAGCTCCTGCGGGGGTCCGTGCCATTCGCCATGCAGTGATATGGCCTGCCACGACAGGCCGGGAGCGGGCGCCATGGCCGGGGCATCGAGTGCATAGGTGAGCTGCGCCGAACGGGTCGCCAGGTCGGCAGTGCCGCGCGCCTGCCCGTGCAGTGCGCCGGCGTCCAGCGTCACATCGATGACCTCGGCGTTGCGCGGACCTGCGAGGCTGGCCTGCACCGACAATGCCCCGAGGCCGGGAATCTTCAGGATGTTTTCCAGCGGTCCATTGGCGGTTTCGCTCAGGCGCAGCTGCGCGTCCAGGCGTTGCGCATCGCAGTTCAGCGCCAGCACGTACTGGCCCTGGCCGCCGCTGCGGCTGGCGCTGGCGTGCACACTGGCTTCGCGCAGGCTGCGCACGTGCGCATCCACGCTGACGGCCAGCGAGACCTCGGCACCCGCGAGCTCGGTGCCGAGCTGCAGGGTGTGGATCACCAGGTGATCCAGGTCCACATGAGGGACGGACGGTGTGGATGAGCGCCGCGCGGCGGGCGTGGCGACCGGCATTCGTGCGATGGTTAGCGTATCCAGTTCGAGGCGCTCGATGCGCACGTGGCGGGCCAGCAGCGACAGTGGCGACCAGCGCAGCGTGATGTTCGCGGCGGAAAGCCACGGGCCGCGCGCGTCGCTGACCTGCAGCTGCCGCAGCTGCAGGTCGGACGGAAAGGATCCGGCCAGTCCCGCGAGGCGCACATGGCCGGCGGTGACGCCGGCGACCGTGCGTTCCAGCAGATGCCGGCCCGCCGCCGTGTTGCCGGCGACTAGCACGCCGGCCAGCAGCACCAGCAGCAGCGCCAGCAGCGAGCCCAGCGTCCAGCCGGCGATGGCCAGTGCGCGCCGCATCAGAACGCCTGCCCGAGGCCGATGTAGACCTCGAAGGGATCATCGTTCGGCC
>DATJXQ010000160.1:0-14448 GCA_035500015.1 Steroidobacteraceae bacterium
CACCGAAGAGTTACTTCTTCTTCGCGGCCTTTTTCTTGGCCTTCTTCTTGGCTTTCGCCATGAGAGTTCTCCAGTTACAGGTTAGTCCGGGGACCGAGTATATACACGCGTTGCCAAAATACAAGCAAGCGTGATAGCGCACGTTGCGGCAGAGCAACCCCAAGCCCATCGCTTGCATGATGCGAGCCTCGTCACACTGCACGCGAGAATGCACGCGCAAGGAGTCGGCATGCATCGCTGGGCATGCATCGTTCAGCGCAGCAGCAAGTGGATGAACCGCCAGTGCGCAGCCTCCACCGGCATCACCGACAGCCGGTTGCCGCGCCGGAGCAATGCCAGTCCCGCGAGCTTGCCGGCATGCTCGCGCAGTGCGGTCAATGGCAGCACCGCCGTGCAGCGCCGCTTCAGGCGCACGTCCACGGTGTACCAGAGTGGCTTGTTTTCAGGGCTTCTGGCGTCGTGGTAAGGGCTCTTGCGGTTCCACGCGCTGGGATCCGGATAACCGGCGCGCACCACTTCCACCACGCCGGCAATACCCGGCTCGGGACAGGAGGAGTGGTAGAAGAACGCCAGGTCGCCGACGGCGAACCCGTCGCGCAGCATGTTGCGTGCCTGGAAATTGCGCACGCCTTCCCAGCTGGTGGTTGCGGCCGGCGCGGCCTTGAGGTCGTCGATGCCGAAGGTCGAGGGCTCGCTCTTCATCAGCCAGTAGCGCATCAGCGGCCGCTCCCGTGGAAACGCCGGACCGAGGACTCCGTCACGATGGCGTCGAGCGGCACATCGTGCGCGGCACGGGGCAGGACGGGGACCTGCTGCACATCGTAGGCCAGTCCCACCAGCAACGGCCGCCGGTAGCGGGACAGACGCAGGCGCTGCGCAAAATGCCGGTCGTAGAAGCCGCGACCCATGCCGATGCGATTGCCCCGCGCGTCGAAGCCGACCAGCGGCAGGAACACCACGTCCAGCTCGCGGGCCGCACGCATGCGGCCGCCGAGCGGCTCGTGAATGCGGAACGGGCCGCGCCTGACGGCGCCCGTCCAGTCGTGGAAACGCATGCGGTCATGGCGCGTGCTCACGATGCGCGGCACGGCTACTGTGCAGCCGCGCGCGCGCGCCAGCGCCAGCAGCGGGGCGGTGTCGATTTCCTCGGTACTCGAGAGGTACAGGCCAACCTGCCGGCCAGGCCGCAACAGCCGGGCGGCGTCCACACGTTGCGCCAGCCGGCGCGCCGCGCGGCGGCGCGCGGCGCCCTGGATGGCGCGACGCCGGGCGCGCAGCTCACGCCGCAGCATCCGCCGTTCTTCGCCGCTGTTGAGAACCCTGCCATCCATCTGGAATTAAAGAGGCGCCACCCGCCTGTGCCGGTGCGAGCCGTTGCTCTCGAACCAGAGCAACAAGGTGGGGCTGGCGAGCGGCAGGTAAGGCTTCCCGCGGTTGCGGACATGCACAGTGCTGCCGGACACCTGCCCCTGGGTGTTTCAATTAGGGTCCGAGGTAACCCGGTCCGCGTGTCGAACACCGCAGGCGGCGCGGCACCACTCTACTACAGTTCGAGCTGCTGTCCCTGCACCAGCGCACGTTCCACGCGCTCGCGCATGGCCTTGACACGGGAGCCGAAGTCGGCAGTGACGCGCTCTTCGCGGGCCTGGAGCTTGGCGAGCTCGTTGGCCATGTTGAGCGCGGCCATCATGAGCACGCGCTCGGTGCCGATGGCCTTGCCGCCCTCGCGGGTCTCGCGCAGCCGGGCATTCAGCAGCGTCGCGGCGCGCTGCAGGTCGGCCCGCTCTTCGGGCGGACAGGCGATGAGGTATTCCTTGTCGAGGATGCGGACGCCCGTAAGGCCGTCGCCCGTGGCGCTCATGCGCCGGTTTCCAGCAGGCGCAGGCGCCCGATCATGGCCTCGACGCCGGCGCGCGCCTGCTCATTCTTCTGCAGCAGCGCCGCGCGTTCGCCGGACAGGCTGTCCTGCCGGTGGCGCAGCGCGCGATTCTCCTCGTTGAGCTGGCGTACCAGCGCCAACAGCTCCCCGACGCGGGTCTCGAGTCGCTGCAGTTCGCTTTCCATCGCGGGGCTCCTGTCCGGTTCGACCATGCCGGCGCCATACTGCCCTTGCCGGGCGTGAAGGGTCAACGTTCATGCGCATCAGGCATAATCTGGCTGCATGGCCACTGCGAGCCGGACATTCGATGAACTGCAGCGCGCGCTGGTGCGATGCCGCGCGCTCGCCGATGCCGCCGAGGCTCATGGCACGCTGGTCGGGTCCCTGTGTGCCTCGCCCTGCTCGCTGGGCGACTGGCTGGCGGAGATCCTGCCCGAGGGCCGCGCCGAGCATTCCGCCGCCGAAAGCCTGCGCGCGGTGTTCGAATCGACCTGCGGCGCACTGGTGGATGGCGCGCTGTCCTTCGCGCCGCTGCTCCCCGCGGACGATGCGCCCATCGATGCGCGCGCGCTGGCGCTGGGCGAATGGTGCCAGGGCTTCCTGTACGGCCTCGGCACCGGCGTGGCGGTGCCCGACGCTGCGCAGCTCCCCGGAGAGGCCGCCGAAGTGCTGCGCGACATGACCGAGATCACACGTGTCGACGTGGATCCGGAGGATGGCACCGAATCCAACGAGGCCGCCTATGCCGAGCTGGTGGAATTCGTGCGCGTCGGCGTGCAGCTGCTGTACGACCACCTGCAGCCGCTGCGCGCGCCACCGCCGGCCGCGAACCGGGGCACTTTGCATTGAGGAGCGCCGCCCGCACCACGTCCGCAGGCGTGGCCGCGCGCGCCGCGCGGCTCAAGGCCGGCACCGGTGAATTCGCGCGGCGCCGCCGGCAGCTGGCACGCATCATGGGGCGCGGTTGCATCGCCATCCTGCCGGCCGCGAAGATCGCGCATCGCAATGGCGACGTGGAGCATCCCTATCGGCAGGACAGCGACTTCTACTACCTGACCGGGTTCACCGAGCCGGAGGCGGTGGCCGTGCTGGTGCCCGGCCGCGCGGCTGCCGAGTACATCCTGTTCGTGCGCGACCGCGATCCGCTGCGCGAGACCTGGGATGGCCGGCGCGCCGGTCCCGAGGGCGCCGTGGCGCGCTTCGCGGCCGATGACGCCTTCCCCATCGCGGACCTGGACGAGATCCTGCCCGGGCTGATGGAAAACCGCGAGCGCATCTACTACGCCATGGGCGCGCATCCCGAGTTCGACCAGAAGGTGGTGGGCTGGCTGCAGGCATTGAAGAGCCAGGCCCCGCGCCAGGGCAGGCAGCCACCACAGGAGATGATCGCGCTGGACCACGTGCTGCACGACATGCGCCTCTACAAGAGCCGCACGGAGCTCGGCTTGATGCGCGAGGCCGGCCGTATCGCAGCGGCCGCGCAGCTGCGCGCCATGCGCCACACCGCGCCGGGCCGCTACGAATACGAGATCGCCGCGGAGCTGCTGCATGAGTACGCCCGCCACAATTCCACACCGGCCTACCAGCCTATCGTCGGCGGCGGCGCCAATTCCTGCATTCTGCATTACCGCGAGAACGAATCGCGGCTCAACGAGGGCGAACTGCTGCTGGTGGATGCCGGCGCCGAATACCAGGGTTATGCCTCGGACATCACCCGCACCTGGCCGGTGGGCGGCAGCTACACGCCCGCGCAGCGCCAGGTGTACGAGGTGGTGCTGGAGGCGCAGCATGCTGCCATCGCGGCGACCAGGCCCGGCAACCACTGGAACCAGCCGCACGAGGCGGCGGTGCAGGCCATCACCCGCGGGCTGGTTTCGCTGGGGCTGCTGAAGGGCCGAGTGCCGAAGCTCATCAAGGACGGCGCCTACCGCAAGTACTTCATGCATCGCACCGGCCACTGGCTGGGACTGGACGTGCACGACGTCGGCGACTACAAGGTGGGCGAGGAATGGCGCGTGCTGGAACCGGGCATGGTGATGACGGTGGAACCGGGCATCTACATTCCGGCCGGCACGCGCGGCGTGCCGCGGCGTTTCTGGAACTGCGGCATCCGCATCGAGGACGACGTGGTGGTCACCGCCGGCGGTTGCGAGGTGCTGACCGCGGACGTGCCCGGCGATGCCGGCGCGATCGAAGCCGTCATGGCGGCGGCCTGATCGCATGGACGCCTCCGGGCCATCGTTCGATGTGGCCATCGTCGGCGGCGGCCTGGCCGGCGCCAGCCTGGCGGTGGCGCTGCGCGAGCTGCCGCTGTCGGTGGCGCTGATCGAGGCGCATGCGCCGGACAGCGCCGCGCAGCCCAGCTTCGATGAGCGCACCACCGCACTGGGCAATGCCAGCCGCCGCATGTTCGAGGCGCTGGGGCTGTGGCGCCGGCTGTCGGCGGAGGCCGCCCCCATCACCTCCATTCATGTCTCCGACGCCGGCCGCTTCGGCTTCGCGCGGCTCGAGGCGCGCGAGTTCGGGCAGGAGGCGTTGGGCTATGTCGTGCCCAACCGCGTGCTGGGGCGCGAGCTGTGGCGCGCGCTCGCGGCCGCGCCGCGCATCAGCGCTTTCATGCCGGCGCGGCTCGATACGCTGCGGGTGCAGGACGGACTGGCGCGGCTTGCGATCCGGCAGGATGGCGACGCCGTCACGATCGGCGCCCGCCTGGTGGTCGCGGCCGACGGCGCGCAGTCGCTGGTGCGCAAGGTCGCCGGTCTGGGCGTCACCGTCGATGATTACGGCCAGCAGGCCATCGTGGCGGCACTGCGCACGGATCAACACGGCGGTGGCGTGGCCTACGAGCGCTTCACCAATGCGGGCCCCATGGCGCTGTTGCCGGTGCGCGGCCCGCACGGCGCGGCCTGGCATACGCTGGTGTGGGCCGCCGCGCCGGCCGATGCGCAACACCTGATGCAGCTGCCGGATGCGCAATTCATGCGCGAATGGCAGCAGGCCTTCGGCTGGCGCGCGGGACGCGCGCTGCAACTTGGCACGCGCGGGCGCTATCCCCTGGCGCTGACCCGCAGCAGCGGCTCGGTCGCGCCACGCATCGTGCTGCTCGGCAATGCCGCGCAGTCGCTGCATCCGGTGGCCGGTCAGGGCTTCAATCTCGCGCTGCGCGACGTCGCCACGCTGGCCGGCATGCTCGCCCGCGCCGGCGACGCGGACATCGGCGCCACGGAGTGGCTGGCCGGATTCGAGGCGGATCGTGGCCATGATCGCGATGGCGTGGTCGGCTTCACCGACACGCTGGTAAGGGTATTCGGTTCACGCCATCCGGCCGTGATGGCGGCGCGCGATGCCGGGCTGCTGCTGTTCGACCTGCTGCCGCCGGCCAGGCGCGCGCTCAGCCGCGTGAGCCTGGGTTTTGGCAGGCGCGCGCCACGCCTGGCACGCGGCCTGCTGCCGGATGCCGCGCCGTGAGCATGGCGGAATATGACGTCGCGATCGTCGGCGGCGGCATCGTCGGGGCGACCCTGGCGCTGCTGCTGGCGGAGCAGGCCGGCCTGCCGGCGGAGCGCATGGTGCTCATCGAGCCCGCGCCGGCCGCGGCCCCACGGCCGGGTGCACCCATCGGCCTGCGTGTCTCGGCGATTGCGCCGGGCAGCCGCGCGCGCTTCGTGCGGCTGGGTGTCTGGCAGCGGCTGGATGCGGCGCGCATCTGCCGCTACGAGCGCATGCGTGTCTGGCACGAGTCGGTGCCGCCCGACAGCCCCGACGTGCTGGTGTTCGATGCGGCCGAAGCCGGCGAGCCCGACCTGGGCTGCATCGCGGAGAACGCCGCGCTGCAGGCCGCGTTGCTGGCCGCCTGCGCGGAGCGCGGCATCCGCATGCTGCCGGCGGCGCTGCAGTCGCTGCACGTGGCTGCCGGCGCGGCCACGCTGACGCTGGATGGCGCGGTGCTGCGCGCGGAGCTGGTGGTCGGCGCCGACGGCGCCAATTCCACCGCCCGCCAGCTGCTGGAAATGCCCGCCACGCAACAGGACTACCGCCAGCGCGCCATCGTCGCGATGGTGCGCACGGCGCGTGCGCATCGCCACACGGCCTGGCAGCGCTTTCTGGCCACCGGGCCGCTGGCGTTGCTGCCGCTGCCCGGCGATGCGGTGTCCATCGTCTGGTCGGCCGCCGAACCGCGGGCTGCGGAACTGCTCGCGATGGCGCCGCCGGAATTCAATGCCGCGCTGACCGCGGCCAGCGCGGGCGTGCTGGGCGAGCTTGCACTGGCCGGCGAGCGCGCCGCATTTCCGCTGCGGCGCCTCGCGGTGGGCCAGTACGTGCGGCCGCGTGTCGCGCTGGTCGGCGATGCCGCGCATGTCATCCATCCGCTGGCGGGGCAGGGCGTGAACCAGGGCCTGGAGGATGCCGCCGCGCTGACCGCACATCTGGCGGCGCGGCCCGCGCGGGAAAGCCCCGGCGCGCTGGCCGCGTTGCTGCGTTACCAGCGCGAGCGGCGCGCGGGCAATGCGCTGGTCGCGGGCGTGGTGGATGGCCTGGACCGGCTGTTCACGCGTCCGCCGGGCCCCGTGAGCCGCATGGCGCGCGCCGGCATGGCAGTGGTGGCCCGTTCGCTGCCGGCGCGCCGCCTGCTCGTCAGGCAAGCGGCAGCTGGTCGATCTTCGCCGCGCAGATGAAATCGTTTTCCGACAGGCCACCGATGGCGTGCGTGGTGTAGCGCACGCGGCAGTAGTTGTAGCCCACCTCGAGGTCCGGATGGTGATCCTCGAGGTTCGCGATGTGCGCCAGCGCGTTGACGAAGCTCATCGTGCGGAAGAAATCCCGGAAGCGGAATTCGCGCTGGATGGAGGTGGCGTCCACCGACAGCTGCCAGTTCTCGTCCAGGCGCTGCAGCACTTCCTCGGCGGCGGCGCGCGACAGCGGCGCCACGCCGCCTTCGCAGGGAACGCAATGGCGATCGCTCAGCATTGTCATGCGGGCATTCCTCCGCTCACGAGGCCACCTGCGCGGCCGGCATGGCGGCGCGGCGCGGATACGTGCGCTCGACGTAACGTTCCAGCAATTCCTGGAATTCCTCGGCGATGCGCTCGCCCTTCAGCGTCACCGTTTTCTCGCCGTCCTCGTATACGGGTGCGACGGGCCGCTCGCCGGTACCGGGCAGGCTGATGCCGATGCTGGCGTGGCGGCTTTCGCCGGGGCCGTTCACCACGCAGCCCATCACCGCCACGGTCATCTCCTCCACGCCATCGCGCTCCGCGCGCCACGCCGGCATGCGGTGGCGCACGTGGCTCTGGATGCGCTGCGCCAGTTCCTGGAAGTACGTGCTGGTGGTGCGGCCGCAGCCGGGACAGGCCACCACCATGGGCAGGAAGGCGCGCAGCCCCATGGTCTGCAGGATCTCCTGCGCCACGATGACCTCCTGCGCGCGGTCGCCGCCGGGCTCGGGTGTCAGCGACACGCGGATGGTGTCGCCGATGCCGCCGGCCAGCAGCACGCCGATGCCGGCGGTGGAAGCCACGATGCCCTTGCTGCCCATGCCGGCCTCGGTGAGGCCCAGGTGCAGCGGGTAGTCGCAGCGCGCCGCGAGCTGGCGATACACGGCGATGAGGTCCTGCACGCCGCTGACCTTGGCCGACAGGATGATGCGCTCGCGCGGCAAACCCAGGCTCACCGCCAGCTGCGCGCCCTCCAGCGCCGAGCGCACGATGGCCTCGCGCATCACGGCCTGTGCGCTGGCCGGTTCGGGCAGCGCACTGTTCGCGTCCATCAGCCGCGCGAGCAGCTCCTGGTCCAGGCTCCCCCAGTTCACGCCGATGCGCACCGGCTTGCCCTCGCGGCAGGCGATGCCGATCATCTCCGCGAACTGCGTGTCGCGTTTCGCGCCGCGGCCGACGTTACCGGGGTTGATGCGGTACTTGTCGAGCGCGCCTGCGCATTCCGGATGTTCGCGCAGCAGCTTGTGACCGTTGAAGTGGAAATCCCCGATCAGCGGCACGGCAACGCCGGCGGCGCGCAGCCGGTCGCGGATGTGCGGCACCGCCGCCGCGGATGCGGCGCTGTCGACCGTGATGCGCACCAGCTCGGAGCCGGCGCGCGCCAGTTGCCGCACCTGCGCGACCGTGGCTTCGACATCCGCAGTGTCGGTATTGGTCATCGACTGCACGGCGATGGGTGCGCCGCCGCCAATGGCGACGGCGCCCACCTGAACCTGCAACGCGCGGCGGCGTTCCTGTAGCATGACGGCATTGTAGGGCCTGTCGCGCAGGCATTTGGGTAGACTTTCCCGATGCAGGACAAGCCTTCCCCGGGCCACTTGCGGATCCTCAGGGCATTCGGCGCCAGTTTCCGCGGCTACCGTGGCGCACTGCGGCGCGAGCGCGCGTTCCGCGAGGAACTGGTGATCGCGGCCGTGGTCGTCCCGCTGGGCATTTACCTCGGCAAGGGTGGAGTGGAGCGCGCCCTGCTGGTGGCACCGATGGTGCTGGTGCTGGTCGTGGAACTGCTCAACAGCGCGATCGAGGCCACGGTGGATCGCGTCGGGCTGGAACAGCACGAGCTGTCCGGCCTCGCCAAGGATCTCGGCTCCGCGGCAGTGCTGACATCCTTCCTGCTGCTGGGGCTGAACTGGCTGCTGGTACTTGTGTTCTGAACAGATCAGATCGAATGCATTGGGGGTCGTGATGAAGTTTTCCTGGCGCCACTTCCTGGCAGCAGCATGGCTGGTGACCATGCAGTTTGCCGCCGCGCAATCCGTGCCGCCGCCGCCACCACCACAGCAGCAGCCGCTGCCGCAGCCGGTGGGCCCGGATGGGGCAGGGCCGCAGGCCGAAGAGGCAGCACCGCCCGCACCGCGCCAGGAGGATGCCGCCTGGTCCGCCACGCTGGCGCGCGTCGCCGAGAGCGTGGTGGCGATCAAGCTCGATTCCACGCGCGCCTTCGATACCGAGTGGAACAGCACGGCGCAGGCCACCGGCTTCGTGATCGATGCCGACAAGGGGCTGATACTCACCAACCGCCACGTGGTCACGCCCGGTCCGGTCACCGCGGAAGCCACCTTCCTCAACCGCGAGGAGGTGCAGCTGTTTCCGGTGTATCGCGATCCGGTGCATGACTTCGGCCTGTACCGCTACGACCCGTCGAAGCTGCGCTTCATCCATCCGCCGTCGCTGACCCTGTATCCGGAAGGCGCGCAGGTGGGCCGCGAGATCCGCGTGATCGGCAACAACGCGGGCGAGCAGCTGTCGATCCTGGCCGGCACGCTGGCCAGGCTGGATCGCGCCGCTCCCGACTACGGCACGGGCCGTTACAACGACTTCAACACCTTCTACCTGCAGGCTGCATCAGGCACCTCGGGCGGTTCCTCCGGCTCGCCGGTGGTGGACATCCGCGGCCGCGTGGTGGCGCTGAACGCCGGCGGTGCCAGTGGTTCGGCTTCCAGCTTCTATCTGCCGCTGGGCCGCGTGCTGCGCGCGGTGGAGCTGATCGAGGATGGCAAACCGGTTACGCGCGGCACGCTGCAGACGGTGTTCGACTACGTGCCCTACAACGAGCTGGCGCGCCTGGGCCTGAAGCCCGACACCGAGAAGGCGATGCGCAAGGCATTCCCCGACAACACCGGCATGCTGGTGGTGGACCAGGTGCAGCCCGGCTCGCCGGCCGCGGGCAAGCTGGCCCCCGGCGACATCCTCGTGTCCATCGATGGCCACCCGATCACCACCTTCGAACCGCTGGAACAGCTGCTCGACGGTTCCATCGGAGCGCGCGTGACATTGCAGCTGCAGCGCGGCGGGGAGGTGCAGAACGTGCTGCTGACGGTGGACGACCTGAATGCGATCACTCCGGCCAGCTACCTGGAATTCGGCGACGCGGTGCTGAACAACCTGTCGTACCAGCAGGCACGCTTCTTCAACCTGCCGGTGTCCGGCGTGTACGTGGCCAATCCGGGTTACAGCCTCGCCACCGCCGGGGTGCCGCGCGGCGCGCTGATCACCGAGTTCAACAACCAGCCGGTCGCGGACATCAAGGCCTTTGCCGCGCAGCTGGCCACGCTGGCCGACGGGGACCGCGCCACGGTGCGCTTCGTCACCCTCGATGAGCCGGCCAATCCGGAAGTGCGCTCCATGCGCATGGACCGGCGCTGGTTCCCGGCCGACAGCTGCCACCGCGACGACAGCACCGGGCTGTGGCCCTGCGCGGTGCTGCCCCCCGGGCCGCCGCCGCATCCCGCGGCCGGCGGCAATGCATTGCTGCCGGTGGTGCGCGACCGCCAGGCCGCGCGGCTGGCTCCCTCGCTGGTACAGGTGACCTTCGACATGCCGTTCTCCATCGCCGGCATCTCGGACCGCAACTACCACGGCACCGGCCTCGTCGTGGATGCCGAGCACGGCCTGGTGGTCACCGATCGCAACACCGTGCCGGTGTCGCTGGGCGACGTGCGGCTGACCTTCGGCGGCTCGCTGGAGATTCCCGGCAAGGTCGTGTACGTGCATCCGCTGCACAATCTTGCCGTTGTGTCCTATGACCCGAAACTGATCGGCACCACCCCGGTGCGCAGCGCCCGCTTCGATCCGGCGCCGCTCACCGAGGGCGCCGCGGTCACCGTGGTGGGCATGGATGCCGACGGCGAACTGAAGTCGCGCGCCACGCAGGTCAGCTCGGTGGATCCGCTGCAGCTGCCGCTGTCGCGCACCATGCAGTTCCGCGACAGCAACCTCGAGACGGCGGAGCTGCTGAACCCCCCCGATGATTTCGACGGAGTGCTGGTGGACCGCGACGGCAAGGTGCAGGCGCTTTGGTCCAGCTTCGCGGTGGATTCCGGGCGCGGCATGGCGCAGGCCAACCGCGGCGTGTCCATCGACCTGGTGCAGGAGATGCTCGATCACGTGCGCTCCGGCGCGCCATTGCACACGCTCGATGTGGAGTTCGACCCGCTGCAGCTCACCGAGGCGCGGCGCCTCGGACTGCCGGACGAGTGGGCGACCAAGCTCACCGAGCACAACCCGGAGCGCCGCCAGGTGCTGTCCGTGGCGCGCATCACCGGGGGTGCGCCTTCCGCCCGCGTACTGCGTTCCGGCGACCTGGTGCTCGCGGTCGCGGGCCAGCCGGTGACCTCCTTCCGCGACGTGGAGCGCGCCGTGGCGGACCGCACCGAGGCCTCGGTCACCATCTGGCGTGGCCGGCAGGAGCAGACCCTGCAGGTGCCGACCACCGCGCTGACCGGCAGCGACGTCGACCGCATCGTGCTGTGGGCGGGGGCCGTGCTGCACGCGCCGCACCGCGCCATGAGCGCGCAGCGCGGCGTCGTGCCGCAGGGCGTCTATGTGGCGTTCTTCAATTACGGTTCGCCCGCCACGCGCTACCGCCTGAATCCCGGGCGGCGCATCGTGGAAGTCGACGGCCAGCCCACTCCGGACCTGGATGCCTTCCTGAAGGTGGTCGCGGGGCGGCCCGACCGCGCGTCGCTGCGGCTGCGCACGGTGAGCTGGAACAACGTGCCCGAGGTCATCACGCTGAAACTCGACCGGCAGTACTGGCCGACCGCGGAAATCGTGCGCACACTGGACGGCTGGGTCCGACATAACCTCGATTGACCGCCGCGGCGGCGGCGCGCGCCGCGCTTTGCGGCCGATTCCGGAAGCGTGCCGGGGGGCGCTGGTAGAATCGCCGGATGGCCAAAGCGATCCGCGCCTCCCAGGCTGAGCTCGAAGCCGCCGTCGACGCCCTGCGCGACGGCGAGCTGGTGGCGTTTCCCACCGAGACCGTGTACGGCCTCGGCGCCAACGCCGCCAATCCGGAGGCGGTGCGCAAGGTGTTCGAGCTCAAGGGGCGCCCGCCCTCGCATCCGGTGATCGTGCATATCGACCAGCGCAAGTACCTCAAGCGCTGGGTGCGCGAGGTCTCCGCGACCGCCGAGCGGCTGGCCGAAGCCTTCTGGCCGGGCCCGCTCACGCTGGTGCTGCCGCGGGCCGAAGCCGTGCACGACGTGATCACCGGCGGACAGGACACCATCGCCGTGCGCATTCCCTCGCATCCGATGGCGCGGCAGCTGCTGGACGCCTTCGGCGGCGGCATTGCCGCGCCCTCCGCCAACCGCTACGGGCGCCTGTCCGCCACGCGGGCCGAGCACGTGCAGGACGAATTCGGCGACGCGGTCAAGGTGGTGCTCGACGGGGGGGAGTGCCAGCTCGGCCTGGAATCCACCATCGTCAGCTGCGCGGCCGGGGAGGTGCGCCTGCTGCGGCCCGGCGCCATCACGCTGGGGCAGCTGCGCGGCGTCGCCGGCGAGGTCGCGGTCGGCGCCGACCGCAATTCGCCGCGCGTGCCGGGCAGCGCGGCCGCGCATTACGCGCCGGCGACGCCGCTGGCCGTCGTGCCCGGCGGCGAACTGGACGCGCTGGCCGAATCCCTGTCGGAGGGCGGCCAGCGCATCGCGGTGCTGGCGCAGCGGCTGCCGCTGAAAACCTACGAGACCGTCACCTGGATCAATGCCGGCAAGCGGGCGGAGACCTTCGGCCACGATCTCTACGCCAACCTGCGCGCGCTGGACAAGGCCGGCTGCGCGCGCATCCTGGTGCAGGAAGTGCCGGGCGAGGAGCGCTGGGACGCGGTGCGCGACCGCATCGCGCGCGCCGCCGTGGGCGCGCCATCCGACAGCGGGCCGTATGCCGCGCTCGGCACCGGTGTGCTGCCTTGAAGAAGGGGCTGATCGATCCCTTCGAACCGGCCGAGGTCCGCCGCCTGGTGGCGAGCTTCGGTTCGCCGCTGCTCATCGTCGATTGCGAGCGGGTGCGCGTGCAGTACCGCCGCCTGGCGCGGGCGCTGCCGGGCGTCGACCTGCACTATGCGCTGAAGCCGCTGCCGCACCCGGCGGTGGTGCGCACCATCGCGCGGCTGGGCGGCTGGCTCGACCTGGCCACCACCGGCGAGGTGCAGCTGGTCACGCGGCTCGGCATCGAGCCGGCGCGCTGCATCCACACGCATCCGATCAAGCGCGACAAGGATATCCGCAACGCGCTGGCCGCCGGCGTGCGGCTGTTCGTCGCCGACAACCCCGACGAGGTGCGCAAGTTCCGCGAGCACCGCGCCACGGCCGAACTGCTGCTGCGCGTGTCGTTCCGCGCACCCGGCGCGGTCAGCGACCTGTCGCGCAAGTTCGGCTGCGATCCGGAAGCGGCGCTGGAACTCGCGCGGCTCGCCGCCAGGCTCGGCATCACCGTGCGCGGCTTCTCCTTCCACGTCGGTTCGCAGGCCCCCGTGCCGCTGAAGCACGTCGAGGCGATCGAGGCCTGCGGCACGCTGCTGCGTGCGGCGCGGCGCGAAAAGCTGGGGCGGTTCGACACGCTGGACATCGGCGGCGGGTTTCCCATCGACTACCTGCAGCGCATGCCCGACATCGGCCGCTTCTGCGCGCCGATCCGCAAGGCGCTGCATGGGTTGCCGGCGAAGCTGCGCGTGATCGCCGAGCCGGGCCGTTTCATCGCCGGTCCGTCGGCCATCGGCGTGGCCAGCGTGATGGGCCGGGCCGAGCGCGAAGGCCACTGGTGGTACTACCTCGACGATGGCCTGTACGGTTCCTGGAGCGGCCAGCTGTTCGACCATGCCCGCTACCCGCTCGAGAGCCTGAAGAAGGAAGGCGAGCTGCTGCCCGCGGTGCTGGCCGGACCGACCTGCGACAGCATCGACGTGATCGCCGAGAACCTGCTGCTGCCGAAGCTCAGGGCCGGCGACCTGATCGTCGGGCGCGCGATGGGCGCCTATACCTGGGCCTCGGCCAGCGAATTCAATTTCTTTCCCCGCGCCACGGTGGTGACGGTCAACGAGACGGCGGGCGACACGGGCAAGGTCGAGGACTGATGGAAGGCAAGACCTGGATACTGGTGCTGCTGGCCGTGGCGGCGTTTTCGCTGTTGCGCATCTTTTCACAGTGGCGCGGCATGTCGCGCCGGCGCCGCACGATCGACTGGGACGAGCATTTCATCCAGGGCCTGCGCAAGGCCGGCCTCAACACCTTCGAGGTGCACACGGTCGATTTCTTCTTCACGCTGCCCACGCGTGCCGCCGCCGAGCAGCTGGCTTTTGCGTTGCGACCCGAAGGTTACCAGCTCGACATCAGGGATGCCGAGGGCGGTGTCGTCAGCCTGCACGCGCGGCGCGACATGCGGCTGGTGGTCGCCGACATGCAGGCGCTGACGGCACGCTTCACCCAGCTCGCCGCACAGCACGGCGGCAAGTACGACAACTGGGCGGTGGCGCGCGGGTAACGGCCGCACGCGCCTGCAGTGGTCTATAGTTCCAGCCACCCGCGAAGGGGTGGGGCACAGGAATGATGTCGACATGGAGATGAGCTGGGACCTGCAGCTGGACGCGCGCTCTCCGGGCAGTCCCTGGGCGATGCTTTCCACGCGGCTCGGCGGCAGTGCGCGGGTGCTGTGTGCATTCGCCCTCCTGTACGCTGCGGCGGTGGCGTTCGGCTACCTGCCGGCGCGGCCCATTGGCGGTGCCGTGATGGCATGGCCTGCCGCGGGCTTGCTGCTGCTGGCGCTGTGGCTGTCGCAGCGGCGGCTGTGGCC
>DATJXQ010000161.1:0-3994 GCA_035500015.1 Steroidobacteraceae bacterium
ATGGAGGCAGAATTCATCCAGTTGTCGGCAGTGATGGCCGGCGTCAAGGACATCCGCGCGGCGGTGGAGCAGGCCAGGCAGGCGCGCGTGGGCGGCCGCGCCACGGTGCTGTTCCTGGATGAAGTGCATCGCTTCAACAAGGCGCAGCAGGACCTGTTCCTGCCTTTCGTCGAGGATGGCACCATCGTGTTCATCGGCGCGACCACCGAGAACCCCTCTTTCGAGGTGATCGGGGCGCTGCTGTCGCGGGCACGTGTCTACGTTCTCAAACCACTCGGCCGCGAGGATCTCGTTGCCCTGCTGCGGCGGGCGCTTGCCGACCGTGAGCGCGGCCTTGGCGAGCGCGAACTGGCCATTGCCGATGAGGCCATGGAGGCGCTGGCTGCGGCAGCCGATGGCGACGCACGCCGCGCGCTCGGCATGCTGGAGACCGTCGCCGATCTCGCCGTGGACGGACGCATAGACGCGCCGCAGATCGCCGAGCTTGCGGCCGGCACGCGCCGCCGCTTCGACAAGGGCGGAGACCAGTTCTACGACCAGATCTCGGCGCTGCACAAGGCGGTACGCGGCTCGGATCCGGATGCCTCGCTGTACTGGCTGGCGCGCATGCTCGACGGTGGCTGCGACCCGGCGTACCTGGCGCGGCGCATTGCGCGCATGGCGGTGGAGGATATCGGCCTCGGTGATCCGCGCGCGTTGCCGCTGGCGCTGGAAGCCTGGGAGGCGTACGAGCGGCTGGGCAGCCCCGAGGGCGAGCTCGCGCTGGCCCAGTGCGTGGTGTTCCTGGCGGCGGCGCCGAAGAGCAATGCGGTGTACACGGCCTTCGGGGCTGCGCGCGCGGACGTGGCCAAGTACGGCTCACTGGATGTGCCGGCCCGGCTCCGCAACGCGCCCACGCGGCTGATGCAGGAACTGGGACATGGCGCCGGCTACCGCTATGCCCATGACGAGGCCGAAGCCTATGTGGCCGGCGAGCGATATCTGCCCGACGGCATGCCCGACCGGCGCTATTATTTCCCCGTCCCGCGCGGCTTCGAGATACGCATCGCCGAGGCCATGCAGCGGCGCCACGCGCAGGACTAGGCCGCGAATACCGACAGGAAGGAACAGTGATCGATCCGAAACTGCTGCGCGGCGCGCCCGCCGAGGTCGCCGCCAATCTGGCGCGCCGCGGCTTTCAACTTGACGTGGCGCACTTCAATGCCCTGGAGGCGCGGCGCAAGGATGCGCAGATCCAGGCCGACAGGCTCCGCGCAGACCGCAACGCCGCTGCGAAGGCGGTCGGCGTGGCAAAGGGCAGGGGTGACCAGACGGAAGCCGCGCGGCTGATCGCGTCGGTCGAATGGCTTGCACCGGAGCTGGAAAAGGCCGAGGCCGCGATCAACAGCGCCCAGGGCGACATCGACGAGTTCGCGCTCACGCTGCCCAACCTGCTGCAGGAAAGCGTGCCGGATGGAGCGGACGAGAATGCCAATGCCGAACTGCGCCGCTGGGGCACGCCGCGCGCACTGGATTTCCAGCCGCGCGACCACGTGGAACTCGGCGAGCGGCTCGCCCATGGCATGGATTTCGAAGCCGGCGCCCGCGTTGCCGGCAGCCGCTTCGTGGTGTTGCGCGACCAGCTGGCGCGGCTGCACCGCGCGCTGGGCCAGTTCATGCTCGACCTGCATGCGCGCGAGCACGGCTATACCGAGGTGTACGTGCCCTACCTGGCGTCGCCGGCTTCGCTGCGCGGCACCGGCCAGCTGCCGAAATTCGAGCAGGACCTGTTCGCCGTGCGCAGCGAGCACGGCTACTACCTCATTCCCACGGCCGAAGTGCCGGTCACCAACCTGGTGCGCGGGCAGATCCTTGAGGCGAAGGAGCTGCCGCTGAAGTTCGTGGCGCACACGCCTTGCTTCCGTTCCGAGGCGGGCGCCGCCGGCAAGGACACGCGCGGCATGATCCGCCAGCACCAGTTCGACAAGGTGGAGATCGTGCAGATCGTCGAGCCCGCGAAGTCGCAGGCCGCGCACGAGGAGCTGACCGCGCATGCCGAAACCGTGCTGCGGAAACTCGCGCTGCCGTACCGCGTGATGGCGCTGTGCGCCGGCGACATCGGTTTCGGCAGCAGCAAGACCTACGACATCGAAGTGTGGCTGCCCGGCCAGCAGCGCTACCGCGAAATCTCCTCGTGCAGCAATTTCACGGACTTCCAGGCGCGACGCATGCAGGCGCGCTGGCGCAATCCCGCCACCGGCAAACCCGAGCCGGTGCACACGCTGAATGGTTCGGGCGTGGCCGTGGGACGCGCGCTGGTGGCGGTGCTGGAGAATTACCAGAACGCCGATGGTTCGATCGAAGTTCCCGCGGCATTGCGGCCGTACTTCGGCGCGGAGATCATCCGCGCCTGAGGCGGATCAGCCGCGCCGGTCGACCTTCTTCACGGCGATCTTCACGCTGCCCATGGCCTGCACCCAGCCCATGTCGTCGCTGTCCAGGTCGTCGCCCGAAAACGAGAACTGCACGTGCGTCGGGTCGACCCGCAGCTGGTGCCAGGTGGGATCCACGCTGATCCAGCCGCGCCCGTCATGGATCTCGGCCCAGGCGTGCCAGCCGAACAGCGGCGCGGGATCGTCCACGTAGATGATGCCGCCCAGCTGCCGCGTGGGCACGCCCGCCGCGCGCGCCAGTGCCGTGAACAGCAACGTGTGCTCGGTGCAGTCGCCGCGCTTTTGCGCCAGCACGGCGGTGGCCGTCAGCGCGTCCGCGCCGTAGGCGCTCTGCAGGTTCCGGTCGATCCAGTCCACGATGCGCCCGGCGATCCGCACCGGGTCGGTCTCATCCCCGGCGATCTGCCGCGCCAGTGCCAGGATTTCCGGAGCATCGCTCTGCACGCTGGGCGTCGCGCGCAGAAATTGCGCGCGCTGCTGCGGCGTGAGCGGCGCCGCCGCCGGTTGCGTGGATTCCCGCCGCAACTCGACCATTTCGCGCCCCTTGCCGGTCTGCCGCACGCGCTGCCGCGGGCTTGCGGGCAGGTGGAAGTCGCCGAGGCCGGATATTTCCAGCGTGAGGCCGTTGATGGTGTCGCGGTCGCCCAGCGGGGCGGCCACGGCGATCGAGGAGGCGGCCAGCATGTCCAGCGCCTTGCCGTCCGTGGCCCGCGCCACCTGTTCTTCCTCGGCGCGGATTTCCACCAGCCCGGCCATCTTCCCCCGCAGCATCTTGCCGTCGGGCGCCACCAGTGCCGTGAAGTCCAGCCCCTCCACGTGCATCTTCACGCGGCTGGCGTCGAGCGGCACGCCGCCCCAGACCAGCGGATTGGGCGCGAGATACTCCATGATGGTTTCGCTTTCGATCTTTTCGGCGGAGAGATCCACTTCATAGCCGGGGAACCGGTCTCCCTTGCGGCGCTTGCCCGCCAGCCACACCTCGGCATCGCGCGCGGATTGCAGCGTATCCCTGCGGGGCATGGGTACCAGGCGCTGGCTGGTGCGGCCGTTCTTCTCGCGGCTGGTGATGCGCAGGCTGTCGCCATCGCGTACCGCGCTGCGCTGCACCTGGCTGTCGTCCTCGGTGTCGTCTTCGACGATGGAGACGATCTCGCCATCGCCCTGCAGCGAATAGCGGACGGTGCTGAGGAGGATCTTGCGGGAGCGCTGGCCGGAAACCTGCACCTCCATGTGGATTTCGGTTTCATCCTCGAAAACCGGAGTGCCCTGGTACGAGGCCATCCGGGATCGGTCGCTGATCCAGCCGACCTTGTGACCGAAGAGATAGGCGCCGTAGAACTCCTCTCCGGTTGCAGTGCGCGCGAAGTCCGCCAGCGGCATGTCGGCGGTGACGCGTGCCGGTCCGGCGGCAGGGGCCGCGAAGCTGCATGCCGCAGCGAGCAGGCCGATCGGCAGGATCGCCGTCGCCCGGCGGTTGCTGCGGTACGCACGGCAGGAGCGCATGTCAGTACCTCTCCAGCACCGCCTCGAGATCCGCGCGCGCAGCAGCCAGCGCGTCGGCC
>DATJXQ010000162.1:0-8530 GCA_035500015.1 Steroidobacteraceae bacterium
TCGCGGTCATGAGCACGGCACAGTTCGCGCGGCGGCTGCGTCCGGCTTCGCTCGACACCACGATCTGGGCGCGCTTCAGCCAGCCGTCGCTGCTGGTGTGGTCACGCTCGGAGCAGGACCACGCCGCCGCCATCGGCCTCATTGGCAAGGCCGTGTGCTGCGCCGCTGGCTGGGCGGCGCGCCTGGGTCCGGCACAGGGCACCGCGCAGCAGTTCTGGCGCGCGCTGTTCGCGCGCACCTATGCGGCCGAGGTGCGCGTGGAAAACCAGACGCGCGCCGCCGACATCGTGGAGCAGGCGCCGGAGCGTTACGCCGCGTTGCTGCCGCTGGCGTGGGAGCTGGCCGGCATTGGCCGCGCACGCAGTGCCGGCGACATCCTGTGTCCGGAGATTTCACCGGCCGAACGCCGCCGGGCCGCCCGTGCATGGTCGCGGCGCGCGTTGCTGGGGCGGCCGCTGAACATCGCGCGACTGCTCAAGGCGGCCTTCACCTTCGAAGGGGCGATGGATTACGCGGCGTGGAAGGTCGAGCGCCACAGCGGCGTGCGCGTGGAAGTGGCACCGTGGCAGCGGCGCTTTCCGCTGCTGGCGGCACCGGGCCTGTACTGGAAGCTGCGCCGGCGCGGCGTGCTCAAGTAAGCGTTCACAGCCAGCCGGCGCGGCGGTACCAGGCCACGGTCTGGCTGAATCCCTCATCCAGCCGATAGCGCGGCTGCCAACCCGGCGGTCGCGCCCACTCCGCCGCGGACACCGACCAGTCGCCATGCCGCAGTTCGCGCAGCTTCTGGTGATTGAGCATGTTGGCCGTGCCGCAGGCGCGCGCGAGATCCCCCGCCAGCGCCACCCCGTGCAGCAGCGCCGCGGGTGCATGAAACAGCCGCGCGCGCGGATTGCCGACCGCGAGGGCTGCGGTTCGCAGCACCTCGTGCCAGCTGTAGCCCGCAGGACGCGCATCCGCAGCGGTCAGCACTGCGCCGCGGGGCGCCTCGCGCAGCAGGGCCACCAGCAGCGCGGTGAGATCGTCCACGTGGATCATCGCCGCGCGCGCCTGCGGCGATCCGGCCAGCGGCACGTAGCCCTTGCCGGCCAGCTGGAAGAACACCAGCGTCTCGCGGTCCCCCGGACCGTACACCGCCGGCGGACGCAGCACGGTGACGCGCTCGCCGAGGCGCCTGAGCACCGCATCCTCGCCGGCGCGCTTGCTGGCGGCGTAGTCCGACAAGCGCGGTTCGCGTGCCGCGATGGTGGATACATGCAGGAAATGCGCCGCCGGCGCCACGTCGTGCACGGCGGCAGCCAGCGCGGCGCTGCCGGCATGATTGACCGCGTCATACTGCCGGCGCCGCGCGGCCTTGATCAGCCCCGCGACGTGCACCACCGCAGCGGCTCCGGTCACCAGCTGGCGCAGCGCCACCGCATCGCCCAGATCCCCCGCGACGATCTGCGGATCCAGCCCGCGCCATTCCGGCAGAACCGGATCCCGCCGCAGCAGCAGCCGCACGCGCCAGCCGGCAGCGGCCAGCAGCGGCGCGAGTCCACGGCCGATGAAGCCGGTGGCACCGGTCAGCGCGACGACGGGCCGCACTTCATCCGCCATGGGTCGCCGCCACGGGGAAATTGCGCCAGCGCCGGTGGTGCCAGCTCCACAGCTCCGGATGCGCCAGGATCTGCGCCTCCACGTGCCGCAGCACGGCTGCGGTGTCCTCCTCGATGCTGCCGCCGGGAGGCAGCGACAGGCGCGGCCCGATCGCGAAATGCCACACGGGATCGGCCGCCAGCGAAGTCACCGGCACGATGGGCGCGCGCGTCTGCCGCGCCAGCTGCACCACGCCGCCCGGCATCGGCATGTCCTTGCCGAGGAAGCGCAGCGGCACGCCGGTCTCGGCGTCCTTCACGCCCTGGTCCATCATCGCGAACAGCACGCGGTCGTGGCGCAGCGCATCCACCATGCGCGCGTACGCCCTGAAGCCCTCGTTGGCGAGGATGCCGTCGAAGCCGTAGCGCGGCAGGCCCTCGACGAAGAACTCCAGCGACATCATGCGCGCGCGGCGATACACGATGGTCACCGGCCAGCCCGCATCGGCCAGCTGCGCGGCCAGCAGCAGGCTGTTGCCGGAATGAGTGGCGAGCAGGATGGCGCCGCGGCCGTTGCGCGCCGCCCTGAGGTTCTCGAGGCCGTCGACGCGGCAGCGCGCGTGCAGGCGCTGCGCGTCCAGCTTGCGGTCCACCATGCTGAGCACCTCCAGCACCGCCATGGTGTTGACGCGGAAGGCGCTGCGCGCGATGGCCGCCACCTGCGGATCGTCCGCCTTGCGCCCCAGCAGCGCCGCGATGCCTTCGAGGCAGGTCTGCCGCGTGCGCGAATCGAAGCAATACTGCAACGCGCCCAGGAAGGCGCCGATGGGTCGCGCGCTGTCGAAACCGGACCAACGCAGCACCCGGCGCATCACCAGGAACAGCACGCGCCGGCGCAGCCGCTCGAAGGTGATCCGCCGGTCAGCCTCCAAGGGCGGCACGCGCTTCCACCTGGCTGAGCGGCTCGATGCGCCCATCGGCAAGCCGCAGCATCTGGTCGGCTATGCGCACCATCTTTTCCTGGTGCGCGACGGCCATCACCGCCAGCTGCGACTTCAGGTGCGCCACGGTCTCGACGATGGCCTCCTGCGCGTCGGGATCCAGATTGCTGGTGGCCTCATCGAGGATCAGCAGCCGCGGCTCGTGGATCAGCGCGCGGGCGATGGCCAGGCGCTGGCGCTGCCCGCCGGACAATCGCGAGCCGCCCTCGCCCACGCGCGTGCGGATACCCTCGGGCATGGCCTCCACGAACTGCAGCGCGTCGGCGGCGCGCAACGCGGCGCGGATCCGCGCCTCGGAGATGTCCTCGCCGAGCGTGAGGTTCAGCGCCACGGATTCGTCCACCATCACCGATTCCTGCGGCACATAGCCAATCTGGCGGCGCCAGTCGCGCAACTCGAGATCCGGCAGCGGCACGCCGTCGATGAGGATGCGACCGCGATCGGGTTCGCGCAGCCCGATCACCAGGTCCAGCAGCGTGGTCTTGCCGGAACCGGAGGGACCAACGATGAGCGTCAGGCCGCGCGCGGGAACGTGCAGCGAGACATCCCGCAGCACCGGCCGCGCCGCGCCGTGCGCATAGGTCAGGTTCTCGAAATCGATGCCGCGGGTCAGGCGCACGATGCGCCCGCCGCCGGGCGACTCGCGCTGCGCGTGCGCCAGGTCGATGGCATGCACCAGCGCCCAGTAGGCGCTTTCGCGCACCACCACCTGCTGGTAGGCCTTCTGGCCCTTGGAAAGGTAACCAACCACGCGCACCAGCATGACCAGCAGCATCACCTGGTCCGCCATTTCCATGTGGAGCATGGTGCCGGCAAGGTAGAAACCCATGCCCGCCATGATGGCCAGTATCGGCTCCTGCAACGCGGTCAGCGTCTCGTTGCTGATCACCTGGTCGCGCAACGCCAGTTCGAGCTGCTTCGTCTCGTCGGTGAGCAGCGCGTCGACATGGTCCTCGCGTGCCATGGCCTTCAGGGGCTTGGCGGAGGCGAACTGCGCGCTGATCAGAGTCAGCAGGGATTTCTGCAGGATGGTCTGCCGCTGGCCGGCGCGGCGCGAAGACTTGATCAACGCGCGGAACGCCAGCAGCAGCACCCCGCCGGCGATCGTGGCAGCCACGCCCGCCTCGACCGAGATCGCGAACGCGACGATCAGGTAGACGACGGAGGTAATCACCGTTGCCGCCATTTCCGCGCCGAGCTGGAAAGTCTCGGAAGCACGCTGCGCCTCGGTGGCGATGGCATTGGAAAGGCCACCCACCGATTGCTCCAGGTAATGCTGCCAGCGCGCACCCATCGTCGCGCGAACCAGTTGCAATCTGAGATCGGTGGCGATGCGCGCCACGGTGTACCCGACATGGCGGTTCGCGACCAGGGACATCACGCCACTCAGTCCGATCAGCGCCGCGGCAACCAGCAGCATGTGCAGCCGGGTGGGCGACACGCCGATCGACTCGACGACGTACGTGGCGAGGCGCTGCGGCCCGGAAGGTTTGGCGCCGGGACTGTTCGAGCCCAGTGCCAGCATGGTCAGCAGCATCGACATGCCCAGACCCGAGAGCAGGCTGGCGGTGGTCACCGCAACCAGCGCGTTGGTCGCGCGGCCCGGGTAGGTACGCACGAACACGCCCAGCATGCGGAAGGACCCGCGCCGCTGCGGGGCGCGCATTTCGCGATGCCCGGCGTGGATCATGCGCGCAGCACCCGCAGGCGGATGCCGGACGACAGCATGATGGGCCCGGCCGAACCCGCCGCGAAGGCCTCGCCGTCCAGCGCGTAGCCGCCGATGCCCCGTACCTCGGCCTGCGCGCCGCGGCCGCTCAGGTATCCATGCGCAAAATCCATGTCGTCGCCGAAGCGTCCCCCGAGAAGTGCTGGCAGATGCCGCCGGAAACGTGCCGCCGCCGCGGCCACCGCGGTCAACCTTACCGGCCCCGCGCCCCGCTCGGCAAAGGGATTGTAAAGGGCGGCACGCATGTCCAGCGCGGAGGCCGGGATGCGCAGCAGCGCCACCAGCTCCTGGTGGCCGGCCAGCCGCAGAAACGCGGGAGTCCGGTCCTCGCGCGGACGCATGGCCGAACGGAAACCGTGCGGATTGACGCGCAGGCAGGGTCGGGACGCGCCACGCGCGTTGCCGGCTCTCTCCCGCGGGGAATCACTCAACTGTGCGCGGTCCGGGAACGCCACACTGGAATCGCCGAATCCCCCGGCGCCGTGGCACGCGCGCCCCGCCACAGCCGCGCCACCACGGCGAAGTAGTTGCCGTGGTTCACGGCGCGATAAGGCGAGTTCTGCGGCAGCTCGGCGAGCAGCCGCCGGTGCGCCCGGCCCAGATTGTGGTACGGCAGGAAGGGAAACAGGTGATGCAGCGCGTGATAGCGCAGGCCCACGGGGAATATCAGCACGGTGAGCCAGGTCTGCCCGGTGATGTTGATGGAATCGGCGAACTGGTCGGCCAGCGCCATGCGCTCGCCGCGGTTGCCGTAGGTATGGGCCGCGAGGTTGCGCACCCAGTTCAGGCCCAGCGTCAGTCCGAGCAGCGCCAGGGCCTTCACCAGCACCATCCAGCCGATCACGCCGCGCAGCGTCAGCACGGCCAGCAGCGCCAGCCACAGGAAGCACAGGATCTCCACCGCCAGCCAGTGCCGCTCATCGGCCTGCGCCACGCGCTTGCGGTAGTAGGGATTGCTCACCCCATGCGAGGCCGCGGTGAGCACCCACTCGCGCAGGCCGCGGTGGAACCAGGACAGCGGCCCGATGACGCCGAAGCGCAGCACCACCAGCACCGGCAGCACCGCCGCCTGCAGCACGTACTTGACGGTCTCGATGCGCGGTGCCGCCGCGAGCGGCAGGTACTCGCCATCATCCGGCGTGCCGAAGTAGCGCACGCTGTGATGATCGATGTGGTTGCGGTAGATGATCCACGGCGTGAGCATGGGAATGCCCATGCCAAGGTTCCACGCGCGCCTGAACCACTGCAGCTCGCCCGGGCGGAAGTGGATGATCTCGTGGATGAAGGTGCCGGTGCGGAAGAACAGGATGGCCGAGCCGAGCAGCTCCAGCAGCGCCAGCGGTCCCCAGCCGGGAGCGCGGAAGAACAGCACTGCCAGCGTCCAGGCGCCGCCGCAGCTCAGCAGGAAATCCGTCCAGTAGATGAGCGCGGAACGCTGCTCGAGGCCACTGACGGCATCGCGCGCCTGACGGATCCAGGCGGATGCGCTCTCCTCGCGCGGTTCGCCGGTGGGCAACTCGCCCGCAACCTCTTCTGCCCGGTCATTCATGCGCATCGCCTGTCTCATGCCCGCGAAGAATACTGGCGGGGTGCCACACTAACAAGTGCAGCCAATTTGCAGTTGCAGCACACAAGCTACTGATCTGGAAACCATTTCGCGGGCCCGCCCTGCCTTCCCAAGCCGTCATGCCGACCAGCGAAGCCTGTAGCGCCAAACCGACACTCGCCAAGGTCCGCGAACACCGCAACTGCGGCGGCCGCCGGCTCGTGGCGTCTTCAGTGGTTGAAATGCGTGTCGGTTTCCTGTTCAACCACGAGCAGATCCACCAGGTGGCGCACAGCCTGCCGATCGCCATGGCACTGGCGCGTCGCGGCTTTGCCGGCGAAATCATCGTCGCCACCACCAACGAGCGGCTGGCCGCCGAGGTGCGACGGCTGGGAGAACCCCTGGTCGGCACGCACATCGAGCACGTGCATCTGGGACTGCGGCCCGGTACCGCCCGGGTGTCGCGACTGCTCGGCGGCCTGCTGCCCGCCGCCCGCGCGCTGGTATACCGGGACAATCTGGATTTCTTCCGCAGCCTCGACGTGCTGGTGGTCGCCGAGAAGACCTCGCTGCTGCTGCGCCGGCTGCATGGCCTGCGCCGGCCGCTGCTGGTGCACACGCGCCACGGTGCGGGCGACCGCGCCATCGGCTTCGACAAGGCCAGCGCGGAGTTCGACCATGTACTGTGCTCGGGCAGCAAGATCCGCGAACGGCTGATCCGCGAGGCGGGAGTATCACCGGCCCGGATCAGTGTCGTGGGTTATCCCAAGTTCGACATCGCGAAGCCCACCGTGCAGCTGATGCATGCCCTGCCCGCGAGACCCGTGGTGCTCTACAACCCGCATTCTTCCCCGCACCTTTCGTCCTGGTACCGGCACGGCCGGGAGGTGCTGGACTTTTTCGTCGACAACGAGGACTACCATCTCATATTCGCCCCGCACGTGATGCTGTTCGAACGGCGCTTCGTGGTCAGCATCGATCGCCTGCGCATCGCCGCAGCCGGCCGGCTCGACCGCCGCTACCTGCGCTCGCCCAACATCCACATCGATCTGGGCAGCCGCGCCTGCACCGACATGAGCTACACGCTCGCGGCCGACATCTACCTGGGGGATGCAAGCAGCCAGGTGTACGAATACCTGAATCGTCCGCGGCCCTGCCTGTTCCTGAACTCCCATGGTCGCCGCTGGCTGCACGACCCGAGTTTCGGGCACTGGTTAGCCGGACCGGTCATCGAGTCGCCGGGCGAGCTGGCGCGCGGTCTGGAGCAGGCGGTGGCAACCCACCGCAGGCAGTATCTTCAGGTGCAGCAGACCATGTGCGCGCGCACCTTCGAGCCGTCGGACCGGCCGGCAAGCCTGCGGGCCGCGGAAGCGCTGCTGCGCTTCCTCGCGGGAAATGGCGGGGCGAACCGCGACGCGGCGGCAATCCCGGGCGCCCGCATCGCGTCAGGCGGCATGGGTTCCTCCTGAAGGTTCCGCCCCGAACCCGAACAAGGCCAGGTAGCGGGAGGCCACCTCCTCCACGAGGTGCGTGGCCGCGATGTCGCGCATCCGCTGCGTGTCGCGCGTCCGGTTGCCGAGGTAACCGCGC
Source organism: Steroidobacteraceae bacterium (assembly GCA_035500015.1). Lineage (GTDB taxonomy): Bacteria > Pseudomonadota > Gammaproteobacteria > Steroidobacterales > Steroidobacteraceae > ZC4RG30. Next base: position 7,441 of record DATJXQ010000162.1, read on the forward strand.
ACCGCCGCCGCGAAGCGCCCGGGATCGGCGCCCGCGACGACGCAGCCCATCCCGGCGGAGGTCAGCACCTCTCCGATCGCGGGCGAGCAGTCGCGTGCCACCACGAATGTACCGACGGACAGTGCCTCGACGATAACGGCCGGGTAGCCCTCGAAGTCGGAGGTGAGCACCATGACTTCGGCCTGCGCCAGGCGTTGCAGCACGTCACTGACGGTGCCAAGGAACCTGACGCGATCGGCCACTCCCAGCGTGCGGGCCAGTTGCTGCAGCATTTCCCGCTGTTCGCCGTCGCCGGCAATGTCGAGGGTTACCGGCAGATCCCCGAGGCGCGCCAGGCTGCGCAGCAGCAGCGCGAAGTTCTTCTGCGGCGCGAGCCGGCCGACTGCGCAGAGATGCCAGCGCCTGCGCCCGTCGTCCGTGGGCGGTGGCAACGCCTCGAGAACCGGTTCGGGGACCACGGTCAGCCGCGCCTCCGATCCGAGCAGGCGGCGCGCCTCCTGCGCCAGCCCCGAGGACATGGCCACCAGGCCCGTGACATGGCGCAGGCGCCAGCGGGTCAGCATCGAAAAAAAGCGATTGCGCAGCACGGACCTGTCCGGCCGCCACAGGCTGTTGCTGATCTTCGCGTAGACCGGCACGGTGCCGCGCGTCGCAGCCAGGACGTCGCCGATGGTCGAGAAATAGAAATTGCCGGGCACAAACACCGCGTCGAGCCCATCGCTCGCGCAGCATCGGCCGAACCAGCGGCCAAGACGCAGTCGCGACAACGGACCACGGACAACAGGCCGCCCGGGAGCGCGTATCTCCACACCGGCGCCGACCAGTTCGCGCTGTGCGCCTGCCGCTTCTCCGACATACAGGATCACCCGGCAGCCGCGCCTGGTCCAGGCGTTGGCAAGCCTGATGGCGGTACGCTCGGTGCCACCCATGGCCAGATCGTGCAGGAGAATCCCGATGACCGGCGCGCGGCCGGACGCACCCGGCTTGCCGGCGGCTGCGACGGAAGGATGCCAATCCCGGGCGGGACGCGGTATCCGGAACTGGTTCAATCAGCACCGCTCGGGAAACAGGTCTCCCTTCGAGCATTTCG
>DATJXQ010000163.1:0-8636 GCA_035500015.1 Steroidobacteraceae bacterium
TGATCAGCTCGTTGAGCGCCGCGGTGGTGGATGCCGTCAGGCCCCATCCGCCCAGGGTCACGAGGAAGTCGTTTCCGTTGAGCTCCGCCAGTCCCGAGGAACCCGCGGCACCGCTGGCGAGCTGCGAGTTGCCGAAGATCAGGTAGTGGAATACCGGCCGGCGCCGCACGTCGAAGTTGGCGGCCTTGTACTGGTACAGGCTGGTAATGCCCGTCCCCGCAACCAGGCTCAGGCCCGGCGCAAACGTGAGTGCATTGCCGCCACCCAGGTTGTAGCTGGCGGGGTCGATAGTGGCCGAATACAGGGTGCCCGTGTCGAAGTGCACGGCATAACCCCTGGCCGCGAAAGCCGCAACCACCTTGTCCAGCGCTTCCTTGCGCGGAGTTATGCCGGGATCGGCGGAGGTCATGTAATCCAGCTCGATGAAGATGTCCTTCTGCCCCTGTCGCGCGCCCCAGTCGTAGTAAGGCAGCCCGGCAAACGTGGTGCCCGGCAGTTCGGCGCAATCGGGGATGCCATCCCCATCCGCGTCCGTCGAGCAGTTGCCGTCATTGGGCCCGCCGGGCGTGGCAAAGGCGCGCACCGTCCAGTCGGCGGCCGCATCCGTATCCGCGTTCACGGCATCGCGGGCCAGGCTGTAGCCATAAGACGCGGCCGCACTGGGCAGAGCGGTAGCCGAACCCGAAATCCACGCGCTGTCCATGACGACGGTAGCCATTAGGGTGCTTCCTGGGCAGAGCGGTAGCCGAACCCGAAATCCACGCAGTGGATGTGAGCGGCGCCTGGGTGCTCGCGCCCCAGCGCACGAAGTCCACGGTCGCGCCGGACTTCACCAGCTCGAGGAAACCGCCGGAGGTCCAGTACGGGTAATTGCCGCTTGCGTCCGTGATGTAGATCTGACCCGTGCCCGAGTAGCCCGCGCCAGACGGATTGCCCCGCACGATCAGGTAGCCGCTGGGCGGGATGGACACGGCCGGCAACGCCACGGTCTGCAAGCCCGCGGAGACGAATGCGGAGGAAACCACATTGCCCCAGTTCGCGCGCAGCGAATACTGGCTCAGGTTTACCGCGGCGGCGGTGCCGTTGTACACCTCGAACCAGAAGGAGCCATTCCCATAGTACGCGCTGCCCACCTCCGAGATGCGCAGGTCCGCGGCGCTGGCAGCCTGCGGCCTGACCGCCACCTCGCCGGATGCCCCGCTCTCGCCCCCGGAATTGCTGGCGGTCACCACGTAGTAATACGTGGTGCCATTGGCCAGGCCCATGTCGATGTACACCGGCGAGCTCAGGCCGGAAACGATACGGTTGCCCGCCATCACCGCCACGCCGGCAGAGGTGGAGCGGTAAACACTGTAGGTGGTACTGCTGATGGCATTCCACGTGAGCGTCGCCTGGGTCGAACCGGGAATCGCGCCCAGTCCGGTCGGCGCGCCCGGCGCCGCAACCTGAGGCGTCGCTGACACCTCGCCGGATGCCACGCTCTCTCCCGCGGCATTGCTGGCGGTCACCACGTAGTAATACGTGGTGCCATTGGCCAGGCTCGTATCGGTGTACGCCGCCGAGCTCAGGCCGGAAGCGATACGGTTACCCGCCATCACCGCCACGCCTGCCGAAGTGGAGCGATACACGCTGTAAGTGGCCCCGGCGATGGCGCTCCAGGTGAGCGCCACCTGGGTCGAAGCGGGCGTCGCGCCCAATCCGGTCGGCGCATCAGGCTTCGCAAGTTGAGGCATCGCGGAGACTTCATTGGACGCCGCGCTTTCTCCACCGGCATTGCTGGCGGTCACCACGTAGTAATACGTCGTGTCATTGGCCAGGCCCATGTCGGTGTACGCCGCCGAGTTCAGGCCCGAGGCCACGCGATTGGCCGCCGTCACGGCCACGCCCGCGGCGGTGGAGCGGTACACGCTGTAGGAGGTCGCTCCGCTGATGGCGTTCCACGCAAGCGCCACCTGGGTCGAGCCGGGATTGGCGCCCAGCCCGGCAGGCGCATTCGGCTTCGCGGGCTGAGGCGTGGCGGCCACCTCGCTGGATTCCCCGCTCTCGCCGCCGGAATTACTGGCGGTCACCGCGTAGTGGTACGTGATGCCATTGGTCAGCCCCGTGTCGGTATACGCCACCGAGTTCAGGCCGGCAGCGATGCGATTGGCTGTCGTCTCCGCCACGCCCGCGGAGGTGGAGCGGTACACGCTGTAGGTGGTCGCTCCGCTGACGGCGCTCCACGTGAGCGCCACCTGGGTCGGACCGGCGGTGGCGCCGAGGCCGGCCGGCGCGCCCGGCGGCGCAGGCGTGGCGGACCCACCGCCACCGGATCCACAGGCGGCAAGGGTCGCCACCAGACAACCGACGATCCACGGGGCAAAGCGTTTCATGATCCCTCCCTGGCAAGGCGAACGGATATTCCCTTCCCCGAAGCGCGCCGCCCTGGACGATCAGGCAGATATTCTTAATTCTTGGGCGCCGCGCGATCCGGCAGCCGTGCGATCAACCGCCCGGCAGGGGATTCTTGCTGAGCCGGCTCGGCTGCGCAATGCCGTAGCCCTGCGCGTAATCCACGCCCAGCTGCCGCAGCGTCTCGATGATCTCCGGATTTTCCGCAAACTCGGCGATCACCTGCTTGCCGGTCAGGCGGCCTATCTCGTTGATCGAGCGCACCATCTCCCGGTCGATGGGGTCGTTCAGGATGCCCCGGACGAAGCTGCCGTCGATCTTCAGGTAATCCACCGGGAACTGCTTCAGGTAGTTGAACGAGGACATGCCGGTGCCGAAGTCATCCAGCGAGAACTTGCAGCCCAGTTCTTTGAGCGAGCGGATGAAGCGGTTGGCCTGCGAGAAGCTGGCCACCGCCGAGGTCTCGGTGATCTCGAAGCAGATCTTGGAGGCGTCCAGCCCGCTCTTCTGGAACTGCTCGATGATGAACGGCAGGAACTTGTCGTCGCCCAGGCTCTGCGCCGACAGGTTGATGGCGCACATCGACAGCCGCTCGCGCTCGTCGGCCTCGGAGACCAGCCAGCGGAAGGTGTTCTCGATCACCCAGCGGTCGATGGCCGGGGTGATGTTGTAGCGCTCGGCGGCGGCGATGAAGTGGTCGGGCGAGATGATCTTGCCGGTTTCATCGCGCATGCGCACCAGGATCTCGTAGTGCTCGCCCTCCTCGCGGTTCTTCAGCGGCATGATGGGCATGCGGTACAGGTCGAAGCGGCCGTCGTCCAGAGCCTGGCTGATGCGCGTGGCCCACTGCGTCTCGCGGCGGCGGCGCATCAGCTCGATGTCGTTCTCGGCGAAGCTGTGCACGCGGTTGCGGCCCTGCTCCTTGGCGGCGGCGCAGGCGCCCTCGGCCGCGGAAAGAATGGAAGCCACGTCCTCGTTGTCCGCGGTGATCGGCACCACACCGACGCTGGCGGAGAGCTTGAACACGCGCTCCTCCCACTCGAAGCGGAAGCCCTTCACCGCCTCGCGCAGCACCTCGGCGGTGCGCAGCGCGTCCTCCAGCGTAATGGATTCCAGCAGCACGCCATACTCATCGCCGCCCAGCCGCGACAGCGTGTCACGCCAGCGGATGCGGGATTTCAGCAGCGCGCCGATCTGGCCCAGCAGCGTGTCTCCCGCGGCGTGGCCGCAGGAATCGTTGATCATCTTGAACTGGTCGATGTCCAGGTGGCACAGCGCATAGGAGCCTTCCTTGGCGCGCGCGCTCTGCAGTGCCCGCTCGATGCGGCTCTCGAACTCGCGCCGGTTCACCAGGCCCGTCACCGCGTCGTGGCTGGCGTGATAGGACAGCTTGCGGTTCAGCTCGCGGCTCTCGCTGACGTCGTGGAACACCAGCACCGCGCCCACCACCTTGCCCACGCCGTCGCGGATCGGCGCGGCGGTGCTCTCCACGTACAGCTCGTTGCCGTCGCGGCGGATCATCAGCATCGGCCGCCCGGACTTCATCGGCCGCGCGCGGCGGATGCTGCCGGTCAGCGGATTTTCCAGCGGCTCGCAGGTCTCTTCGTGGAAGGCGCGGAACACCTCGTCCACGTTGCGACCCATGGCGTCCTCGAGGCGCCAGCCGGTGAGGTTCTCGGCCACCGGGTTGATGTAGTCGATCACCGAATCGGCGTCCGTGGTAATTACCCCGTCGCCGATGGCCTGCAGCATGATCTGCGCGCTTTCCTTCTCGCGGAACAGCGCCTCCTCGTAGACCTTGCGCTCGGTAATGTCCAGTTCCACGCCGATCAGCCGCTGCAGACGCCCCTGTGCATCGAAGCGGCCCTTGGCGCGGCTGATCACCCAGCGGTATTCCCCGCTGCCGTGGCGCATGCGGTGCACGCTCTCGAACACCGGCGCGCCGCCGGAGACATGCCCGAACATGGCCTCCTGCACGCGCGACAGGTCGTCCGGATGCACCATGCCGCGCCAGTCCACGATGTCGTCGGGGCCCAGGTGCGTGTAGCCCATCATCGCCTTCCACCGCTCCGAGACGTACAGGCGGTTGTCGTCGAAGCTGAAGTCCCACATGCCTTCGCTGGAGGCGGCTTCGATCAGCGCGTGGCGTTCGGCGAGTTCGGCGTAGCGCGTGGAGATGGCCAGCCGCTCCAGGCCGGAAGCCAGGCTGGCCCCGAACAGCTTCAGCAGCAGCGGCGCGTTCTCGTCCCATGAACCGCGGCCGGTGACTTTGCCCAGCGCCAGCAGACCGGCCGGCCGGTGCTGCATGTGCAGCGCCACCACCAGCAGCGAGGAGGCACCGAGCGCGGCCAGGCGCCGCGTTTCCGCCAGATCCTCGCGACCCGGAACGGCGGTGTCGCGATATTCGGTCAGCCGCAGGTGCTCGAAGCGCGATGCCAGAAACGGAAAATCGGCGAGCTCGGCGCCGCGCAGCTCCGCGGGGCGGAAGCCACCATCCGCAGGTTGCGCAACCGTGAGCCGCTCGAAACGCGCGCCGCCCTCATCCAGCAATGCCAGGCACGCCACGTCGGCGCCGGCCGACCGGCGCAGTGTCTCCAGCGCCGAAGCAAGAATGGTGCCCTGCGTGACGGCGGTGATGTTCTGCAGGTCCACCGCGGCCTTGGTGCACTCGACGTCGAGCCCGGGCAGCACGCTGCGCCGCGCCGCCCACAGGGCATCGGCGAACACGTCGGTGGCGCCTGGATCGACGGGTGGAACCGGCCGGGTCGAAGACATTTCCCGATATTTCCCCTTACCTTGCGGCAGTCTTGCAGAGCCGGACCGCCCACCGCCACGACTGGCGCCTCATTTCACCGTGCGGCAGTTACGGCCGGATTCTGTCATATCCGATGAGGAATCGGCTACAACTTGTTGTTGCAAATAGGATTGCTGGTCGCGGGTTACCTGTTCAACCAGGTATCGCGGCCGGCGCTTCACTTCCATATAGATCTTGGCGACGTATTCGCCCACCAGGCCCAGCGACAGCAGTTGCACTCCGCCGAGCGCATAGATCGGCAGCGTGGTGGAAGCCCAACCGGGAATGGCGCGCGCGGTGAACAGGCGCACGCCCAGCACCCACAGCGAAACGGCCATCGCGATGACGAACAGGCAGGCGCCCACTGCCGCGATCATCCTGAGCGGCACCGCGCTGAAGGAGGTGATGCCGTCGATGCCAAGCCCCAGCATGCGCGCCAGCGAGTACTTGCTGCGGCCCTGCGCTCGCGGCTGCCGTTCATACAGCACGCGTGTGCTGCGGAAACCCAGCCGCGGCACCAGCCCGCGCAGGAACAGGTTGCCTTCGGGATGCGCCAGCAGCGCGCCGCGCGCGGCGCGCCCCAGCAACCGGAAGTCGGCATGGTCGGGCACCACCTCCACGCCGAGCACGCGCAGCAGCCGGTAGTAGGCGCGCGCCGTGCCGCGCTTGAAGGGCGAATCCTGCCCACGATCGCGGCGCACCCCGAACACCACCTCGCTGCCCGCCGCATGCGCATCGACCATGGCCTCGATGGCCGTGATGTCGTCCTGCAGGTCCGCGTCGAGCGTGACGACAGCCTCGCCGTCGGCCTGCTCGATGCCGGCGAGCAATGCGTTCTGGTGGCCGCAGTTGTGCGACAGCTTCACGCCCACCACGTCGGCATGCGCGGCGGCCAGCTGCCGGATGAGCGGCCAGGTATCGTCGGTGCTGCCATCGTCGATCAGCCACAGGTTGCTGGCGGCGGCGATCTTGCCCTTCTGCCGCAGCTCCTCCAGCACCAGCCGCAACCGCCGCGTGCTGTCGGCGAGCACGGCGGATTCGTTGTAGCAGGGCACGACGATGGACAGGCGCATGGGCCCCTACTCCCCGAGGGCAAACGGCTCAGGGCGCATAGTACAGGGCGCGGCCGGCATTGCCGCGCGCCACGCACCCGGCCGACGGACTGCCTCGCACCAGGTACCAGTCCGCGCCGCTGGCGCGGCCGACATCCTCGATATGGCTGGCCGTTGCAAAGCAGAGCGCGAGCATGGCCGCGGGCACCAGCAGTTGCCGGTCGGCAGCGGCATTCAGCCAGGCGGCGGCGTCGTAGGCTTCCTGCTCGCCCTCGCGAAAGCGGCGGTTGCCGAAGTTGACCGACGGGCGGTGCAGCTGCCACAGGAAATCCTCGTGGTAGGCCAGCAGGCCCAGCGCAAGGCCGGGCGGGGCGACACGTTCCAGCCGCGCGATGAAGTCGCGCGCCGAGCGCGTGCCGTCCATCTGCGGGAAGATCCACAGCGCGGCAATTAGCCAGCCGGCGGCCAGCGTAATGGCGAGCGCATGCTGCGCGCCGCGCCTGCCCCAGGCCAGCAGCGCAGCCAGTGCAGCCAGCGCAAGGGCCGCCAGCGGGGCGGCGCTCGTGACGCCGCCGCTGGCCAGCAGTGCCGCGCCGCGCGCCGGATCGATCCACCGCACCCATGCGAACAGCCCCGCGCAGGCGGCGATCACCAGCACCACGAGGCCGCGCAACAGCCATTGCACGCCGCGCCGCTGCAGCAGCTCCGGCATGAGATAACCCGCCGGCAGCACCAGCATCGGCAGCGCCGACAGCAGGTAGACATCGCGCTTGCCGCGGCTCAGCGTGAAGAAGAGCACATAGAGCACCACGAAGCCCAGCGGCAGCAGCACGCGCGCCTCGCGCCGCGCAAGCGCCGCCTTCCAGCGTGGCACCAGCCAGGGCAGCAGCGCCACGGCGGGCAGCCACAGTGTGGCCATGACCTGCAGGTAGTACCAGGCCGGCATGAAGTGATGCCACGGCGCGACGTAGCGGCCGAAGGTCTGCGTCACCACCAGCTCATGGAAGTAGCCCGCGATCGCCGCATCGTGTCGCGCCTGCAGCCAGATCGGCAGCAGCCATGCGCCCACCACAATGCCCCACGCCGCCGGGCCCAGCAGCCACATGGCCAGTGGCCGCTGCCATTTCACGCCGGGCCATCCGCGCCATACCGCATACAGCCAGGGCACCAGCACGAAGCAAGAGAGAAAGCCGACGACCTTGGCCAGAGTGCCGAATCCGGCGGCAAGCCCCGCGCCCACGACCCACCACCAGCCACCGTCGAGCAGCAGCTGGCGCAGCAGGCAGTACAGCGACAGCACCGTGCAGAACATCAGCAGCGCGTCCTGTTGCCCGCGCCGCGCCTGCAGCGTGAACTGCACCGTGAACAGCAGCAGCCAGGCGGCATACCAGCCCGCCTCGCGGTTCCACAGGCGCCGCCCGAGGTCGTAGACGAGTGCCAGCGTGCCCAGCCCGGCCAGCAGCGAGGGCAGCAGGAACCCGACGCGCTCGGAACCGGTCAGCCAGTAGCAGAAGCCCTGCAGCCAGAACAGCAGCGGCGGCTTGTCCGGGAAGAACCCGCCGCCCACCATCGGGATCAGCCAATGGCCGGTGCGCAGCATGGTGCGCGCGAGCAGCGCGTACACCGGCTCGTCGGCCGGCCAGGGATCGCGCAGCCCGATGCCGGCGGCGATCAGCACCACGCCGGCCAGCAGCAGCAGCCCGAGATCGCGACGCGCGGATGGCACCTGGGAGTTCATGCGGCCAGTGCCGCCCGGGCCGTTTCGAACTGGCGGCGCAGCTCCTGCTCCATGCGCAGCCGCAGCCCTTCGCTTACGGATTCCTCGCGCAGCGGCAACCGCGCATCCACATACACGGGCGCGCCGATGGCGATGGCGATGCGGGATCCCGGCCATGGCAGCACGAAACCATCCCAGCCAAAGGACCAGGCGCGCGAGGCCGCGAAGGCCATCGGCAACAGCGGTCGGCCCGACAGCTGCGCCAGCAGCAGTGCGCCGGGCTTGAAACGACGTGCCGGGCCGGTCGGCCCGTCGGGCGTGATCACCGGCGAGACGCCCTGCCGCACCAGCAGCTCATGGTAGTCGCGCAGCGCGCGCGCGCCGGTGCGCGTGGAGGAGCCGCGGATCACGGCGACACCGAGCCAGCGGGCGATGGCGGCCGGCACCTCGCCATCCACGGATGGGGAGACCAGTACGCCAAGCTTCAGCCCGCGACGGATCTGCAGCTGCAGCCAGCGGCCGCAGAACAACTGGTGCCGGTGCCAGTAGCAGGGCAGCAGCGACGGCGCCGCGACCAGCGCCGCATCGAGATGTTCCGCGCCGCTGACCGCGACGATGCGGCAGCTCGCCCACCACAGCCGCAGCAGCAGCAAGGCCACGGGTGCGAGCAGTGCGTACGCCA
>DATJXQ010000164.1:0-10945 GCA_035500015.1 Steroidobacteraceae bacterium
ATGGTGATGACCTCCACCTGTGGCCCCTTGTCCGGTCCCCAGGTTTCACGGCTGGCGCTGGTGTCGTCATCACCCTGGTGCGGGAAGCGGTAGTGCACCGGCTGTGCTTTCTGCAGGCCATCGGCCTGCAGCCAGTAATCGCGCGTGGCCGCGACGCTCTGCGCCCCGCCGCGGTCAGGCCGGCTGCCCAGGCCCACCTCGCCGCCACCATAGGGCACCAGCGGATCGGCAGTGCCGTGGATCAGCAGCACCGAGACTGCACGCGGCGCGTCGGGGCATTCGGATTGCTGCGCCATCGCGCCGGCGACCGAAGCGATGGCGGCGGGCCGCGGCTGCATCTGCAGCGCCAGCCGCAGGCTCATGAAGGCGCCGTTGGACATGCCCATCACATAGATGCGTTGCGGATCGACGCGTCCTGCGTCGACCAGCCGGCGCGTCACGCCGGCGGCAAAGGCCACGTCGTCGGTGTCGGGATTGTTGTCGGCGTCCGCACGGCAGTCGTTCCAGCCAGTGCGATTGTCGCTGCCCTTCACGCCCTGCAGCGCCGCGACCAGGATCTGCTCGCGCGCGGCGATCGACAGCCACGCCGACAGCGGCGAGGGCGAGCGGCCGGCGCCCAGTGCATTGGCCGCGGTGGCCAGGTGCCCGTGCAGCAGCAGCACCAGCGGACGCGGCCCGGCGGGCAGGCCCGATGGCGTGACCAGCAGGTACTCGCGTTGCCGGCCATCCACTTCGATCTGGCCGGGCCGGGGCACGGGCTCCGGCGTGGTGGTCACCGCCGCCGATGCGACGAGCGGCGCGCACCACAGCAGCAGGCAGGGAATCAGCTTCGACATGGCGTTCTCCTCAGCCGCGGCGCCATGCCGCCGGTGTCATCGCGTATTCGCGCGCAAAGGCGCGATGGAAGGCGGCGCTGGATTCATAACCGGCGCCGCGCGCGATCGCCTTGATGCTGTGCGGAGTGCCGCGCAGTTCGGTCGCCGCCAGTGCCAGGCGCCAGCGTGTCAGGTAGCGCATCGGCGGCTCGCCCACCAGCGCGGTGAAGCGCTCGGCCAGCGCCGAGCGCGACAGCGCCACGGCACGCGCCAGCGATGCCACGTTCCAGGCGCGCGCGGGCTCCCGGTGCAGCAGGGTCAGCGCCCGTCCCACCTGCGCATCGCCGGCGGCGGCGAGCCAGCCTTGTCCCTGCGGCGGCTGGCTGGCCACGTGGCGCCGCAGTGCCTCGACGAACAGCAGCTCGGCGAGCCGGGCCAGCATGGAGGCGCCGCCGGGCCGCTCGGCGGCGGTCTCCTGCACGCCCAGCCGCAGCAGCTCGCGGATGGGCACGGCGGCCGCGCTGTCGCCGACCGGTATGCGCAGCAGGCGGGGCAGCGGCTCGAACAGCAGCCGGCTGATGCCGCGGCTGCAGGCCAGGTAGCTGCAGACGAAGCGCGTCCTCGCACCGGTGCCGCCCATGCGGATGCGGTTGAATTCCGGATCGTCGCGCGCGGCGGCAGCCTCGGTGTCGATGGGCGTGAGGCGCAGGTCGCTGCCCATCAGGTGCCGGTCATCGCGCGGGAACAGCACTACATCGCCCGCGGCTACTTCGATTACCTGCGTGTCGTCGGCCAGCCGCACCCGGCAATGGCCTTCGAGCAGGAAGTGGAAGAACACCACGTGCCCGGCGGCCGGCAGCCGGCGGCGCGCGCGGGCGAGGCCAAAGCGGCCGGCAAGGCACCAGGGCGCGGCGAACTCCGCGTCCAGGAACACCGCGCCCTCCAGGCGCACGGACTTGAGCACGTCTGACAGCGCATCCATGGAGTTTCGGACTATACGCGCGGCGTCTGGGGCACTTCGCTGGTGCGGAGCGGGCACGATACTACGGCCCGGGCCATACGGGGATCACGGACATGTTCAAAGGTGCTTGTTTCTGCGGGTCGGTGCAGTTCACGGTGAACGGTGCGCCGGAAGCCATGGGTTACTGTCACTGCGAATCCTGCCGCAGCTGGTCGGCCGCGCCGGTCAATGCCTTCACGCTGTGGAAGCCGCAGGCGCTGCAGGTCACGCGCGGCGCCGAGCTGATCGGTACCTTCAACAAGACGCCGGCCAGCGCGCGCCAGTGGTGTCGTGCCTGCGGCGGGCACCTGTTCACCGCGCACCCGGGCATGGGGCTGGTGGATGCGTATGCCGCCTCGATACCGGATCTGCCCTTCAAGCCGGGCATCCACGTGAACTACGGCGAAACCCGGCTGCGCATGCACGACGGCTTGCCGAAGATGCGCGACATGCCGGCTGAAATGGGTGGTTCCGGAGTCGTCGTGCCCGAATAGCGGCCGCGCCGCCGCCCCGGGGCGACCTCGCGCATTTGTGGCCGGGTCGGCGATTCGCGCGAATTGTTCCACTATAATGCGCGCCGCGATGGCGAGTTTACGCTTCAAGGGCCTGCCGGCGCTGCTCTGCGGCGCACTGTGCCTCGCGGCCACGGTACACGCCGATGCGCTGTTCACGCCGGCGCCCGGCGGCGGCGCGGCGGCCGCCACCGTGCAGGAACTGCCGGTGGCCACCCGCGTGGTGGTGTACAAGGCCGCGCGGCGCATGGATCTGATGCACGGCGAACAGGTATTACGCAGCATCCGCGTGTCGCTGGGCCTGGTGCCGGCAGGCCAGAAGGAACGCGCCGGGGATTTCCGCACGCCCGAGGGCCGCTACTACCTCACGCGGCGCAATCCGCGCAGCGATTACTTCCTCTCCATCCAGGTGTCCTATCCCAACGATCTCGACCTGCGCCGCGCGCACGCCAACGGCTGGGATCCGGGCGGCTCGATCATGATCCACGGTCTGCCAAACCGCCTGCGGCGCGAGCCGGCTTACTACAGCCGCGACTGGACCGACGGCTGCATCGCGGTGTCGGATTCCGACATGCTCGAGATCTGGATGCTGACGCAGTACAACACGCCGATCGACATCCTGCCCTGAAGCGGCCAAGCAGTTGGAAGCCACGATCGATCTGCCGGATCTCGTCGACGCGAGCGTCGGCCCCCGCGGGAGCCTGGAAATGCTCTCGCAGTCGGAGATCGAGATCCTGCTCGGCGAGGGACGGGGCGGCATCCATCCGCTGTTCCGCAAGTGCGCGCTGGCGGTGCTCAACTCCGGCAGCGACAGCGACAACGCCAAGCTGCTGTTCGAACGCTACGCGGATTTCGACGTGCAGGTGGTGCGCCATCCCTGGGGCATCCGCCTCGAGATCCGCAACGCGCCGGCGCGTGCCTTCGTCGACGGGCAGATGATCCGCGGCATCAAGGAGCTGCTGTTCGCGGTGCTGCGCGACGTGGTCTACATCGCGCACGAGATCGACACCGGCGGGCGCTTCGACCTGACGAAGAGCCCCGACATCACCAATGCCGTGTTCCACGTGCTGCGCAATGCCGGCGCGCTGGATCGCAAGATCAAGCCCAACCTGGCCGTGTGCTGGGGTGGGCATTCCATCGGCGAGGCCGAATACCAGTACACCAAGCGCGTGGGCTACGAGCTGGGCCTGCGCGGCATGGACGTTTGCACGGGTTGCGGGCCCGGCGCGATGAAGGGGCCGATGAAGGGCGCGACCATCGGTCACGCCAAGCAGCGCATCTCCACGGGCCGCTACATCGGCCTGACCGAGCCCGGCATCATCGCCGCCGAGCCGCCCAATGCCATTGTCAACCAGCTGGTGATCATGCCGGACATCGAGAAGCGCCTGGAGTCCTTCGTGCGGCTGGCCCATGGCGTGGTGGTGTTTCCCGGCGGCGCCGGCACGGCCGAGGAAATCCTCTACCTGCTCGGCATCCTGCTCGACCCGCGCAACGAGGCGCAGCGCCTGCCCGTGGTGCTCACCGGGCCGAATTCGAGCGCCGCGTATTTCGAGCAGATCCAGGCCTTCCTGGTGGCCGCCATTGGTCCCGAGGTGCTGGCGCGCCTGAAATTCATCATGGGCGATCCGCCGGGCGTGGCGCGCCACATGGTCGCGGAAGTGGCGCGCGTGCGCGCCGGCCGGCGCGCCAGCAACGACTCCTATGCCTTCAACTGGCTGCTGGCCATACCCGAGGATTTCCAGCATCCCTTCGAGGCCACGCACGAGAACATGCGGCGCCTGCAGCTGCACCGCGACCAGCCGCGGCACCTGCTGGTCGCCAACCTGCGACGGGCGTTTTCCGGCATCGTGGCCGGCAACGTGAAGGAGCAGGGCATCGCAGCCATCGAGGCCCGCGGGCCGTTCGAGATCTCCGGCGAGCCGGCGCTGATGCGGCCGCTCGACGAGCTGCTGCGCGCCTTCGTCGCCCAGGGCCGCATGAAGCTGCCGGGCAGCGGCAGCTACCAGCCGTGCTACCGCGTCGTGACGTGAAGCAGTTCCTGTCGATTTAACCGCCACATTAACTAACCTCGCTGCAACTTCTTCCGGAACGGTTCCCGCGTGGAACCTCAAGGCGAGCGAGATGGGCAACGGCGAGGGACACGACGACACGAGCACTTCGGGCGAACGCCCCGGGCCCGGCAGTTCCGAGCTGTTCGCCGACTGGGCCGCCCGCATGAAGCGCGGCCGCGGCCGCCACGCGGCCATCAGCCGCAACCTGAATACCTGGTCGAACTACAAGAACTGGTCCGAGAAGGTCCGCCAGTCCTGGGAGTCCGACGTCCCGGTGAAGCCGAAGTAGCCGTGGAGCGCCTGGCACTGCTGTGGGACGAGCTGGACGAGCTCGTGGGCTTCGGCCGGCACCTCGCGGCCGCCATGTCGCACTCGGTGGCCCGCCGCCTGGGCCGGCGCCGGCTCGCACGCGTCGTCACCTCCAGCCAGGCTTGAAATAATCCCCGGGCGCCCTATCTTCGGCGGCGGATTGTCCGTCTGCCGGAGTTGATACATGCCCGAGACCGCCGCCGCCCCCGAAAAACTGGCATTCAAGGCCGAGGTGCGTGAGCTGCTGAAGCTCATGATCCACTCGTTGTACAGCCACCGCGAGATTTTCCTGCGGGAGCTGATTTCCAATGCCTCCGACGCCAACGACAAGCTGCGCTTCCTGGCACTGGCCGACCCGGGGCTGCCGGGCGAGGAGAAGGAACTGGCCGTGTGGGTGACGGCCGACGAGAAGGCCCGCACCGTCGCCATCCGCGACAACGGCATCGGCATGACGCGCGAGGAGGCCGCCAGCCACCTGGGCACCATCGCCAGGTCCGGCACCGCCGAGTTCTTCAGCAAGCTCACGGGCAACGCGCAGAAGGATTCGCAGCTCATCGGCCAGTTCGGCGTGGGCTTCTATTCGGCCTTCATCGTGGCCGACCGGGTCGAGGTGCTGTCGCGCAAGGCCGGCGAGCCGGCAGAAGCCGGCGTGCGCTGGAGCTCGGCCGCCGATGGGGATTTCACCATCGAGACCATCGCCCACGCCCAGCGCGGCACCACGGTGATCCTGCACCTGAAGGAGGATGCGAAGGAGTTCGCCGACAGCTGGCGGCTGCGCTCGCTGGTGCGCCGCTATTCAGACCACCTGGCCTTCCCGGTGTACATGCCGAAGACCGGCGAGGCCACGCTGGATTTCGAGGCCGTGAACCAGGCCAAGGCGCTGTGGACGCGCCCGCGCACCGAGGTCAGCGACGAGGAATACGCCGAATTCTACCGGTACATCTCTCACGACAGCGAGGCGCCGCTGGCCTGGAGCCACAACAAGGTCGAGGGCAAGCGCGAATACACCAGCCTGCTGTACCTGCCGGCGCGCGCGCCCTTCGACCTGTGGCAGCGGGACGCGGCGCGCGGCCTGAAGCTGTACGTGAAGCGCGTGTTCATCATGGATGACGCCGAGCAGTTCCTGCCGCTGTACCTGCGCTTCATCAAGGGCGTGGTGGATTCCAGCGACCTGCCGCTGAACGTGTCGCGCGAGCTGCTGCAGAAGGATGCCGAGGTCGAGGCCATGAGGAGCGCGCTGACCAAGCGCGCGCTGGAGCTGATCGGCAGGGTGGCGAAGGAAGATCCGGAAAAATACGCGAAGTTCTGGAAGGAATTCGGCCAGGTGCTGAAGGAGGGCGTGGCCGAGGACTTCACCAACCGCGAGAAGCTGCTGCCGTTGCTGCGCTTCGCCAGTACCCACGAGGCCGGCGACGAGGACAAGGTCTCGCTGGCCGATTACGTGGCGCGCATGCAGCCGGGGCAGGAAAAGATCTACTACGTGCTGGCCGAGAGCCGCACCGCCGCGCGCGGCAGCCCGTTCATCGAGCAGCTGCGCGCCCGCAAGGTCGAGGTGCTGCTGCTGGGCGACCGGGTGGATCCGTGGATCATGGGCCAGCTGCATGAGTTCGACGGCAAACCCTTCCAGGACGCCGCGCGTGGCGAACTGGATCTTGCGAAGCTTGGCGGCTCTGCCCCGGAGACTGCCGATGGCGATCCGGGCGGGGATTCCGCCGACAAGGCGCTGTTCGAGCGGGTGGCGAAGGCCCTCGGCGACGCCGTGGCCGGCGTGAAGGCCAGCCGCCGGCTGGCCGAATCCCCGGCCTGCCTGACGCGCGGCGAGGATGAGATGAGCGAGCAGATGCGGCGCCTGCTCGCGGCGGCCGGCCGCGGGGAACTGCCGCCGGCGAAGCCGGAACTGGAACTGAACATGGAACATCCGCTGGTGCGGCGGCTCGCGGCCCTCACCGGCAGCGACTTCGACGAACTGGCGCAGCTGCTGTACGACCAGGCGCAGCTCACCGAGCAGGGGCAGATCGCCAATCCCGGCGAGTACGCGCGCCGGCTCAACAGCCTGCTGCTGAAGCTGCTGGGCGCGGCGGCGGGCTGAGGCGATGGCGCTGGTCACGCCGCAGCGGGTGGGCCTGCCCGGCGAGGCCGGCCGGATCGAGGCCGTGGTGGAACTGCCCCAGCAGGTGGCGCAGCCGGCGGCATTCATGGTCGTCTGCCATCCGCATCCGCTGCATGGCGGCACCATGGGCAACAAGGTGGTCACCACGCTGGCGCGCACCGCGCACGAACTGGGTGCCGCCACGATCCGCTTCAACTTCCGTGGCGTGGGTGCAAGCGAAGGCAGCTTCGATCAAGGGCGGGGTGAAATCCGCGATGCGCTGACTGCGGCCGCCCATGGCCGCCACCTGTGGCCGGACGCCCGGTTGTGGCTGGCCGGATTCTCCTTCGGCGGTGTGGTGGCGCTGCGCGCCAGTACCACGCACGGTGTCGGGCGGGTGGAAAAGCTGCTGACAGTGGCGCCGGCGCTGGCCAGCCACTATGCCGCGGCGCGCGAGATCCAGGTGCCGCATTGCCCGTGGCTGGTCATCCAGGGCGAGGACGACGAGGTGGTCGACCCGAAGCTGGTGATGGAATGGACGCAGGCCCTGCAGCCGCCGCCGCAGGTGGTGCTGCTGCCGGAAACCGGGCATTTCTTCCACGGCGCGCTGAACACGCTGCAGGAGCGCGCCGGCAGCTTCCTCGCACGGGCTCCCTGAAAACGCAAAAAGCCCGGAAAACAGCGGTTTTCCGGGCTTCCCCGCGGCCTGGGCCGCGCGCGACGCGATACTTCAGTTCACGAAGGACTTCAGGTTCTTCAGCGGCAGCGCGCGCACCTTCTTGCTGGCCGGCTTCGCCTTGAACATGATCTCTTCGCCCGTGAACGGGTTGATGCCCTTGCGGGCCTTGGTGGCGGGTTTCTTCACGACCTTGAGCTTCAGCAGGCCGGGCAGCGTGACGATGCCATGGCTGCGCAGGCTCTTCTTGATGATGCCGTGCAGGGAATCGAAGACCGCGCCGACCTGCTTGCGCGACAGCTCCGCGTCTTTGGCAATGGATGTCAGGATCTCGGATTTGGTCGGTGCGCCGCCCTTTTTCGCCATGTGTGGATACTCCCGCGAGTTGATGTTTGTGCAGCGGGGAATACCCCGCAGAGTTGATGTCCGCGCGAAACATAGCACATGCGCATAGGCGCGCAAATGCTTTTTTTAAAGCACTTTACGCAACGGGCAGCACGATGAGCAGCGCCTGTATCGCGATGAGCGCCCATAGCGGCGACAGGTCGAGGCCGGCGATGGAAGGAATGACGCGGCGGATGGGATTGAGTACCGGATCGCAGATGGATGCGAGCAGCGACTGCGCCGGCGAGTAATTACCCGGTGCAACAAATGACAGTATCGCGTTGAGAATAATGGAAAAGAAGTAGGTCTTGAGCACGAGGTGCGCCACCTCCAGCAGCGTGGCGCGCAGCAGGGCAAAGGGCATGATGGCTGCATAGCCGGCCAGCGCCTGCAGCAGCCACAGCTTCACCGCCGCGAACAGCAGCACCGCGACCACTGAGGCCGTGTCGATCCTGCCGGCGGGCGGCAGCACGCGGCGCAGCGGCCGGATCACCGGATCGGTGAGCTGCACGATGCCGCGGGAAACGGGGTTGCGGAAGTCGGCGCGCGACAGCTGCATGATGAGCCGCAGCAGCAGCGCGTAGTTGTACAGCGTCGCCAGCGTGTCGAAGATGTAGAGGATGCCCTGCATGTGCGCCGTCAGCCGCGGCCGGATTGTGCGGCGAGTTCGCGCCCGCGCTCGGCGGCGGCCTGCATGGCCGCAGCCACCAGCCGGTCCAGGCCCAGCGCGGCGAAGCGCTCCAGCGCCGCCTCGGTGGTGCCTCCTTTTGAAGCAACCTCCGCGCTCATGCGTGCCAGGTCGGGTGTGCGTTCCGCAGCCACCAGTCGGCCCGCACCGGCCAGGGTCTGCGCGGCCAGCTGCCGGGATGCCTCGGGATCAAGTCCCAGCGCTGCGCCGCATTCGGCCATCAGCTGCGCGAGACGGAAGAAATACGCTGGGCCGCTGCCCGACAGTGCGGTCACCAGCTCCAGGTCGCTCTCGCGCGGCACCCACACGACCAGGCCGGTGGCGGCCAGCAGCCGGTCCGCCAGCTCCCGCTCGCTCGCGCCTGTTTCTGCCGCTGCATACAGGCCCGTGGCGCCGAGGCCCACCAGCGCCGGCCTGTTGGGCATGGCGCGCACCAGCGGCACGCCGGCGCCAATCCAGTTGGCGAGGTCCACGGTGCGGATGCCTGCAGCCACCGAGATCACCAGCGGCCGCGTCGCCTGCAGCGTCGCGGCCAGGCCGCGCGCCACCGGCGCCATGACCTGCGGCTTCACCGCCAGCACCACCACGCGCGCGCGGGCCGCCGCCGCCGCGTTGTCGGCCGTGGTCGCCACGCCAAAGTCGCCGGCCAGTGCGGCGCGCACGGCCTCGGCCGGTTCCGCCACCGTGATCAGCGCCGGGGAGAGGCCCTGGCCCAGCAAGCCGCCGATCAGGGCGCGCGCCATGTTGCCGCCGCCGATCAGCGTGATGGGTAACGAGGCAGGAGCTGTCATGGCTGCATTCTATCGCCGAACAGCGCCGTACCGATGCGCACGATGGTGGCGCCTTCCGTGATGGCGGCTTCGAAGTCCGCGCTCATGCCCATCGACAGCGTGTCCAGTGGCAGGCCGGCGGCACGCGCCTCGCGCGCCAGCGCGGCGAGCCGGGCGAATGCCGCGCGCTGTTCCGCCGCACCGATGTCATGCGGCAGCATGCACATCAGGCCGCGCAGCCGCAGGCGCGGCAACGGCGCCACGGCGTGCAGCAGCGGCAGCAGCTCCCCGGGCGGCACGCCACCCTTGGCCGGATCATCCGCGATGTGCACCTGTATGCAGACATTCAGTGCGGCGGCATGGAAGGGCCGCTGCGCCGACAGGCGTTCGCCGATGCGCAGCCGGTCGACGCCATGCACCCAGTCGAAGTGCGTGGCAACCGGCCGCGTCTTGTTGGCCTGCAATCGGCCGATGAAATGCCAGCGGACGCCGCTGCCCTCGAGCGCGCGGATCTTGGGCAGTGCTTCATCCAAGTAGTTCTCGCCGAAGTCCGCGAGGCCGAGGGCCAGCGCCGCCCGGACGCGGGACAGGTCATGCCCTTTGCTGACGGCCAGAAGCGTGACGGAGTGCACATCCCGGCCGGCTGCGCAGGCGGCCTGCGCCATGCGCGCACGCACCGCAGCGACGCGCGCAGCGAGCTCGTCCTCGGGCCTGGAGACTGAAATCTGCGGAGTGATTAACATAGGTTGAGTCGTTGCCGTGAACTATACTGCCCGGGTAAAGCTCGCGGAGCACTCATGGCCCTGGATATCGCCCAGCTGCTGGCGTTTGCCGTCAAGAATCATGCCTCGGATCTGCATCTTTCGGCCGGGGTGCCGCCGATGATCCGCGTGGACGGCGACATGAAGCGCGTGAACATGCCTGCGCTCTCCCACAAGGAGGTGCACAGCATGGTGTACGACATCATGAACGACAAGCAGCGCAAGAATTACGAGGAATTCTTCGAGACCGACTTCTCCTTCGAGATCCCGAAGCTGGCGCGTTTCCGCGTCAACGCCTTCAACCAGAACCGCGGCGCCGGCGCCGTGTTCCGCAACATCCCGTCGAACATCGTCAACCTGGACGATCTCGGCGCGCCGAAGATCTTCCGCGACCTGTGCATGCTGCCGCGCGGCATCGTGCTGGTCACCGGGCCCACGGGCTCGGGCAAGTCCACCACGCTGGCCGGCATGATCGACCACATCAACGACAACCGGCCCGACCACATCCTCACCATCGAGGATCCCATCGAGTTCGTGCACGAATCCAAGCGCTGCCTCATCAACCAGCGTGAGGTGCACCGCGATACGCTGGGCTTCGCCGAGGCGCTGCGCTCGGCGCTGCGCGAGGATCCGGACGTGATCCTGGTGGGCGAAATGCGCGACCTGGAGACCATCCGCCTGGCGCTCACCGCGGCCGAGACCGGCCACCTGGTGTTCGGCACGCTGCACACCAGCTCGGCGGCCAAGACCATCGACCGCGTGGTGGACGTGTTCCCCGCGGCGGAAAAGGAACTGGTGCGCTCGATGCTGTCCGAGTCGCTGCGCGCGGTGATCTCGCAGACGCTGCTCAAGCGCATCGGCGGCGGCCGCGTGGCGGCGCACGAGATCAT
>DATJXQ010000165.1:0-9106 GCA_035500015.1 Steroidobacteraceae bacterium
GCTTCCCAAGCTGCTAACGTGGGTTCGATTCCCATCACCCGCTCCAGCCTGCCGGCCACCGGAGCGTCAATGCGAATCCGGCGCAGCCATCCAGCCGATGTCCTGATAACGCCACGGCTGGGCGAATCCGAAGGCGCCGAAGTTGGCCAGGCCGGTCTTGCAGGCGATGAGCTCGGGCCGCTGGTACAGCGTCAGCGAGTGAACCTCGTTCCAGATCATGGCGTCGGCCTGGTTCATGATCTGCTCGGCCCGCGCGCGGTCGAACTCGCGGCTGGCGCGGTCGAACTGCTGGTCGAGCTCGGGGCTGCCGATGCGCGCATAGTTCTGCTGGACGTCCTGCTGCCCGTCCGGACCCTTGGTGGGCTGCGCATACAGGGATTTCTGCGAACTGATTGGATAGGGCGTGCCCATCCATGAGAACAGGGTCAGGTCGAACTGGCCCGGTATCACGTACTTGTCGAAGAAATCACTGGTCGGAACCGTCTGGATGTCGAGCTTCACGCCCATCTGCGCCAGCATGTTCTGGATCAGTTCCATCTCCTGCCGCGAGGTCTGCACGGCCGATGGAATCACGCCCTTCACGGTCAGCACCTGCCCATTCCTGCGGCGCAGGCCCGAATCGAGCTTCCAGCCGGCCTCATCGAGCAGGCTGGCCGCCCTGGCCGGATCGTAGGTGCCGGTCTCGCCCGAGTTGTCCGCGTAGCCTTCCTGGTTGCGCATGAAGATGTGGTTGTTCAGCGGCTCGGCCGGGAGCTGCAGCGGAGCGAGCAGCGCGCGCGCGATGGCAACGCGGTCGATGGCCATGGCCAGCGCGCGGCGCACGCGCACGTCCGCGAGCACCGGACTGCTGCCGTTGAAGGTGAGGTGCCGGAAGTTCGGCCCACCGGCCACGCGCACCCGGACGCCGGGAATCTGGCTGGCGCGTTGGAACTGGTTGGCATCGGAGCCGATGTCCATGGCGTCGATCTCGCCATTGGCCAGCGCGTCGACCCAGGCACTGTGGTCGATGAAACGGTACACGATGCTGTCCAGCTTCGGCGGGTCGCCCCACCATTTCTCGTTGCGCACCAGCGTAATGGTCTTGGCCGTGTGGTCGATGGAGCCGAGCTTGAATGGTCCCGCCGTGGTCAGCGGGGCATTCACCCAACCTTCATTGAAGACCTTCGGATCCTTGTTCGTGCTGGCCGGGTACAGCGGACCAAACAGCGACTGCCAGTCGGCAAAGGGCACCTTGTACGTGACCACGACTTCCCGGTCGTCCCTGCCGCGTTCGATCTTGCCGATGTTCTCGTAGCCGGTCGCGGCCGAGATCTTGTAGGCCTTGTTCCTGCCGTTCGACGACATCCACTGCCAGTAGAAGTCCTGCCAGGTGATGGGCGTGCCCTCGTACCACACGGCGCGCGGATTGATCTCGTAGGTCACCACCTGCTGCGGCTCGGTCCTGATGACGGGCTCGGCCGCGAGCAGGTCGGGGTTCCAGACCGGCACGCCGGCGGCATTGCTGGTGAATGCCGACGGGATCAGCGCGGATGTCACGTACTCGGTGTCCTGCAGCGTGCCGTCGAGCTCGTAGTAATTGAAGTTCGAGGGAATCTGGTCGAGCGGCCAGGTGAGGCGGCCGCCGTCGCGCAGCTTCTCGCGCGGCATCGGGTTGATGTCGTTGACCTTGGCCGCCGCCGCGGTGGAAGCGGCCGGCGCGGGCGTGCCGGAGCCTCCGCTGCAACCGGCCGCGCCCAATACGACCAGGGCCAGCGCCGCCAGATTCGCCACGCCGCCCGACTGATTCCGGATCATTGCCATCCCTCCGCCTCGGACCAGGGTTCCCGCTTGCGCCTTTCAGATCGCAGGTCCAGGCCGCGAATAGTGACAGGCATCCAGATGTTGCGCGCCTCCGGCCCGCGCGGCCAGCGCCGGCGGCTGCTCGATGCACAGGCGGCGCTGCGCATCGTCCAGTTCCTGGGCAAAACGCGGGCAGCGCGCATGAAAGCGGCAGCCGGACGGCGGGGCGAGCGGGCTGGGCAGGTCGCCCTGCAGGATGATGCGCCGGCGGGCCCGTTCCTTGCGCGGGTCCGGCAGGGGTATGGCCGACAGCAGCGCCTGCGTGTAGGGATGCAGGGGCTTTTCGAATACCTCATCCACCGCGCCGATCTCGACGATTGCGCCCAGATACATGACCGCGACCCGGTCGGCGGTGTGGCGCACCACGGCCAGGTCGTGTGCCACGAACAGGTACGCCAGGCCCAGCTCCTCCTGCAGGCGCTCGAGCAGGTTGATGATGCCGGCGCGAATGGATACGTCCAGCGCCGAGACGGGTTCATCGAGCACCACGATCTGCGGCTGCAGCGCCAGCGCGCGGGCAATGCCGATGCGCTGGCGCTGCCCGCCGGAGAAGGCTTGCGGATAGCGCTGCGCATGCTCCGGCTCGAGCCCGACCAGCCGCAGCAGTTCCGCGATGCGCGCAGCGCGCTCCGCGGCAGCCACGCCGTGGGTTTCCAGGGGTTCGCCGATGATGTCCGCGACCGGCAGGCGCGGATCCAGCGCGGCCAGAGGATCCTGGAACACGACCTGGATGTCACGCCGCACGCGCCAGCGCTCGCGCGCGCTCATCCGCGCCGTGTCGTGCCCGAGCACCTGGACGGTGCCGGCCTGCGGCCGTTCCATGTTGAGGATTTCCATGATGGTGGTCGTCTTGCCGCAACCCGATTCGCCCACGAGGCCGAGCGTCTCGCGTTCGTGCAGCTCGAAGCTCACACCCGCAACGGCCTGCAGCGTGCCTACCCGCCGCCGCAACAGCGCGCCCCGCGTCACCGGGAATTCCTTCACCAGGTCATGTACCGCGAGCACCACCCGCGGCTCGCCGGCGGCCAGCCGATCCGCTGCGCCGGCCCGTGGCGCCGGCACGCCGAACACCTCCGCGCTACCCAGTCCATCGCGGGCGATCTCGGCGCTGCGATGGCAGGCCGCGAGATGTCCGCTACCGGCCTCAGGCACCGCGAGCAGCGCAGGTTCAGCTTCCCGGCAGAGCTCGATGCGCAGCGGACAGCGCGGGCTGAACGGACATCCCGGCGGCAGGCGGCTGAGCGCGGGCGGGTTGCCTTCGATGGGTGTCAGCGGCTGGCGCGCGAGGCGATCGGGCCGCGGCACCGAGCCCAGCAGGCCCAGCGTGTAAGGCATGCGCGCGCGATGGAACACGTCATCGACGCTGCCGGCCTCGACCAGTTTGCCGGCATACATGACGGCCACGCGGTCCGCGAGCCCGGCCACCACGCCCAGATCATGCGTGATCAGCAGCACCGCGGCGCCGGTCCTGGCGCGCACGGTGCGCAGCACGTCCAGCACCTGCGCCTGGATGGTGACATCCAGCGCGGTGGTGGGCTCGTCCGCGATGATGAGCGCGGGATCGTTGGCGATGGCCATGGCGATCATGGCGCGCTGGCGCATGCCGCCGGAGAATTCGTGCGGAAACGATGCGGCGCGGCGCTGCGGGTTGGGAATCCCGACGCTATCCAGCAGTTCCACCGCGCGGGCGCGCGCCTTCACTCGACCAATCGGCTGGTGTATCAGTATGGCCTCGGCAATCTGCTCCCCCACCGTGTACACCGGCGTGAAAGCCGACAGCGGATCCTGGAAGATCATCGCGATGCGCCGGCCCCGCAGCAGCGACAGCTCCCGGTCAGGGCGCCCCATCAGCTCCTGTCCTTCCAGACGCACCGAACCGCTGACGCGGGCCTGGCGTGGCAGCAGGTCCATGATGGCCAGCGAGGACACCGTCTTGCCGGATCCGGACTCGCCGACCAGGCCAAGCACCTCGCCCGGGGCGATGGCGAAAGACAGCGAACGCACCGCGCGCGCCGGTCCGTCGGTGCCGGGGAACGTGACCGCGAGGTCCTCGACCTCGAGCAGCGGCCGGGCACTCATGTCCCGCGCCCCGCGCCGGCATCCGGATCCAGCGCATCGCGCAGCCCGTCGCCGACCAGGTTGACGGACAGCACCAGTGCCACCAGAAAGCCGGCCGGAAAGTAGAACTCCCACGGAAACGTGAGCGCCGCGCCGGAGTAATCGCCGATCAGCGTGCCCAGCGACACGTCCGGCGGCTGCACGCCGAAGCCGAAGAACGACAGCCCGACTTCCGCGAGGATCAGCGAGCTCACGTTGACGGTGGCGTCGACGATCAGCAGCGACGCCATGTTGGGCAGGATGTGGCGGAAGATGATGCGCCAGCCCGGCACGCCCATGAAGCGTGCCGCATGGACGAATTCGCGCTCCTTCAGCGACAGGGTCAGGCCGCGCACGATACGCGCGGTGATCATCCACTGGAACGCGGCCAGCAGCAGCACGAATATCAGCCAGGTGCGGCCCTGGAACACCGGCGACAGGATGGCGATGATCAGGAACGCGGGCAGCACCAGCAGCAGATCGACCACGCCGACCAGCACAGTGTTGAGCCAGCCCCCGAAATACGCGGCAAAGGCACCGACCACCGCCGCCAGCCCCGTCGCCACCAGCGCGCCGAGCACGCCGATTACCAGCGACTTCTGCATGCCGCGCAGGGTCAGCGCGAGCATGTCGAAGCCGTTCTGCGTCGTACCGAACCAGTGCGCCGCCGAAGGCGGCGACAGGAAGGCGCGCGTATCCAGCTGGTCATAGCGCCAGGGGATGAAATGCGGCATGAGATAGGCCATCGCGAACAGCAGCGCCACGATCGCAAGGCCGGCCATGGCCAGCGGCTGCCGCCGCATCCGTCGCCACACCAGCACGGCGCGCGACGTGACGGCGGGCACGGATGCGCGCGGCTGGCCGGCGGAAGGTTGCTGCATCCCCGCTCCCGCCCGTTACACGCGGACCCGCGGGTCGAGAATGGCGTAGGCCAGGTCCGAAAGGAATCCCGCGACCAGCACCAGCACCGCCACGAACAGGGTGACGGCCGCCACCGAGTTCACGTCGTTGTTGGTCACTGAATCGACGAAATACTCGCCCATGCCGTGCCAGCCGAAGATCTTTTCGGTAAAGGTGGCGCCGACGAACAGCAGCGCGAACTGGTAGGCGAAAAACGTGGCCATCGGGATCAACGCCGTGCGCAGGCCGTGCCTGACCAGGGCTTGCCCGCGGCGCAGGCCCTTGGCGCGCGCCGTCCGCAGGAAATCGCTGCCGAGCACGTCCAGCATGGCGCTGCGCTGGTAGCGGCCGTAGAAAGCCACGGCCGCGGTGATCAGCACCAGCGAGGGCAGTACCATGTGCGCCAGGCGATCCTGCACGCCCGCCCATGACCACGTCGCAAGGCCGGGAGTGATCTCCCCGGTGGTGTACAGCAGCCGGGTGTCGCCGGTGAAGCCCAGCGCATTGTTGAGTGCGATGCCCGCGTTCTTGTACAGCACCGCGAGCACCACCACGGGAGTCGACAGGACCACGAACGAAAACAGCGTCAGCAGGCGATCCGGCACGCGGTACTGCTTCACGGCGCCATAGGCTCCGGCGGCCAGGCCGAGCAACATGCCGAGTATGGATCCGACGAGCAGCAGTCGCAGGCTGACGAAGATGCGCCGGCCGAACTCCGCGTTGACGGGCGTGTTGTCGATGGTTCGTCCGAAATCCCCGTGCAGTACGCCGCGGGCCCAGCGATCGAGCCGCTGCAGCACCGGCGTCTTGTCGTTCATGTTGATCGCGTCCAGCGCGGCATCCACCACGGCCTCGGGCGGTGGCGGATTGCGGCCTTCGTAGCGCGAGCGGGGATTCAGCTGCGTCGCGGCCAGCAGGTAGGCCACGGCGGTGGCCACGACGACCAGGAACACAAGATAGGCAAGTCTGCGCAGCAGGAACTTCAGCATGTTCGAATCCGCGCCACGGCGGGCATCGCTGTCTTTAGCCCGCGGCCACCTTGTCCAGCGCCGCGGCCAGGTGCGCCACCGTGCGGTCCACGTCATGCCACTTGTCGAGGCCGAAGAGGCCGATGCGGAAGGTGCGGAAGTCGGCGCCCTCGCCGCACATCAGCGGCACGCCGGAAGCGGTCTGCAATCCCGCCGCGAGGAACTTCCTGCCGCTCTGGATATCCGGATCGGTGGTGTAGCTCACGACGACGCCCGGGGCCTTGAAGCCCCCGGCCGCCACGCTGGGAAAGCCGCGCGATTCCAGCAGCTGGCGCACCTTCGCGCCCAGCGCGATCTGCTCCGCGCGCAGCTTCCCGAAGCCGTAGTCGCGGGCCTCCTGCATCGTATCGCGCAGGCGCAGCAGCCCATCGGTGGGCATGGTGGCGTGATAGGCGGACTGCCCCTTTTCGTAGCCTGCGGCGATCTGCAGCCATTTCTTCAGGTCGCAGGCAAAGCTCGAGCTCTGCGTGGCATCGATGGCCGCGCGCGCCCGCTCGCCCAGCATCACCATCGCGCAGCAGGGGGTGCTGCTCCAGCCCTTCTGCGGCGCGGAGATCAGCAGGTCGATGTTGCCGGCCGGCATGTCCATCCACACCGCGCCGGAGGCAATGCAGTCCAGCACGAACAGCGCGCCGACCTCGCGCGCGGCGGCGCCGATGGCGCGCACGTACTCATCCGGCAGCATGATGCCGCTGGCCGTCTCCACATGCGGCGCGAACACCATGCCGGGCCGCGCGGCGCGGATCGCCGCCACGACTTCTTCCACCGGACACGGCGCCCATGGCGCCTGCGCGCCCGCGCCCTGCTGGCGCGCCTGGCAGACCACGGCGCCACTGCCGAGACCCGCCATGTCGAGGATCTGCGTCCAGCGATAGCTGAACCAGCCGTTGCGCACGATCAGCGCCGTGCCGCGGCCGGCAAACTGGCGGGCCACCGCTTCCATGCCGAAGGTGCCGCTGCCCGGCACCAGCGCCACGCCCTGCGCGCCGTACACACTCTTGAGCGTGGCGATGACGTCCTGCATCACGCCCACGAAGCGCTTCGACATGTGGTTCAGTGCCCGGTCGGTATAAACCACGGAGAATTCGAGCAGTCCGTCCGGATCGACGTCGGGCAGCAGGCCGGGCATGGGATCTCCGCAACAGGGCTGGAAAGCCTAGCACGCTTTGCCGGACGGGCCGCCGCCGCCGGCCGGCAACAACTCATGCGTTCCGCGGCGTGCGTGACGCACGCATTGGTCGATGGGCGGCACATTCCTCCCTCCGGCACCGGGCCGAGTTGCTGCCGGCGCGCGCAGCACCTGTTCCTGCCGCGGCACAAAAAACATTTTTCAGGAAGGCATTGCCATGGTTTTCCAATTGCCATAACTTCTTGCTGATGGCCGAATCATGTCTGCGTGACCTGCTGTCGCAGCATGGCTTGTGGGACATGTGCAGGGGAGGCCCATGTACGCGTTTACTTTCCGGCAGATCCAGGTGTTCCTGGAAATCTGCAACGTCGGAAATTTCAGCGGCGCCGCCAGCCGGCTGGATGTATCCCAGCCGGCGATCAGCAACGTCATCCGCTCGCTGGAGTCGCAACTCGGCGTCGAACTGTTCGAAAGGCGCCGCGGCGCCTCCTGTGTGCTGACGCAGGAAGGCATGGCGTTTCGTGATTGCAGCCAGCAGTTTGTCTCGCATTGCGACAGCATCAGCCGTTCGGGCAGCAAGCGGATCCAGGCGCTGCGCGTGTTCGTCGGCGCGCACCTGCTGGAGGATTTCCTGCGGCCGGTACTGCCGGAGTTCTACGAGGATCATCCGCAACTGCAGATGAATTTCCTGCCGGACAAGAACCGCGACCGGATCCTGCAGGACATCGCCGAAGACAAGGTCGACGTGGCGGTGATCACGGTGCCGCCGGATGAGCGGGCCCAGGGTTCGACGCTCATCGGCACGGTTGCGGCCGGCATATACGGGACGCGCGGCGTCCGCGAGGCCTCCGCGCAGGAACTCTCTTCGCTGCCGTTCATCCTGCCCGCGGCCGACGATGCCCTGACCGCCTCCATACTCCGGCAACTGGCGCTGCACGAAATACACCCCGCCCGCATTGCGGGGCATTTTCCCTACCAGGACCTGCGCGTGCGGCTCGCATGCCACGGCAAGGGCGTGCTGTTCGAAGTGCAGAGCGTGATCGACAAGCATGACACCCGCGGAGTGCTGCGCATGGTGTTCCCCGCCGCTCCATGGGAGCGCCGGCTGTATATCAGCCCGCGCATCGACCGCGCCACTGCGGCCGTGGTGTCGAATTTCGTCACCGAATCGCTGGGCACCTACGCCTGGGCGGGTCGCCAGTAACACGCGCAATCCGCAGCTACGTGCTGCGTGGCGGCCGCATGACCGCGGCGCAGGCCCGCGCACTGGAGCTGCTGTGGCCGCGCTACGGCATCGATGCGGGCCGCGGGCCGATCGATGCGCCGGCGTTGTTCGGGCGCGATGCGCCGCGGACCCTGGAGATCGGCTTCGGCAATGGCGATAACCTGCTGGCGCTGGCCACCGCCCATCCGGAGCGGGACTTCATCGGCGTGGAAGTGCACGCGCCGGGCGTGGGGCACCTGCTGCATGCGGCCGCCGCCGCGGAGCTAAGCAACCTGCGCGTGGTGCGCCAGGATGCGATGGAGGTGCTGCGCGAGCGCATTGCCCCGCGGTCGCTGGACGGGATACTGGTGCTGTTTCCCGATCCCTGGCACAAGAAGCGCCATCACAAGCGGCGGCTGGTGAACGCCGGCTTTGCAGAGCTGGCGGCCCGCTGCCTGGCCGGTGGCGGCACCCTGCAGCTGGCCACGGACTGGACCCCTTACGGGGAATGGATGCGCGAAGTCCTGAACGCGGCGCCGGATTTCCGGAACCGGGCACCGGATGGAGGCTACGTGCCCCGCAATCCCGGCCGGCTGACCACGCGCTTCGAGGCGCGCGGCGAACGGCTGGGCCATGCGGTGCATGACCTCTGCTACGAGCGGATCAGCGCTTCTGGCTGACCAGGCGCACCACGCTGTACAGCATGAAGCCGAAGATCGCGACCGCGGCCAGGGTGTGGAACACCGCTATGGTGTAGACGACGTCTTTCATTTTCGATTGATTCCTTCAGTCCTTGGGGTTAGTTGCCGGCTCTGCAATTGCTTGGTTTGCTATTGCATAGACAGCAACATAGCTCAAATGTTCCGGCATATTGAGAAAAACCGATGCCGACCAGGTCTCGTTTGGTGA
>DATJXQ010000166.1:0-2547 GCA_035500015.1 Steroidobacteraceae bacterium
CGATGCCGGTGGCCGGCGCGGCCGCATGCTGGCGGCCGGCATACAGCAACACCTGGCGATCCTTCTGCAGCGAGCCCTCGAGCCGGTGACGGATGTGGTACCAGGCACCCTGGTTCTGCGGCTCCTCCTGGCACCAGACTACTTCGCGCGCCTGGGGATAACGCCGCAGCACGGCCTCGTAGGCCTGCACCGGGAAGGGATACAGCTGCTCGACGCGCACCAGCGCGACATCCTTGAGGCCGGCCGCGCGGCGCGCCTTCAGCAGGTCGAAGTACACCTTGCCGCTGCAGAACACCAGCCGCTGCGCCTGCGCGGCATTGATCTCGTCGATCTCGTCGATGACGGTGGCGAAGCCGCCGCCGGTCAGCTCCGCCAGCGGCGACACCGACAGCTCGTGGCGCAGCAGGCTCTTGGGCGTCATCACGATCAGCGGCTTGCGCAGCGAGCGCAGCATCTGGCGGCGGAGCATGTGGAACATCTGCGCCGGCGTGGACGGCACCACCACCTGCATGTTGTTCTCGGCGCACAGCTGCAGGAAGCGCTCCGGGCGCGCCGAGGAATGCTCCGGCCCCTGCCCTTCGTAGCCATGCGGCAGGAACAGCACCAGGCCGCACAGGCGCCCCCACTTGGATTCGCCCGAGCTGATGAACTGGTCGATGACCACCTGCGCGCCATTGGCGAAGTCGCCGAACTGGCCTTCCCAGATGACCAGCGCCGCCGGGTTGGTGGTCGAGTAGCCGTACTCGAAGCCCAGCACCGCCTCCTCCGACAGCACCGAGTCGGTGACGGTGAAGCAGGGCTGGTTGGCACTGATGTGCTCCAGCGGAATCCACCGCCCGCCGCTGTCCTGGTCGTGCAGCACGGCGTGGCGATGGAAGAAGGTGCCGCGGCCGCTGTCCTGCCCCGTGAGGCGGATCGGAATGCCATCCTCCAGCAGCGCGGCGTAGGCCAGCGTCTCGGCGCAGCCCCAGTCCAGCGGCACCTCGCCGGCCAGCATCTTGCGGCGGCTGGCGTAGATGGCCGCGACGCGCGGATGGAGCTTGAAATCCGGCGGCACGTCGACGATGCGCGCGCCAAGCCGCGCGAGCCGCTGCGCATCGATGGCGGTGGCCACGGGCTCGGCCCAGTCGTTGCGCAGGAATTTCGTCCAGTCCACGGTGTACTGGTTGCCGATCAGGCCCAGCGAGGCGGGTACCTGCGACTTGCCGGCGTCCAGGCCCGCGCGGTACTGCTCCATGAAGGCGGCCGCATCCGCCGCGGCGACCACGCCCTCGGCAACCAGCTTCTCCGCGTACAGCTGCCGCACGGTGGGATGCTGGCGGATCTTCGCGTACATCACCGGCTGCGTGGCGGCGGGCTCGTCGGCCTCGTTGTGGCCCAGGCGCCGGTAGCACACCAGGTCGATCACCACATCCTTGCGGAACTTCATGCGGTAGGCCAGCGCCTGCCGCGTGACGAACAGCACCGCTTCCGGGTCATCGGCGTTCACGTGGTAGATCGGCGCCTCGAGCATCTTGGCGACGTCGCTGCAATAAATGGTGGAGCGCGCGTCACGCGGATCGGAGGTGGTGAAGCCGACCTGGTTGTTGATGATGAGGTGGATGGTGCCGCCGGTGTAGAAGGAGCGCGCCTGCGACAGTTGCAGCGTCTCCATCACCACGCCCTGGCCGGCGAAGGCCGCATCGCCGTGGATCAGTATCGGCGCCACGCGGGCATCCCCGACGTCGCCGCGCCGTTCCTGGCGCGCGCGCACCGAACCTTCCACCACCGGGTTCACGATCTCCAGGTGCGAGGGATTGAAGGCCAGCGCCACGTGCACATTGCCGCCCGGCGTGCGCAGGTCGGAGGAGAAGCCCTTGTGGTACTTCACGTCGCCCGAGCCCTTCAGGTGGGCCAGGTCGTACTTGCCCTCGAATTCGTCGAACAGTTCCGAGGGCGCCTTGCCCAGCACGTTCACCAGCACGTTGAGGCGTCCGCGGTGCGCCATGCCGATGACCATGTCCTCGATGCCGGTGGCACCGCCCTGCTGCACCAGCTCGTTGAGCGAGGGAATCAGCGCATCGCCGCCTTCCAGCGAGAAGCGCTTCTGGCCGACGTAGCGGGTGTGCAGATAGCGCTCCAGGCCTTCCGCGGCGGTGAGCTGCCGCAGGATGTCGACGCGCTCCGCGGCGCTGAATTTCTGCTGCAGCCGGCCCTGCATGAACTGGTCCTGCAGCCACAGGCGCTCGTCGGTGTCCGACACGTGCGCGAATTCCGCGCCGATGGGCCCGGCCAGCACCTTCTCCAGCAGCGCGATGATGTCGCGCAGCTTCGCGCGCCGCGGAATCGCCTCGACGCGGCCGCTGGTGTAGAACTCGGTGTCCAGGTCCGCCTCGGTGAGGCCCATGTGGGCCAGCTCCATCACGCGCGGCCGGGGACGTTGCACCAGGCCCAGCGGATCCAGCTTCGCGACCAGGTGGCCGCGGTTCATGTAGATCTGGATCAGGCGCGAAACCGCGGCCTGCTTTTCCGTTTGCGCCGACTCGCCGGCCGCCGGCCCGGTGACGG
>DATJXQ010000167.1:0-4192 GCA_035500015.1 Steroidobacteraceae bacterium
CATCCGGTGACGCGCGCGCGGCTGCGCATCGAGCGCCTGTTCCGCGAGGCGGGCTTCGAAGTGGCGCAGGGACCGGAAATCGAGGACGACTTCCACAACTTCAGCGCGCTGAACGTGCCGGCCAATCATCCGGCGCGGGCCATGCACGATACCTTTTATCTCGAGCATGAGGCCGGCGGCGACCGTGCGCTGCTGCGCACGCATACCTCGCCGGTGCAGATCCGCGCGCTGCAGGCCGCGCGCGAGCGCCTGCCGCTGGCGGTGATTGCGCCGGGCCGCGTGTACCGCATGGATTCGGACGCCACGCATACCCCGATGTTTCACCAGGTGGAAGGCCTGCTGGTGGACGAGGGCGTGAGCTTCGCCAACCTGAAGTCCATCCTGCATGGCTTCATGGAGGCGTTCTTCGAACGCGGCCTGGCGATGCGCCTGCGGCCTTCGTATTTCCCGTTCACGGAACCGTCCGCGGAGGTGGACATCACCTGTGTCGAGTGCGGCGGCAGCGGTTGCAGGCTCTGCAAGGGCACCGGCTGGATCGAGGTGCTGGGCTGCGGCATGGTGCATCCGAACGTGCTCGCCGCCTGTGGAGTGGACGCCGAGCAGTACACCGGCTACGCGTTTGGCATGGGCATCGACCGCCTCGCCATGCTGCGCTATGGCGTGAACGACCTGCGGCTGTTCTTCGAGAACGACCTGCGCTTCCTGCGGCAGTTCCGCGGCGGCTGGGCCTGATGCGCCTGCCGCTGTCGTGGCTGGCCGAATGGGTCGACATCCCCTGGGATGCCGCTGAGCTGGCGCGCCGGCTGACTGCAGCGGGATTCGAGGTGGAAGGCAGCGAACCGGACGGCGACGACGTGGTGCTCACGCTCAAGACCTACGCCAATCGCGGCGATTCCATGTCGGTACTGGGCGTGGCCCGCGAGGTCGCCGCGCTGACCGGCGGAAAGGTGCGGGTTCCCGCCGCGCCGGCCGTTGCCGTCGACGCGGCACTCACGGCGGCCGCAAAGGTGGAGACACCGCAGGCCGCGCCGCGCCTGCTTGTCCGCCGCATCGCCGGGCTCGCCAATCGTGGTGCGACGCCCCCGTGGGTGCAGGAGCGCCTGCGCCGCGCCGGCCTGCGCAGCATCAGTCCGGTCGTGGACGTCACGAACTACGTGCTGCTGGAACTCGGCCAGCCCATGCATGCCTACGACGCATGCCGGCTGCGGGGCGCGTTGGCGGTGAGGCTGGCTCGTGCCGGCGAAATACTGTCCCTGCTCGATGAGCGCCGCATCGCGCTGGCCGCCGACGAGCTGGTGATCGCGGATGAAAGCGGGCCGATCGGCCTCGCCGGCATCATGGGCGGGCAGGGCACCGCCATCGCCGCGGATGTCACCGACGTGCTGCTGGAGGTGGCCTTCTTCGCGCCCGACGCCATCGCCGGCCGTGCCCGCCGCCACAACATCTCCACCGACGCCAGCCAGCGCTTCGAGCGCGGCGTGGATCCGGAGGGCCAGTCCCGCGCCATGGAGCGCGCCACGGCGCTGCTGCTGCGCTTGTGTGGTGGCACGGCCGGCCCGGTGCTGGAAATCACGGCTCGTGCCGAGCTGCCGGCGCGGGCGCCGGTGGTGCTGCGCCGCCAGCGCCTGGCAAGCCTGGTGGGTGCGCAGATTGCCGATGCCCGCATCGGGCACTGTCTCACCGGTCTCGGCATGCAAGTCGGATCCCACCCGCTGGGTTGGGAAGTCCGGCCGCCGTCATGGCGCTTCGACATCGCCATCGAGGCCGATCTCATCGAAGAGGTGTTGCGCCTGGTCGGTTTCGACGCGGTGCCGGAACAACCGCGCCGGCTGCCACAGCGTTTCGCGGCGCACAGTGAGTCCCGGCTCGACGAGCGCGCGTTGCTGGATGCGCTGACCGCGCGCGGCTACCACGAAGTGATCAGCTATGCCTTCGTCGATCCTGCCCTGCAGGGCCGGCTGTTTCCGCAGCAGGAGCC
Organism: Steroidobacteraceae bacterium; assembly: GCA_035500015.1. Lineage (GTDB taxonomy): Bacteria > Pseudomonadota > Gammaproteobacteria > Steroidobacterales > Steroidobacteraceae > ZC4RG30. The sequence goes on from DATJXQ010000167.1 coordinate 1,979, forward strand.
GATCCGGCTGGCCAATCCCATCGCTGCCGATCTGGCCGTGATGCGCGTGTCGCTGTGGCCGGGTCTGCTGAAAGCGGCGCGGGAAAACCTCGCCCGGCAGCAGCAGCGCGTGCGGCTGGTCGAGCGCGCCGCGGTATTCCTGCCGGAGGCCGGACGCATCCATGAAGTGCCGCGCATCGCCGGCATCGTCATTGGCGCGCGTGCGCCTGAGCAGTGGGCAGCGAGCCGCGATGCGGTGGACTTCTTCGACCTGAAGGGCGACGTTACCGCGTTGCTGCAGCTGGCCGGCGCCGGCGTTGAGTTCGAGTGGCGCACCGGCGGACCCGCCTGCCTGCATCCCGGGCGGGCCGCTACGGTGTATCGCGGCGGCGCAGCAGTTGGTTGGCTGGGCGAACTGCATCCCTCGATGGCCACCGAGCTGGCTCTGGAGGCGCCCTGCCTGCTGTTCGAATTGGACATAAGCACCGCAATGGCGGCGCCGCTGCCGCAGTTGCAGGCCGTCTCGCGCTATCCGCAAGTACGGCGCGACCTGTCCATCACCGTGCCGCTGGAGACTCCTTTAAGCGCCATCTTCAGTCGTGTTACTGTTGCCGCGGGGAGCCGGCTTCGCGAGCTCGTGGCCTTCGATGTCTACCAGGGTCCGGGCATAGAACCAACTCGAAAAAGCATCGCTTTCGGCTTGATTTTCCAAGATAATAATACGACGCTCACAGACGCCGACGCGGATGCGCTGATGGCTTCCGTCGCCGCCGACCTGGGCGCGCATCTCGATGCAAGGATCCGGTAACGATGGCCCTGACAAAGGCTGAAATCGCCGAAGCATTGTTCGACCAGCTGGGACTGAACAAGCGCGAAGCCCGCGAGCTGGTCGATCTCTTCTTCGAGGAAGTGCGCGGCGCGTTGTCGGCCGGCAGCCAGGTGAAGCTGTCCGGCTTCGGCAACTTCGACCTGCGTGACAAGAACCAGCGGCCAGGCCGCAATCCCAAGACCGGCGAGGAGATTCCGATCAGCGCGCGGCGCGTGGTGACGTTCCGTCCGGGACAGAAGCTCAAGGCACGCGTGGAAGCCTATGCTGGAACCGCGGAACAATAACGAACTTCCGGCCATTCCCGGCAAGCGTTATTTCACCATCGGCGAGGTGAGCGAGCTTTGCGGCGTGAAGCCGCATGTGCTGCGTTATTGGGAGCAGGAATTCCCCCAGCTCAAGCCCGTGAAGCGCCGCGGCAACCGCCGCTATTACCAGCGCCAGGATGTCATCATCATCCGCCAGATCCGCAGCCTGCTCTACGAGCAGGGCTTCACCATCGGCGGCGCGCGCCAGAAACTGGAAGGCGAGGAGGCGCGCAGCGACACCAGCCAGAGCCAGCAGATCATCCGCCAGCTGCGCGCGGAGCTCGAGGACATCCTGCGCATGCTGCGGCGCTGAGCCACGGCCCCGCGCCGCGCGTTCAGCCCTCCATCTTCCAGTCGTTGACCAGCTTGTAGCGCGCCGCCTTGATCTGGCGGAACAGCCCGTTGTCGATCCAGTACAGGCCGAAGCTGATCACGCGGAACACCTCGCCGGCCTTCAGCGGACGCTTGAAGTAGTTCGGCTCGGGCCAGTCCTTGTACACGCGGAATTCCGTGGGCAGCTCGGCGCCGATGCCGCTGGCGTCGGCCACGTAGTGCGTGACCTCCACCTTCTCGTGGATATGCGCCTTCACTTCGGCGTAGAAATCTCGGATGGCCTTCGCGCCGTGCAGCGTGGTGTTGCCCAGCTCCAGCACCACGTCGGGGTGGTAGAAGTCGAGGAAGCGCGGATCGTTGGCGTTGAACCACTGCACGTACTGCAGGTAGCGCTCGCGGGACATGACCTTGGCGGGTGCGGCGGCGGAAGCAGCGGTGGCAGTGGCGCCTGCGAGGCTCAGGCCGGCTCCGGAAGCGAGGAACTGGCGTCGGTCGTGCATCGTGGATTCCCCCTTTTCCGGGCAGAGGGTATCATGCGCCCTCCCTACGGTCGGGGCGTGGCGCAGCCTGGTAGCGCACTTGCATGGGGTGCAAGGGGTCGGAGGTTCAAATCCTCTCGCCCCGACCAATTCTCTTCAGGGTGCAGATGCTTGCTGCATCTCTGGCGTTCATTAAACACCGTGGCTGCCAGCGTGAACACAACGACGGGCAATTCACGTTACTAACGTTCGCCTCGGGTAACTCACGGTTTGTCACTAGGCGCGCATC
>DATJXQ010000168.1:0-15631 GCA_035500015.1 Steroidobacteraceae bacterium
CAGAGCAAGCGAGGCGGCTGAGGATGCACAAGCGAGCAGCACCAGGGCCTCGCCCAGGGCGAGCACCGCAAGGAGCCGGCAAATTGCCCTTCAAGGCGATCATGTCGGCGGCATCGGTCACTTTCTCAACAGCCTGCTAGCTGTCGAGCAGCCCTTTCAGCGCATACAGCAGCGCGTGTGCATCCCGGGGCGAAAGCGCATCGACATCGACAGCAGCCAGCTTATCGCGCAGCGTATCGGCAGGCGCTGACATTGGATGCGCTGGCGGTGCGGCAGGCCGTGAATCGAACGGCAGCGCGGCCTGCGGCGACGCCGTTGCCGCCTGCGCATCGCGTTGCGCCTCCAGCTCGGCCAGATAGCGCCGCGCCGCCGCGATGACCGGCGCCGGCACGCCGGCCAGCCTGGCCACGGCGAGACCATAGCTGCGATTGGCCGGCCCTTCCTTCACTGCATGCAGGAACACCAGCTCATCCCCGTGCTCCGTGGCATCCAGGTGCAGGTTCACGACACCGGGCAGTTCCGCCGCGAGCGCCGTCAGCTCGAAGTAGTGCGTGGCGAACAGCGTGAACGCGCGCACCTGCGTGGCCAGGTGCCGCGCCACCGCCCAGGCCAGCGACAGCCCGTCGAAGGTGCTGGTGCCGCGGCCGATCTCGTCCATCAGCACCAGGCTCTGCGCCGTCGCGTTGTGCAGGATGCTGGCGGTCTCGCTCATCTCCACCATGAACGTGGAGCGCCCGCCGGCGAGATCATCGGCTGCGCCGATGCGCGTGAAGATGCGGTCGATGGGACCGAGCAGCGCGCGGCGCGCGGGCACGAAGCTGCCGATGTGCGCGAGCACCGCGATCAGCGCGGCCTGGCGCATGTAGGTGCTCTTGCCGCCCATGTTCGGGCCGGTGACGATCAGCATGCGCCGCGCGTCGTCGAAGGCGAGGTCATTGGGCACGAACTGCGTGCCGCTGAACTGTTCCACCACCGGGTGGCGGCCGGCCTCCACGCAATAGACCGGATCTTCCGTCAGCTCCGGCGCCACCCAGCGCAGCGTGTCGGCGCGCTCGGCCAGCGTGGCGAGCGCATCCAGGCTCGCGATGGCGGCGGCGCTGTCCTGCAGCGCGGGCAGGGTGGCGATCAATGCATCCAGCACCCCGTCGTACAGCTGCTTCTCGCGCGCCAGGGCCTTGTCGCGCGCGCCCAATACTTCGTCCTCGAATTTCTTCAGTTCCGGCGTGATGAAGCGCTCGGCGGATTTCACGGTCTGGCGCCGCAGGTAATCCGCCGGCACCTTTTCGGCGTGCGCGCGGGGGATTTCGATGAAGAAGCCCTGCACGCGGTTGTAGCCCAGCTTCAGCTGCGCGATGCCGCTGCGCTCGCGCTCCTTCTTCTCCAGCTCCAGCAGGAATTCGTCGGTGTTGGTGGCGATGCGGCGCAGCTGGTCGAGGCCGGGGTCGAAGCCGGTGGCGATCACGTCGCCGTCGCGCAGCAGGGCGGAGGGCTCCGCCGCGATGGAGCGCGTCAGCAGCGCGTATTCTTCGCGGTGTTCGCCGATGCGCGCCGCGAGTCCGGCCAGCAGTGGCGAGTCGATGGCGGCCGCGGCGCGCAGCCCCGGCAGAGCCGCCAGCGAGGCACGCAGCTGCACCAGGTCGCGTGGACGCGCCGAGCGCAGCGCCACGCGCGCCAGGATGCGCTCCAGGTCGCCGATGGGCGCCAGCGCCTCGCTCAACGCCGTGTAATGCCGCGATTCGGCCAGCGCGCCCACCGCGGCGTGCCGCTGGCGCAATACGGCGCGATCGCGCAGCGGCCGGTTCAGCCAGCGGCGCAGCTCGCGTGAGCCCATTGCCGTGGTCGCGCGGTTCAGCAACGCGAACAGCGTAGCCTCGTCGTTGCCCGTCAGGCCGCGGTCCAGCTCGAGGTTGCGCCGCGTGGCGGCATCCAGCTGCAGGCCCTCGTCCCGCGACTGCACGGCCAGCGCGCGGATATGCGGCAATGCCGCCTGCTGCGTGTCGCGGGCGTATTGCAGCAGCGCGCCGGCGGCGCGCAGGCCCACGGTGAGTTCCGCCGCGCCGAAGCCGGCGAGATCCCGCGTGCCGAACTGCTGCGCGAGCTGCCGCCGCGCGCTGTCGAGGTCGAAATGCCAGGGCGGACGCAGCCGCGCGGCCGGCAGCGCCTCGCGGCGCTGGTCCTCCGGCAGCAGCAGCTCGGCCGGACGCAGGCGTTCCAGCTCCGCGGCGACCTCGCCCAAATCAACCAGCTCGGCCACCGCGAAGCGGCCGCTGGCCAGATCCAGCCACGCAAGCCCATGCCTCTGGCCGTCGAAATGCAGCGCGGCCAGCAGGCTCTCGCGCTGGCGATCGAGCAGTGCATCCTCCACCAGCGTGCCGGGCGTCACGATGCGCACCACGCGGCGTTCCACCGGGCCCTTCGAGGTGGCCGGGTCGCCGATCTGCTCGCAGATGGCCACGGATTCGCCACGCCGCACCAGCCGCGCCAGGTAGTTCTCCACGCTGACCGCCGGCACGCCGGCCATGGTGACGGGCTCGCCCGCCGACTGCCCGCGCGTGGTCAGCGCGATGTCGATCAGCGAGGAGGCGCGGCGCGCGTCCTCGTAGAACATCTCGTAGAAATCGCCCATGCGGTAGAACAGCAGCACGTCGGGGTGCTGGGCCTTGATGCGCAGGTACTGCTGCATCATCGGCGTGTGGCTGGCAAACGATTCGGTCACGATCGGGCGGGTCCGGTGGTTGTGTCGCCCCGTGGCGGAGTGAGGATTATTGCCGGTTCGGCACGGCGGTTCATCAACATCAGGGGATGGCCGATTGCCCCGGGCTGCCGAATGCATGAAAAATCCCGTGCATTGCGCAGGATTGCGCAGGGGTACAGAGTGCAAAGAACCAAGACAGCGGCATGCTGCAACGTCGATTCCGTGGCCACATTGCTCGCGCTCGTCGATGACGCGGTGATCATGGTGGCCCTGGACGGCAGCATCGCCGGCTGGAGCCAGGGCGCGGAGGATCTGCTGGGCTATCCCGCCGCGGAAGTCCTGGGGCAGGACTGCGCCGGCATCTATGCGGAGGACGAGCGCGGCGCGCATCGTGAGCGCTGCCGCGGCGTGGCGCTGGGAGCGGGGCCGGCCAGCTTCGACGTGACGCTGCGCACCCGCCGTGGCGCCCTGCAGGCCGGGCGCGCGGAGGTGGCGCTGATGCACGGTGCCGACGGCGCTCCCGCGAACCTGTTCGTCCATATCCGCGACGGCGGCGAGCCGGGAGCCAGGCCCGACATCGCTCTCTCGCAGGTGCGGGATTGCCGCGCGCTGCTGGATGGCGGTCCCATTGGTATCTGGCACCTGGATGCCAGGCGCCGCTTTGTCTACGCGAACCGGTCCGGGCTGGCCATCGCGGGTCTCGACCACACCGGCGTGAACGGCCGCCACGTGCTCGACGTGCTGGGCGAGGCGCTCCATCGGCAGCTGCTGCCGGCGCTGGATCGGGCGCTGGACGGCATCGAGTCGGTGGTCGAATCGGCCGCCGCGCCGCGTGGCGGCGAAATCCGGCACTACTTCCTGCACCTGCTGCCCCGTCGCGGTCCGAACGGCCGGGTCGACGGCTGCTTTGTCGCGGTGCTGGACGTCACGCAGGCCAGGCTTGCCCAGGAGAACCAGCTGCGTCGCGAGCAACAGTTGCGCGCCACGCTGATTCGTGAAACCAATCACCGTGTCAAGAACAGCCTGCAGGGACTCATCGGACTGCTGCGGCTGCAGGATGCGCCAGGCAGATCCGCGGCGCAGGTGATCGAGCACAGCGTCGCCCACCTGATGGCCGTCACGGTTGCATTCGGGCTGGCGAGCAGGCATGGCGAGGCGCAGATCCTGCTGTGCGACCTGGTGACCGATATCGTGGGCAACGTCGAGCAGATATCCCAGCGCCGCATCGGTGTGCAGCTGTCGGCGGCTGCGATACGCGAACCGGTGCTGCTGTCGCCGCACTACGGCGCGAACATCAGCCTGGTCATCAATGAGCTGGTGTACAACGCCGTCAAGCACAGCATGAACGCGGCGGGAGCCCGCGGCGTCCGCGTGACCGTCGATCGGGGCGGCGATTCGGCCGTGCTGCGCGTGATCAACGAGGCCGGGCGGTTGCCCGCCGGTTTTTCGCTCGAGTCCGGCGCCGGGCTTGGCACCGGCCTGACTCTCGTCAAGGCCCTGGTGCCTGAATCAGGCAAGCTGTCAATCGAGGAAGGACCGGAAGGCGTGTGCGCCGAATTGATGCTCAACCCGCCGGTGCTTTCGATGCCTGTTCCTTGACAGTATTCATCAAGCTTTCCACAATCTCTCCGCTGCCTGATCCGGCAGTTCGCCTCGACCCCGCGAGCCACTTTTTCTGAAATTGCAATCCGGGAGAGGTTTCCGCATGAAGCCGTGTACCCCGAACTCCGCAGTCGCGAGGGGAAAGGATGCCGGTTCCTGAGACACGTGAAGATGGGCCCAAGCCCACGGTGCTGCTGGCTGACGATGACCGACTGATACTGGCGACGCTGTCGCAGGGGCTGCGCAGTGCCGGCTTCCCGACGATCGAGGCAGCCAGCGGCAGGGAAGCACTGCAGCTGTGCCTGCAATCCCCGCCCGACATCGCGATACTGGACTACGAGCTGCCGGACATTTCCGGGCTGGAAGTCGCGCGGGCGCTGCAGCCGGCGGCATTTCCCCTCATCTTCCTGTCGGCCTATGGCGACGACCAGATCGCGCGGGCCGCCGCCGATCTGGGAGTGATGGCCTATCTGGTCAAGCCGATCGATCCGGTACAGCTGGTGCCCGCCATCCACACCGCGATCCTGCGCTTCTCCGAACTGGCCGCGCTGCGCGGCGAATCCGCGCAACTGAATGCCGCGCTGAAGGCCGCGCGGACCACCAGCATCGTGGTGGGACTGCTCATGGAGCGCCTGAAGCTCACCGAGAAGGATGCCTATGACCGGCTGCGCCAGTACTGTCGCAGCCACAATCGCAAGATCACCGAGGTGGCGCTGGAAATCCTGGGAACCACCGAGCGCATGCACTCGCTGCTCGCGGCGATTGCCGCGGCCACCGATGGCAGGCCGCCGTAAGGGCCCGGCATCACTCGCGGGAATTCGCCCATTCGACGGCTCGCCGGTGGCAGCCGGCGATTTCATCGATGGTCAGTTCCCGGAGCCGCAGTCCCTGCCGGGTGCCGCGTTCGTACTGCTCCGCGCAGCTCAGGGCGGCACCGAGGTCCCCTTCGCGCCGCAGCAGCGCGGCGCGCACGGCATCGCCCAGCGGCAGGCTGGCCAGCGCCTGCTCCATCGGCAGACCCAGAAATACATCGAGCATCGACAGCATGCCGGCGATGAAAGCGGCCTCGCTGCCGCCAATCCGCGCCTGCTCGCACAGCAGCTCGCACATGCGCGCGCGTTGCAGGGACTGGACGCAGAATTGTCCGGGCTGGCCCGCGATGCCGGCTGCCAGCAGCAACCAGCCGAGCTTGCGCAGTTCTGCCGTACCCAGCAGCTGGATCGCCTGCCGCATGGAACTTACCTGGTGCGGCGTCCGCAGGTGTCTGGAATCGATGCAGCGCAGGAGCCGGCAGCCCAGTCCCATGTCGCGGCGGATGCACTGTTCGATCGAATCCGCCGATACGCCCGGATCATTGAGGCGCGCCACCAGCTCGACGGCGGCCTGCTGGTCGCCGGGAACGCGCCGCGTCTGGACGATCTCGGGTTGGCGCAGGAAGTAGCCCTGGAACAGGTCGAAACCCAGGTTGCGGCACCGATCCAGCTCCGCGCCGGTCTCGATCTTTTCGGCCACCAGCCGGACCGGATGCCGGCGCAGCGCGTCGAGGCTTTTCACCAGCTCCGGCGGAGAATGCTCGCGAACGTCCACCTTAACGATGTCCGCGTGCTGCAGCAGCAGCCCGCTTTCCCGCTGGATGTGGAAGTCATCCAGTGCCACGCGATACCCCTGCTCGCGCAGGCGGCCCAGGGTGAGCAGCAGTTCCTCCACCGGCGCACAACCTTCCAGCACCTCGATCACCACGCGTTCCGGATGCAGCGGCAGCTGCAGCTGCGGGGTGAGCAGCTGCTGCGGAAAGTTGATGTACACGGGCTGATCCGCCGCCAGGCGCGTGAGCCCGATATCCAGCGCGGCATTCACCATGACCTGGGCGGTGGCCCGCGCGGGATCCTCCACCAGTGCCCGCGCCGCCCCGGGAGTCCGGTACAGCAGTTCGTATCCGGCCACGTTCATCGTGGCATCGAAGATCGGCTGCCGCGCAACCAGCGCGACAGTCGATGCATCCTTTGCCGCGATGGTCTTGCGGGAATCCGCATTCCCGTTGTGCTGGCCCATAGCCCTCCTGCTCCGCAAAGACACTGCAGCCTGCGACGTCAACAGCGAGGTCGGGGCTGTCACATGACTTGCGCGAGCAGATGGGGCTCTCGCGGGCGAGGCGTTCCGTTTTCTGGAGAACGGTCCCGGCAGATTGTCAGGGCAATGCGTGTGCGCTGGCAACCTGCTCGAGCATGAACCATGCAGTCATGGATTCACCCGGGGCGAGGCGTTGGCCGGCATCGAGATTGAACGCGTCGGGTGGTCCGGTCTGCGGCTCCACGCAGGTCGTGTGGAGGCGTTCATCGAAAACCACCCAGTGATCGCAGCCGGAAGTCAGGCACAGTCCCTGGCCGGCGCGGTACAGCCTCACCGGCCGGTTGTTGATGAAGCAGTCGTCCCAGGGATGCGGGGGCGGCGGCGCCGGCGGCCGGGTCGCGATGCCTTCGCCGTCACGCGGGAAGTGGCCTGAAGGGTGGAAGTCGAGCCGCTCGGGCTTGCGGAACCATGGATGCCAGCCCAGCACCGGTCGCGGCATCGCCTGGTCGCCGGCCGTCAGCGACAGCTCCAGCCGCAGCGCGCGCCGCGCAAGCGTGATGCGTTGGGAGGCGCTGCCACCGAAGGGCCAGCGCGCATCGCGCGGCAGCTGGAGCGACAGTTCCAGCTGCGCGGCTGATTGGCCGGACACTTCCCACGGCAGCGTGAACCCCACTCCATGGATGGCATGCGCGGCCAGGTTCGCGGGCAACCGGTACTCGCGGCCGTCGAAGTGGAAGCGCCCGCCGCGGATGCGGCCGGCCCAGGGCAGCATGGGATAGCAGCCCCAGGCGATTGCCGCATCGTCTTCATCCGGTCCGCACAGCCAGCGCATGCCATCGCAGCAGATCTGCGCGATGCGTCCGCCCGCCTCCGGCGCCACCTGTACGGTCAGCGCCTCGCTGCGCAGTTCAAGCAGGGTCCCCGGCGCAAGCGGACGCAGTGCCTCATCCCGCGCGTGCTCATCCGCCATAGGGATGCAGCGTGCGGATGCGCCCGTCGCTGTCGTAGCGCAGCTCGGTCACCTTGATGTTGCGCAGGTGATCGACGCCCCCGGAGAGCATCGCATCATGGTAGTACAGCCACCAGCGGCCGCCGAATTCCATGATGGAGTGATGCGTGGTCCAGCCCAGTACCGGCGCGAGGATCACTCCCCGGTACTGGAATGGGCCGTAGGGATTGTCGGCGGTGGCATGGCACAGCAGATGCGTGTTGCCCGTCGAGTACGAGAGGTAGTACCGGCCGCGGTACTTGTGCATCCACGGCCCTTCGAAGTAGCGCCGCGCATGATCGTCGGCGCGCAGCGGCCTGCCGCTTTCGTCGAGGATCGCCAGTTCGCGCGGGCTTTCCGCGAACTGCTTCATGTCCGCGGACAGCCGCGCGATGCGCGGCCCCAGCGCGGGTTCGTGATCCGCGGGCTCGGTGTTGGCCGCGTCGTACACGTTGTCGCGGTACTTCTGCAGCTGGCCGCCCCAGATGCCGCCGAACACCATGTAGAAGGCGCCGTCATCCGCCAGCACGCAGGGGTCGATGGAGTAGCTGCCCTCGATGGGCAGCGGCTCGGCCCCGAAAGGGCCCTCGGGCCGGTCCCCGACGGCTACGCCGATCTGGAAGATTCCGTCGGCGCGCTTGGCGGGGAAGTACAGGTAGTAGCGCCCATCCTTGCAGGCCGCGTCCGGCGCCCACATCTGCCGCGCGCCCCAGGGAACATCCTGCAGATGCAGCGCCACCCCGCAATCCACCGCCTCGCTCCACGGGTTTTGCTGGCGGAAGACGTGGTAATCCTGCATGGCGTACTGGGTGCCGAGATCGTCGGCCGGCACGCCGGTGTCGATGTCGTGCGAAGGATAGATATAGACGCGTCCCTCGAAGACATGTGCCGAAGGATCGGCCGTGTGGATGTGCGTGACCAGCGGCGGCGAGATGGCATTGGCCGCCAGTCGCCGCAGTTTCTCCGCGTCGGGAGCGGGATCAGGATCGTCCACGGACGGGTTCAGGCCGCGCGCCTCGCGGCCAGATCCTGTTCGATGCGCACCTCGGTGCCGCGGTCGATCTCGTAGAAGAACAGCAGCCCGGCGCCGAGCAGGAAGGGTATCGAGGCGTAGACGCTGACGGCCAGCTGGATGCCGTGCACCGCGCCCGGCGACTGCATCGCGAGATCAGGGTTGTAGCCATAGACGGCCAGGATCCTCGCCACCAGCCAGCCACCGACGGACAGCCCGATCTTCAGCCCGCACAGGATGGCCGAGAACACGATGGCGGTGGCACGGCGGTGGTTCTTCCATTCCGAGAAGTCGGCGACGTCGGCCACCATCGACCACAGCAGGGGAGTGGTGATGCCGTAGAAGAACCCGTGCAGCATGTAGGCGGCGATTACCGCGCCCACCGCACGCGGCGAGAACAGCACGAAGGCCAGCAGGCACAGCGTGGAGACGAACAGCGCGCCGCCGAACACGTCGCGCTTGCCGAAGCGGTCGGCCAGGCGCTTCGACAGCATGATGCCGACGATGCCGCAGACGATGCCGCCGGCGTTGAACAGGCTGAAGGCCGAGGTGGGCGCATCCTGCGGCCACTGGAACTCGGTGAGGCCCATGCCGGTGAGCATGGCGTTGAGCCCGGAGATGAAGTGGTTGAAGCCGATGTGTTCGAGGAAGGCCGCGAGGTCCGGCCCGCTCATGTAGTACTTGAAGTAGTACACATACATGCCGCCCTTCAGCGCCAGCGTGATGAACACCAGGATGGTGAGCAGCAGCATCAGCTGCCACGGGCGGTTTTCCAGCAGGTCCGCGAGATCCTGGCCGACGGTGGAGCGCTGCTGCGCCGTGGGTACCACCCGTTCCTTCGTGGTGAAGAAGGTGATCAGGAAGAACACCGTGCCGACGGCGGCGAACAGCGCCATGGCATTCTCGAAGCCCACCGCCTTGTCGCCGCCGCCGAGGATGAGCACCAGCGGCAGCAGCAGCACCTGGATCACGAACTGCGCGATCATCACCGCCACGAAGCGGTACGAGGACATGCTGTTGCGCTGGGCCATGCTGCCGGTGATCACGCCGGAAAGCGCGCCGTAGGGCAGGTTGTTGGCGATGTACACCGCCACCAGCAGCGTGTAGGTGATCAGCGCATAGATGACCTTGGCGTGCTCGCCCAGATCCGGCGTACTGAAGGCCAGCAGCGCGAACACTCCGAAGGGAATGGCGGTCCACAGGATCCATGGGCGGAACTTTCCCCAGCGGGTGCGCGTGCGGTCGGCGATCAGGCCCATCAGCGGCGTGAACACGAAGGCGCCGAGCAGACCGACGACCAGGATCACCCACTGGGCGGTTTCCGCCGGGATGCGGTAGACATCGGTGTAGAAGAAGGCCAGGAAGGTGACCAGCGTCTGGAAGATCAGGTTGGCGGCAAGGTCGCCAAGGCTGTAGCCGATCTTTTCCGTGACCGAAAGTCTCTGGACGTCGTGCTTGATCCCGGTCTGCACCGTGCTCCCCCTTTTTTTGCGTGCCGCAGGCGCAGCGGCAACGCCGGCCATCATACCCTCGCGGGCATGGGTTAAGCTGCGCTTCCACAAGAATTGAAAGGGGGAGGCGATGTCGAGCGCTCCGGTCGGCCGGTACCGCTGGCGCATCTGCGCCATGCTGCTGGCGGCGACCACGATCAACTACGTGGATCGGCAGGTGCTCAGCGTGCTGGCGCCGACGCTGCAGCAGAAGTTCTCCTGGAACGAGCTGCAGTACAGCCACATCGTGCTGTCCTTCCAGGCCGCCTATGCCATCGGCCTGCTGTGCGCCGGCGCGGTGATCGACCGCCTCGGCACGCGCCTCGGTTACGCGCTGGCCATCGGCGTCTGGAGCGTCGCGGCGATGAGTCATGCGCTGGTCAGCGGCGTGCTGGGCTTCACGGCGGCGCGCTTCGCGCTGGGGCTGGGCGAATCGGGCAATTTCCCGGCTGCCATCAAGGTGGTGGCCGAATGGTTCCCGCAGCGCGAGCGCGCGCTGGCCGCGGGCATCTTCAATGCCGGCTCGAACATCGGCGCCATCCTGGCGCCGGCGCTGGTGCCGCTGGTCGCGATACGCTTCGGCTGGCAGGCGGCCTTTCTGCTCACCAGCCTGCTGAGCGCCGGCTGGCTGGTCGCATGGCTGCGCACGTACCGCACGCCGGACCAGCAGCCAAGGCTGTCGCCGGCGGAGCGCGCGCACATCGGCCACGAGCCGGCCACGGCGGTGCGCCTGCCCTGGCGCTCGCTGCTGCGCCACCGGCAGGCCTGGGCCTTCGCCATTGGCAAGTTCCTCACCGATCCGGTGTGGTGGTTCTTTCTCTCGTGGCTGCCGAAGTTCCTGCACGCCAGGTATGGCCTGTCGCTGCTGGCGCTGGGCCCGCCGCTGATCGCCATCTATGTGGCCGCGGACATCGGCAGCATCGGCGGCGGCTGGCTCGCCGGGCGCTTCATGCGGCTGGGCTGGAGCGTGAACCGCGCGCGCAAGGGCGCCATGCTGGTGTGCGCGCTGGCTGTGGTGCCGGTGTTGTTCGCCGCGCGGGCGGATAGCGTCTGGGCCGCGGTGGCCGTGATCGGGCTGGCTACCGCCGGTCACCAGGGCTGGTCGGCCAATCTCTTCACGCTGACCTCCGATCTGTTTCCACGGCCGGCCGTGGCTTCGGTGGTGGGCATCGGTGGCTTCGCCGGCGCGGTGGGCAGCATGCTGGTCTCGTACGCCGTCGGGCTGCAGTTGCAGGCCACGGGCAGCTACGCGCCGATGTTCCTGCTGGCGGGCTCGGCCTATCTGCTGGCACTGCTGGTGGTGCATCTGCTGGTGCCGCGCCTGCGACCGGCGCGGCTGGAGAGCGGGAGTTGAAGAGGCATGCGATGAACAGGCGGATCCGCATCATGCCGATGCTGGCGGCACTGCTGGCCGCCGCAACGATCGCGGCCGCCGCACCGCTCGCTGACGGCCTGCCGAAGTTCCTCGGCTGCACCTACAGCCCGCGCCAGGCACCGGGCTTCGCCGAGTACTGGAACAAGGTCACGCCGGAAAACGCCGGCAAGTGGGGGAGCGTCGAGGCGGTGCGCGGCCAGATGGACTGGAGCGCGCTGGACGAGGCGTACCATTTCGCCAAATCGCATGGCTTTCCCTTCCACATGCACGTGATGGTATGGGGCAACCAGCAGCCGGAATGGATCAAGCACCTGCCCCCGGCCGAGCAGCGCATGGAGATCGAGCGCTGGTTCGCCGCGGTGGCCGCGCGCTATCCGCAGCTGGATTTCGTCGAGGTGGTGAACGAGCCATTGCACGATCCGCCCAGCAAGGACGATGCCGGCGGCGGCAACTACATCGAAGCGCTCGGCGGGAGCGGCGCCACCGGCTGGGACTGGATACTGGAATCCTTCCGCCTCGCGCGCCGCGACTTCCCGCATGCGAAGCTGCTGATCAACGACTACAGCATCGTGAACACACCTGCGGATACGCGCCGCTACCGCGACATCATCGACCTGCTGCGCAAGGAGAAGCTGCTCGACGGCATCGGCCTGCAGGTGCATGCCTTCGAGACCACGCCGGACGTGCCGGTGGCCACGCTACGGGCGGACCTGGACCTGCTGGCGCAGGCCGGGCTGCCCATCTACGTCACCGAGATGGACATCGACGGACCCACCGACGAGCAGCAGCTCAAGGACTACCAGCGCATCTTCCCGGTGTTCTGGGAGCATCCGGCGGTAAGGGGCGTCACGCTGTGGGGCTTCCGTCCCGGCCTGTGGCGCACGCGGCAGGGCGCCTTCCTGGTGCGCGAGGATGGCACCGAGCGTCCGGCGCTGCAGTGGCTGCGCGCCTACGTGCGGGGCAAGGCAAACTAGCGACATGGAGACCGATTCCCGCCCGTTGCTGCTGCATCCGGACCGCCTGTTTCCGGCCGAAGCCACGCAGCGCGCGCTGGCGCGCCGCCTGTATGGGGAAGTCGCGCACCTGCCCATCGTCAGTCCGCACGGGCACACCGATCCGGCCTGGTTCGCGGGCAATGCGCCCTTCGCCAATGCCACCGAACTGCTGCTGCAGCCGGATCACTACCTGTATCGCATGCTGTACAGCCAGGGCATATCGCTGGATTCGCTGGGCATTGCGCGCCGCGATGGCTCGCGCGCCGCGGTGGAGCCGCGCGCGGCGTGGCGGCTGTTCGCGCGGAATTTCCATTTGTTCCGCGGCACGCCATCGTCGCTGTGGCTGAACCACGTGTTCCACGACGTGTTCGGCCTGCGCGTGCGGCTGCATGCGGACACCGCCGATGAGTACTACGACACCATCACCGCTGCGCTGCAGGAGCCGGCGTTCCGGCCGCGCGCGCTGTTCGAGCGCTTCAACATCGAGGTCATCGCCACCACGGAGGGACCGGTGGATGAGCTGGCGCATCACGCGGCGCTGCGCGCCAGTGGCTGGCAGGGGCGTGTCATCACGGCCTATCGGCCCGATGCCGTGGTCGATCCGGAACATGAGCAGTTCGCGGATGCGCTGCGCCGTTTCGGCGCGCTGACCGGCGAGGATGTCCACACCTGGCAGGGCTACCTGCGCGCGCACCGCAGGCGCCGGGCGTTCTTCGCGTCGATGGGCGCGACTTCCACCGACCACGGTCACATCACCTGCGCCACCGCCGATCTCGGCGAAGCCGCCGCGCGCAAGCTGTTCGACAAGGTGGTGCAGGGCAAGGCGGATGCCGCCGATGCCGAGCTGTTCCGCGCGCAGGTGCTCACCGAGATGGCGGCGATGAGCCTGGACGATGGCCTGGTGATGCAGATCCATCCCGGGGCATTCCGCAACCACAACCGCGCTTTGTTCGAGCATTATGGCCGCGACAAGGGCGGCGACATCCCGCAGGCCACCGAGTACGTGCGCGCGCTGAAGCCGCTGCTGGACCGTTTCGGCAACGAGCCCCGCTTCACGCTGATCCTGTTCACGCTGGACGAGAGCACCTACGCGCGCGAGCTGGCGCCGCTGGCCGGGCATTATCCCTGCCTGTTCCTCGGGCCGGCCTGGTGGTTCCACGACGCGCCCGAGGGCATGTGGCGCTTCCGCGAGCAGACGCTGGCCAGTGCCGGCTTCTACAACACCATCGGCTTCAACGACGACACGCGCGCCTTCCTGTCGATCCCCGCGCGGCATGACGTCGCGCGGCGCATCGACTGCGCCGTGCTCGCGAAGCTGGTCGCCGAGCACCGGCTGGATGAGGACGAGGCGGCGGAGCTGGCGGTGGAGCTGGCGTACCGGTTGCCGAAGAAGGCTTACAAGCTGTGAATGCGCGGCTGCCTGTGGGCGCGTGGCTGCAGGCCATGGCCGTGGCCATGCTGTCGCTGGCATGCGTGGCCACATCGGGCGCCCCGGAGCCTTCCTTCCCGATCATCGGCAGGATCACCAGCTTCGATCCCGCGTTCAGTCGCATCGTCGCCGCCGATGCGCGCATCGAGAAGCTCGCCGATGGCATCACCTGGGCCGAAGGACCCGCGTGGATCCGCGACGGCGGCTACCTGCTGTTCAGCGACGTGCCGAAGAACCGCATCTATCGCTGGTCGCAGCGCGACGGACTGTCGGTGTTCCTCGAACCCTCGGGCTATTCCGGGCCTGACGACGGCACGCTGCGCGAACCCGGCGCCAATGGCCTGTTCGCGGAAAGCCAGGGAACGGTGCTGCTGGCCGACTCGGGCTCGCGCGGCGTCGCGCGGCTGGATCCGCAGACGAAGCAGAAGACCATGCTGGCGACGCGCTTCGAAGGCCACCGCTTCAACAGCCCGAACGATCTGGTGCGCAGTCGCAGCGGCGCCGTGTTCTTCACCGATCCGCCGTATGGCCTGAAGGGCATCGAGCGCTCACCGGTGCGCGAGCTGGCCTTCAGTGGCGTCTACCGCCTCGATCGGGACGGCACCGTGCACCTGCTCGACGACAGCCTGAAATTCCCGAACGGCATTGCGCTGTCGCCCGACGAGCAGCGGCTGTACGTTTCCAGTTCCGATCCCCGGAGGCCCATCTGGATGATCTACACGCTCGACGCGCACGGCGGGGTGGTTGAGAAGCAGGTATTCGCCGACGCCACCGACCTGGTGCGCGCGGGCGCGCAGGGCAACCCCGACGGCATGTGTATGGCGGCGGACGGCACGCTGTTCAGCGCCGCGCCCGGCGGCTTGCTGGTATTCGACCCCAGTGGCAGGCGGCTAGGCCGCATCGAGACCGGCAGCACGGTGTCCAACTGCGAGTTCGGCGACGACGGGCACATGCTGTACATGACCTCGTCGACTTTCATCGCCCGCGTACGCGTCGAGGCAATGGGCATCGGCTTCGGGAAGTGACTGTTTTGCTGCAAAGACAGCGGATTTGCCACGTGACACGCCGCATCCGACTCGCCAAGCTCGCCGTTCGGAGGTACCCTGCCGATGAGCACCAATCCTGAAGGCTGGGACATGGACCAGGCACAACTCGCAAAGATCCACGCCGAGATAGGCAAGCTGATTGCGGAGAGCGCCAGGATCAATGCGGAAGCCAGGTGGTATCCGTTGATAGCCGGCTCGGGCGGAGTACTTGGCATCATCGTTCTGGCGGTCAAACTCTTCGGCGGCCGCTGATCCAGCGATGATGCGCTTCCTACAGCAGGAAGCGCTCCGATCCCGTGAAGGCAGGACGTTCGGGCCACACTGGACACAGGGCTTCCACGACCACCATCAGATCGAACAGCGCCTGGAATGCATCCCGTCCGGGATCGATTTGCCGCGGCGGCAATCCGCCGTCGGCGGCGAACGGAGTCGGTACCGGCGACCGGCCCGCATTCATTGCAGGAGTTCCTCCAGCAAGGGCTCCCTGTCGAAGAGCCGGAAATATTCCCGCACCTCGTCCATGTCGAGCGTCGTCCGGTTGGCGGCGAGCAGGGCGCGGATGTCCTCGAGATCCAGGGTGCGGCGCGGATTGTTCACGTAAGCCTGCAGCTTCAGGCCGATCAATCCTTCGGCGCTGACCACGCGCAGCTGGCCGAATTCCGTTGCCACCGCAGCCGCGCGCTGCAGCAGGCGCATGGCGGCCGGACGATGCGCATAGATGAAGTCCACGCGCTCGTCGCCGCGCTGGTAGTTGCCCGCTTCGTCGCTCCGGTGCAGGCACTGGTATCCCAGCGCCAGCAAGGCGCGGTGGATGTCCCCGGTGCGGGCGGCATCGGCGAGCAGGTCGATGTCCTGGGTTGCGCGGATGACCTTGTGGGATGCCAGCGCCAGTCCGCCGATCAGCGCGATCTGCGAGCCGGTCGCCGCCA
>DATJXQ010000169.1:0-5778 GCA_035500015.1 Steroidobacteraceae bacterium
CGCGCCACGCGCTTTCCGTGGTGGACGATGTGCTGGTCTGCCGCGCGCTGGCGCCGCAGGCGGAAGCCCTGCGCCGGCTGTTCACCGCGTTGTGGCTGGAACTGCGAGAATCCCTGCTGGGATGCGCGGCGGTGGCGCCGCGCATCTGGGCCACCTGAGCAGGTTTGCGCACACATGGAACTGACTCCGCGCGAGAAGGACAAGCTGCTGCTGTTCACCGCGGCACTGCTGGCCGAACGACGCAAGGCACGCGGCCTGAAGCTGAACTATCCGGAAGCCATCGCCTTCATCAGCGCCGCCATCCTCGAAGGCGCGCGCGATGGCCGCACCGTGGCCGAGCTCATGGCGCACGGGGCCACGCTGCTGAAGCGCGCCGACGTCATGGATGGCGTGCCGGAGATGATCCCCGAGGTGCAGGTCGAGGCGACCTTTCCCGACGGCACCAAGCTCGTCACCGTGCATTCGCCGATCAACTGAAGGGGCGCCGGCAAGCATGATTCCAGGCGAAATCATCACTGCGGAGGGGTCGATCGAGATCAATGCCGGCCGCGAGCGCATTACCGTGCAGGTAGCCAATACCGGCGACCGGCCCATCCAGGTCGGCTCGCACTACCACTTCTTCGAGACCAACGACGCGCTGCGCTTCGAGCGCGCGCGGGCGCGCGGCTTCCGCCTCGACATCCCCGCCGGCACCGCCGTGCGTTTCGAACCGGGGCAATCGCGGCAAGTGACCCTGGTGAAACTCGCCGGCAGCGGCGAGGTATACGGCTTCCAGGGCAAGGTCATGGGACGCCTGTGAAAATGGACCGCCGCGCCTATGCCGAGATGTTCGGGCCGACCACCGGCGATCGCGTGCGACTGGGCGACACGGAGCTCATCGTCGAGGTCGAACGCGACCATACCCTCTACGGCGAGGAGGTGAAATTCGGCGGCGGCAAGGTGATCCGTGACGGCATGGGCCAGAGCCAGCAGCACGGCCGCCACGTGGTGGATACCGTGATCACCAACGCGCTGATCCTGGACCACTGGGGCATCGTCAAGGCCGATATCGGCATCCGTGGCGGGCGCATCGCCGGCATCGGCAAGGCCGGCAACCCCGACATCCAGCCCGGCGTGGACATCGTCATCGGGCCGGGCACCGAGGTCATCGCCGGCGAAGGCCTGATCGCCACCGCCGGCGGCATCGATTCGCACATCCATTTCATCTGCCCGCAGCAGGTCGAGGAGGCGCTGGCCTCCGGCATCACCACGATGATCGGCGGCGGCACCGGACCTGCCACCGGCACGGCCGCCACCACCTGCACGCCGGGCGAGTGGCACCTGGCGCGCATGCTGCAGGCCCTGGACGTGCTGCCGATGAACTTCGGCCTGCTGGGCAAGGGCAATGCGAGCCTCCCTCGCGGCCTCGACGAACAGATCCGCGGCGGCGCCATGGGCCTGAAGCTGCACGAGGACTGGGGCACCACCCCGGCCGCCATCGACTGCTGCCTCACGGTCGCCGAGGAACACGACGTGCAGGTGGCCATCCACACCGACACGCTGAATGAATCCGGCTTCCTCGAGGACACGCTGGCCGCATTCAAGGGCCGCGCCATCCATACCTACCACACCGAGGGCGCGGGTGGCGGCCACGCGCCGGACATCATCCGCGCGGCGGGCGAGCCGAACGTGCTGCCCTCCTCCACCAATCCCACGCGGCCTTACACCGTGAACACGGTGGACGAACACCTGGACATGCTGATGGTGTGCCATCACCTGGACCCGGGCATCGCCGAGGACGTGGCCTTCGCCGAATCGCGCATCCGCCGCGAAACCATCGCCGCGGAGGACATCCTGCACGACCTCGGCGCCTTCTCGATGATTTCCTCGGATTCCCAGGCCATGGGCCGCGTCGGCGAGGTCATCACGCGTACCTGGCAGACCGCGCACAAGATGAAGGCGCAGCGCGGCGCGCTGGCGCCGGACGGTGCGCGCAACGACAACTTCCGCGCGCGGCGCTACGTGGCCAAGTACACCATCAATCCGGCAATCACCCACGGCATCGCGCATGAGGTGGGTTCCATCGAGGTGGGCAAGCTGGCCGACATCGTGCTGTGGCGGCCGGCCTTCTTCGGCGCCAAGGTGTCGCTGGTCGTCAAGGGCGGCATGATCGCGATGGCGCCGATGGGCGATGCCAATGCCTCGATCCCCACGCCGCAGCCGGTGCATTCGCGGCCCATGTTCGGCAGCTTCGGCCGCGCCGCAAGCGCGACCTCGCTGGCCTTCGTGTCGCGCGCGGCGCTGGAAGGCGGCATCGGCCAGAAGCTGGGACTCGCCAAGCCGCTTTCCGCGGTGCGCAATACGCGCGCCATCCGCAAGAAGGACCTGATCCACAATGACTACCAGCCGCGCATCGAGGTCGATCCACAGACCTACGAAGTGCGGGCCGATGGCCAGCTGCTGACCTGCGAGCCGGCGCAGGTGCTGCCACTGGCGCAGCGCTACTTCCTCTTCTGAAAATACCAACGGGGCGGAGCATGGCAACCATCACGATATCCACGAAGGCCTACGGGGACGGTCGTCCGGCGGCGCGACTGGTGCTGCCCTACGAGTTGCGCCAGCGCAGCCGGCTGCTGGCCGTGATGGACAGCGGCGAGGAAGTGGGCCTGATGCTGCCGCGCGGCACCGTGCTGCGCGGCGGGGACCGGCTGCAGGTCAGTGACGGCCGGCTCGTGGAAGTCGTGGCCGCGCCCGAACAGGTCTCCATCGTACGCAGCGGCGATGCGCGCACGCTGGCGCGCGCCGCCTATCACCTCGGCAACCGTCACGTCGCCGTGCAGCTCACCGCTGATTCACTGCGCTACCTGTGCGACCACGTACTGGACGACATGCTGCGCGGGCTGGGACTGAAGGTGGACGCCGATGTGCTGCCCTTCGAACCCGAGGCCGGTGCCTATTCGCAGTCGCAAGCCCAATCCCCGGGTCACGATCATGACCATGGCCACGATCACGAGCATGGCCACACCCACGGACATGGACACCATCACAGCCACGGCTGAGCCCTTCCCGCTGCTGCGGCTGCTGCAGCTGGCAAGTCCCGCGCTGCCGGTGGGCGCGTTCAATTTCTCGCAGGGACTGGAATACGCCGTCGAACAGGAGTGGGTGCGCGATGCGGCCAGCGCCGGCGAATGGATACTGGGCATCGGCGCGCACGGCATCGCGCGCGTCGACCTGCCGCTGCTGCTGCGCCTGCACGCCGCCTGGTCCGCCGGCGATGCCGCCCGCGCGCTGCAGCTGTCGCGCGAGCTGGTGGCCACGCGCGAAACCCGCGAAGCCCGCGCCGAGGAACGGCACATGGGCCAGGCGCTGGCGAAGATCCTGGTGGAATTTGGCATCGACGCGGCGCGCGACTGGCAGCGCGAGCCCAGCGCGAGCCATGCGGCACTGTTCGCGCTGGCGGCCAGCCATGCAGGCGCCCCGGCGCGCGATACCGCCCTCGCCTATCTGTGGACCTGGGCCGAGAACCAGGTGCTGGCCGCGGTGAAGCTGATCCCGCTCGGTCAGACCGACGGCCAGCGCATGCTCGAGAAGATCCGCCAGCGCATTCCTCGGCTTGTCGCCCTGGCCGAGGCTCTGGGCGATGAGGAAATCGGCAGCGCCGCGCCGCTGGCCATCATGGCGGGCGCCTGGCACGAGACCCAGTACACGCGGCTGTTCCGCTCCTGACTTTTCGCGTTCAGGCCGCCTGCCTGCGTGGGCGGCCGCGCGGGCCATGAAAGGAAATCACCTTGCGGCGGTATGGCGCCGGCTCTTCCTGCACCTGGGCGATGAAGGGATTCACGACCTTCAAACCGTCGAAGGTGGCGCCATGCTGCAGGTCCTCCCCCGCCACCGCCCACAACCAGCCTGCTACACTTCCGCCGGACCGAAAGCGGGGGGATACGCTGAACCACGTTCGCGACCAGGACGGCGCGGCTGTCATGGGCCGTGCCTGCGCCCGCCGGGGCGACGCGCGCGCCACGGCCTGCGCCGCGCTCGGCGTTGCGCTGGCCGTTGCACTGCCGGCCGCGACCCAGCAGCCGCAGGTGCAGGAGCTGGATGAAGTCACGGTCACGGCACGGGTAGCGCGGCCGCTGGAAGACTTCGTCGAGTTCCCCCGCTACGACAGCGTCGCGATCTCGCCCGGGGGCACCCACGTGGCGCTCGGGTGGACCGAGGACAACTTCGTCCGGCAGGTCTCGGTCACCGAGTTCCCGTCGATGAAGCCACTGCACACCCAGTACCTGCAGATCTTCCTGGGCGTCTCCGACCTGCGCTGGGCCAACGAACGGCAGCTGCTGATCCAGCCGGACTGGCCGCTGCACGGCTTCCTGCGCCTGCGGGAAACCCTCGGCAGCATCCTTTTTGATGATTTCGACGGCCGCCACCTGCAGCAGATCAATCCCATTCCGGCGGGAGACCTGGAGCCGCTGGAAGAACAGCGCCAGGAAGAAGACGCCTCCGGCAGAAAAAAGCTCAACACTCTGCGCACCAACAACAAGAACAACGGCAAGCAGCCGGAAAAGCCCGCCGAGGGACCCGTGCGACTGATCGAGGCGCGCACCGGCACACCGGACGAAGCCCTGTTCCAGACCACGCGCACGGATCGCGCCGGCGACACCGATGGCTACGGCGCATTCCGGCTCAGCCTGCAGGACGGCAGGCAGTCGCGCGTCGCGCTGCTGCCGCTGCCTGGCGGCCAGATCATCACCGGCCCGGAGCATCGCGTGGCGCTGGTCTGCGGTGTCAATGCGCAGAACGAGCGCGTGGTCTACTACCTGCCGCCCGAAGCGCGCGCGGCGGGCAAGGACTGGCAGCTGCGCGTGCGCAGCCCCAGCGGCGAGCGCGGCCTCACGCCGGTGGCCTGGACGGGCAATGGCGAGGAATACTACGCGCTGGACGGCCGCCAGCTGCCTACCCGCGCGGTGGTGGTATGGAACGCCGCGGACGACACCGAGCGCGTGCTGTACCGCGACGCCGACGTGGACATGGATTCCGTGTCGCTGGACCCGAAGGGCATGCCATGGATGTTTTCCGGCACCGGGCACTTCCCGGTCTACTGGTACCCCGATCCCGGACATCCGCTGGCGCAGCTGCACCAGGCACTGGTACAGAAGGCTCCGCGCGAGCAGGTCGATGTGATGAACGCCACCGATGATCTCGCCACCGCGGTGGTGCGCGTCGGCTCGGCCCGGCGCCCGCCGATATTCCTGCTGATGGACGTGGCCTCCCGCAGTTCGCTGAAGGGCATGTATACCTATCCCAAACTGCACGGCACCCGCCTCTCGCCCGTGGATGCCATCGAATTCCAGGCACGCGATGGCCTCAGGATCCGCGGGTACCTGACCACTCCGCTGGATGCCGACGACAAACCCGACCGGCAGCGGCCGCTGCTGGTCATCGCGCACGATGGGCCGGGTGATGCGCCCAGCGACTATCGCTATGAATACGAGCGACAGCTGTTCGCCTCGCGCGGCTACGCCGTGCTGGAAGTGAACCATCGCGGCAGCAGCGGTCGCGGCGTCGCGTTCGAGCGCGCGGGCGACGGCAAGTGGGGCCGGGAGGTGCAGGACGATTATGCGGACGCCGTGCGCTGGGCCATCCAGGATGGCGTAGCCGCCGACGGGCATGTCTGCTTCTACGGCACCGGCTTCGGCGCCTACTCCGCGATGACCGCTGCGGCGCGCGCACCCGACCTGTTCCAATGCGTCGTGGGCGTAGCCGGCGTCTACGATCTCCCGGACCTGTACAAGGAAGGCG
>DATJXQ010000170.1:0-12071 GCA_035500015.1 Steroidobacteraceae bacterium
ATCGACGCGGTGGATCACTACGAAACCCAGCTGCACTCCAATGTACATCGTGGCGTGCACACGCTCAGCCAGCTGGCCACCGATGCCTACGAGGGCGCGCGCGACCGCGTGCGCCGTTTCCTGAACGCTGCCTCGACCCGCGAGATCGTGTTCGTGCGTGGTACCACCGAAGCCATCAACCTGGTGGCGCAGAGCTGGGGTCGTGGCAATGGCGCACCGGGGAACCTGCGCGCCGACGATGAAATCATCGTCTCGGCACTGGAGCATCACGCCAACCTCGTCCCCTGGCAGATGGTCGCCGCCAGCAGCGGCGCCCGGCTGCGCGTCATCCCCATCGACGACCACGGTCAGATCCGCCTCGAGGCCTTCCAGCAGTTGCTGAACGAGCGCACCCGTCTGGTGGCCATCACCCATGTCTCCAATGCGCTGGGCACCGTGGTGCCGATCCGGCAGGTGATTGCCGCCGCGCATCATGTGGGCGTGCCGGTGCTGGTGGATGGCGCACAGGCCGTGGCGCACCTGGCCGTGGACGTGCGTGCGCTCGGCGCGGATTTCTACGCCTTCTCCGGCCACAAGCTCTATGGGCCCACCGGCATCGGCGTGCTGTACGGCCGCGAGGCGCTGCTGGATGCCATGCCGCCGTGGATGGGTGGCGGCGACATGATCCGCACGGTGTCGTACGAATCGGCGACCTGGAACGAGCTGCCCTGGA
The DNA here is from genome assembly GCA_035500015.1 of Steroidobacteraceae bacterium. Taxonomy (GTDB): domain Bacteria; phylum Pseudomonadota; class Gammaproteobacteria; order Steroidobacterales; family Steroidobacteraceae; genus ZC4RG30. The sequence goes on from DATJXQ010000170.1 coordinate 713, forward strand.
AGTTCGAGGCCGGCACGCCCAACATCAGCGGTGCCATCGGGCTGGCCGCGGCGCTGGATTTCCTCGAGGAACTTGGCGTCGAGAAAGCTGCCGCGCACGAGCACGGCCTGCTCGGCGCGGCCACCGCGGCGCTGATGCGCATTCCCGGCGTGCGCATCCACGGTACGGCCGAGGACAAGGGCCCGGTGCTGTCCTTCACGCTGGAAGGCGTGCATCCGCATGATGTCGGAACCATCCTCGACCACGAGGGCGTGGCGATCCGCGCCGGCCACCACTGCGCCATGCCGCTGATGGACCTGCTGGGCCTGCCCGCCACGGCGCGTGCCTCCTTCGCCTGCTACAACACCCTGGCCGAGGTGGAGCAGCTGGCCGCGGCCGTGCGCCGCGCCGCCGAGGTGTTCCGCTGATGGAACTCACCGAGCTGTACCGCGAGGTCATCCTCGACCACAACCGCCATCCGCGCAATTCCGGCCGGCTGGATCCGCACGATGCCGAGGCCAAAGGCCACAACCCGCTGTGCGGCGACCGGCTGACCATCACGCTGCGGCGCGACGGCGAGCGCATCGCCGACCTGCGCTTCGAGGGCAATGGCTGCGCGATCTCGATGGCTTCCGCCTCGCTGATGACCGAGGCCGTCAAGGGCAGGTCGCGCGCCGAGGTGGAGGCGCTGTTCCGGCGCGTGCATGCGCTGCTCACCGAACAGGGAGCCAGCGACGCCGGTCTCGGCAAGCTCGCGGCGCTGTCGGGGGTGCGCGAATTCCCGGCGCGGGTGAAATGCGCCAGCCTCGCCTGGCACACGCTGAATGCCGCGCTGGCACGATCCGACCCGGCCGGCGCGGGCACGGTGTCCACCGAGTAGGCCATGGCACACAGCCACGAACCCTTCGTCATCCAGCGCGAGGTCGACGCGGTGATGGTCCCCTCGGGCCATGCCATCAAGCTGCAGCCCGGGCTCGCCGGCTTCATCAGCCAGGCGCTCGGCGGCAGCTTCACGCTATACATCGAAGGCAATCTGTACCGCCTCGCCGGCGGCGATGCGGACGCCATCGGCAAGGAGCCGCTGCGGGTGCCAGAGTTGCCGCCCAATGCCACCGAGGAGGACGTGAAGCAGCTCGCCTGGAAGCAGATGGCCACCTGCTACGACCCGGAAATCCCCATCAACATCGTCGACCTCGGTCTGATCTACGACTGCACCGTCGCGGCCAACGATGACGGCACGCGCGACATCGACGTGCAGATGACGCTCACCGCTCCCGGTTGCGGCATGGGCGATGTGCTGGTGGGCGATGTCAGGGACAAGCTCGAACAGATCCCCACGGTGCGCGCGGCCCGTGTGGAACTGGTATTCGATCCGCCCTGGCGCCGCGAGATGATGTCGCCGGCGGCGCAGCTGCAGACGGGAATGATGTGAGCCAGGAGCGCGAACCGGCCACGGCCGAGCACGTGATCCTGATGCGCCGGGCCGCAACGGACCGGTCCTTCAAGGGCGACGAGCGTGACCGTCCGCTGAGCGCCGCCGGGCAGGCCGCGGTCCGTCTGGCCGCGCAGGCCATCTTCGGCGAGGGGCACCATCCCGGGCCGCTGCTGGCCAGCACCGCGCTGGCCGCCCGCCAGACCGAACAGCTGGTCGCCGAGGAACTGCGCATTCCCGCCGGCGATGTGTTCATCTCCGACCTGCTGTACGACGCCTCCGGGGACGTCATGGAAGCGCAGCTGCGCGTGCAGGCCGTGGCCTATACGCTGGTCACGCTGATTGCCGACAATCCGGGTATCAGCGACCTGGCTCGCTTCCTGGCGAGCGACCCCAAGGCTCCGTCGCTGCAGCCCGGCGAATGGCGCTACCTGCGCTGGCCGCCACCACCATGAGGGAAACCCCGGCCCGCATGGCCGCTACAATGCTGCAATGCAGTTCATCCTGGTACGGCATGCCCATGCGGAATGGCCCAACTATCACGGGCCGGATTTCGAGCGGCCGCTGACCAGCCGCGGCCTCGCCGATGCGCGTGCCACCGGCCGCGGCATCGCCGAGGCCGGCCATCGTCCCACCCTGCTGCTGGCCAGTCCGGCTTGCCGTACAAGGCAGACCGCGCAGCTGCTGGCCGAGGAGCTGCAGCTGCCGGAGACGGCCGTGCGCTGTATCGAAGACCTGTACAACGCCACGGCGTCCACGCTGGAAACCGAGCTGCGCAAGGTCGCGCGTCCCGAAAGCCTGGTGGTGCTGGTGGCCCACAATCCTGGCGTCTCGAACCTCATCCGCGTGCTGACCCACGATCCGCAGGCTCCGCCATGCCAGCCGGCGGAATGGCGGCTGCTGCAGCTGCCCTGAGGCTTCCCTACTGCTGGCCGCCCGCGCTGACCGCCACCGCGACCTGCATGTCCTCCTGACCCCCACCACGGCGCATGCCGCGCACCGGCGCCGCATCGAGGTAATCGCGGCCCACCGCGAGACGGCAATGCCCTCCCCCGGTCGGCTTGCGGTGGGTAACGTCGATGCCGTACCAATGGTTCGCCGGCGCGAGCCACACCTCGGCCCAGGCGTGGCTGGCCACCTGGCCCGCTCCGCCCAGCAGATAGCCGCTGACATAGCGCGCCGGCATCGCCAGCGCCCGGCAACAGGCAATGAACACCTGCGCCTGGTCCTGGCAAACCCCTTCGCCGCGCTGGAACGCGGTCAGCGCCGGATCGGTCACCTGGGTCGCGCCCGGCCGGTAGCGCACGGCCTCGGCGACGGCTTCGGCACCCCGCAGCAGCCGCCAGTAGGGATCCGTGCCGGTGAAGGTGTCGGCGGCGAACTGCGCCAGCCGGCTGTCGACCTGGGTGAGCGTGGTGGGTGGGCGGTAGGCCAGTGGCGACAGCCGCGCCAGCGCGCTGTTGGGCTGCCCCTCCACCTCGTCGGTTTCCACGACGCCGGCCACCACCAGCCGCAGCTCGCCGTGCGGCACCTCCATGGTGAGGTAATGCACGACATTGTCGTGCGCGTCGAGCTGCTCGACGCGCCGGCCGGGCGCGGCGATGGACCAGCTCACCAGGTGCTGGCGCGCTTCGCGCCGTGGCGTCAGGTGCAGCGCCTGGATGGTGTAGCGCACGGCCTCCGCGTAGCGGTACAGCGTCTCGTGGCGCACGTGCAGCTGCATCAGGCCACCGCCTCGGAAACCAGGAAGTCGCGCGCGATGCCCTCGCCGATGCGCCGCAGCTGCTCGATCTTGTCGGTGAGATAGGCCGGCAGGCGCTCGCTGGCCAGCTCGGCCGCATCGCCGAATTCCAGCTGCGCCTGCAGCGCGCCGACGACGCGCGCGGTGTGTGCCGACTGGTCGTTGGCCACCACGCGCAGGTTCTCGCGCACCTCGATGAGGCAGCGGCGCAGCGAGCGCGGCACGTCGGGCCGCAGCAGGAACATCTCGGCCACACGCTGCGGATGCACCGCGTCGCGGAACAGGCGCCGGTAGGCCTCGAAGGCCGAGAGCGTGCGCAGCAGCACCGTCCACTCGTGCGGATCCTCGCCGTGCGGTTCGGCGGCGGTGCTGCTGCTGCGCGCATCCAGCAGGCGCACCGTGCCGTCGGCACGCTCGAGGAAGGAGCCCAGCCGCAGGAAGTGGAAGGCCTCGTCGCGCAGCATCGCCACCACGGTCACGCCGCGGATCATGTGGGCGCGCTGGCGCACGTGGTCGAACAGCAGGCGCGTGCGCTCGGCGCCCTTGCGCCGCTCCAGCTGGCGCATTTCCAGCCAGGTGGCGTTGATGGTCTCCCACATCTCCGAGGCCACCGCACCGCGCACGGCGCGCGCATTCTCCCGCGCGCGCGCGATGCACGAGACGATGCTGCCGCCATAGTCGCGGTCGAAGGCCAGGAACTCCAGCACGTCGCCGCGCGAATCGGCGGCATACTGGTCGTAGGCCTCGTGCGCGCCCAGCGCCACCAGCGTCGCGCGGCGCGAGCGCGCGGCGATCTCCGCCGGCCGCGGCAGCAGCGCCAGCTGCTGTTCGGCCTCCAGCATGCGCGCCACTGTCTCCGCGCGCTCCAGGTAGCGCGCCAGCCAGTACAAGTGGTCGGCGGTGCGGCTAAGCACGCTCGCCCTCTTCCAGCACCCAGGTATCCTTGGTGCCGCCGCCCTGCGAGGAATTCACCACCAGCGAGCCCTCGCGCAGCGCCACCCGCGTGAGGCCACCCGGCACGATGGTGATCTCGCGGCCGGACAGCACGAACGGACGCAGGTCGATGTGCCGCGGCGCCAGCCCCGCCTGCGTCAGCGTCGGACAGGTGGAAAGCGCCAGCGTGGGCTGCGCGATGTAGCGCGCCGGGTCGGCCTGGATGCGCACACGGAAGGCTTCCAGTTCCTCGCGGCTGGCCATCGGGCCGATCAGCATGCCGTAGCCGCCCGCGCCATGGACCTCCTTCACCACCAGCTCGTCCAGGTGCGCCAGCGTGTAGGCCAGATCCTCCGGATCGCGCAGCACGCGCGTGGGCACGTTGTCGATCAGCGGCTCCTCGCCGAGGTAGAAGCGGATCATCTCCGGCACGTACGGGTAGATCGACTTGTCGTCGGCGATGCCGGTGCCGATGGCATTGGCGATGGTCACCGTGCCCGCGCGGTACGCGGCCATCAGGCCCGGCACGCCCAGCGAGGAATCCGGTCGGAAGGTCAGCGGATCCAGGAAATCGTCGTCCACGCGCCGGTACAGCACGTCCACGCGCTGCGGGCCGCGCGTGGTGCGCATGTACACGATGTCGTCGCGCACGAACAGATCCTGGCCTTCGACCAGCTCGATGCCCATCTGTTGCGCGAGGAAGGCATGTTCGAAATAAGCGCTGTTGTAGGCCCCGGGCGTCAGCAACACCACGGTGGGGTTGTCCACGCCGCGCGGCGCCACGCTGCACAGGTTGTTCAGCAACACCTCCGGGTAGTGTTCCACTGGCGCCACTTGGCAGCGCGCGAACAGTTCGGGGAACAGCCGCATCATCATGCGGCGGTCCTCCAGCATGTACGAAACCCCCGAAGGCACGCGCAGGTTGTCCTCCAGCACGTGAAAGCTGCCGCCCTCGGCGCGGATCACGTCGATGCCGGCGATGTGCGCGTAGATGCGCTGCGGCACCGCGATGCCCTGCACCTCCGGCCGGTACTGGCTGTTGCACAGCACCAGCTCGGCCGGCAGCCGGCCGGCGCGCAGGATGTCCTGGGCGTCGTAGATGTCGGCGATGAAGGCATTGAGCGCGCCGACGCGCTGCCGCAAGCCCGCCTCCAGCCGCAGCCACTCCGCGTGCGGCAGCACGCGCGGCACGACGTCGAAGGGAATCAGCCGCTCCGTGCCCTCGGCCTGGCCATACACGGCGAAAGTGATGCCGAAACGGTGGAACAGTGCATCGGCCTCCGCGCTCTTGGCCGCCAGGCGCTCGGTGCCCTGCGTCAGCAGCCATTGCGAATAATCGCGGTAATGCGCGCGGGCGCGGCCGTCCTCACCGATCATCTCGTCCCAGGCGCGGCTCACTGGGCGGCCTCGTGGCGCAGCCGCATCCCGGCGAACGCCGGGAACAGCCGGATGGCGCGATTCTCGGCCAGATGTCGTGGCGCCTGCTCCGGAGCCGCGCTCACCCGCGCTATTCCACGGTACAGAGGCAGTAGGCGAGCGGCTTGCCGCTGTCGGCGAGGCGCTCGAAGCGGTCGTATTCCTGGCGCACCACGCCCAGCGGAGCAAGCTCCTGATGCAGTTCGCGCACCGCCGGCCCCACGAACAACCCGGCCACGCGCGCGCCGGCCAGGTGCAGCTGCAGCGCCAGCTGTTCGGCCCAGGAAAGCTTCGGCTCGATGCGCTCCACGGCATAGCCTTCCGGCAGCTTCGCCAGTGCGGCCGCCGCCTTCACCGCAGCGTCGTAGCCGCCCAGTTCGTCCACCAGGCCACGCGCCTTCGCGTCGCTGCCGGTCCAGACGCGTCCCTGTGCGATGGCGTCCACCGCCTCGCGGGTCTTGCCGCGCCCCTGCGCCACGTGCGCGAGGAACAGGTCGTAGAAGTGATCCACCGACAGCTGCAGGTAATCGTGCAGCACCGGGTCGAACGGCCGGTCGATGCGCATCTTGCCCGACAGCGCGGTGGTGCCGACGCCATCCACCGTGACGCCCACCTTGCCGAGCGTGCGATCCACGGTGGGTATCGCCGAGAACACGCCGATGGAGCCGGTGATGGTGGTGGCGCTGGCGAAGATGCGGTTGGCGGGAGCCGCGATGTAGTAGCCACCGGAGGCGGCGACGTCGCCCATCGAGACCACCACCGGTTTGCCCGCGGCGCGGATGGCAGCCACTTCGCGATAGATCTGCTCCGAGGCCTGCCCGCTGCCGCCGGGACTGTCGATGCGCAGTACCACCGCGGCAATGCCGTCGTCCTGGCGTGCCTGCCGCAGCAGCGCGGAAGCCGTATCCCCGCCGATGCTGCCGGGCGGTTGCTCGCCATCGTCGATCTCGCCGCTGGCCACCACCACGCCGATGCGGCCCTTGCCCGATCTGGCCGGCCGGTGCTCCGCGCGGCGTACACGCGCGTAGTCCTCGTAGTCGATGGAAGAATAGCTGCCCTTGCCGTCATCCCCGCCGAGCTGGATCAGCCGGTCGGTGATCTGCTGGTCGGTCTTCAGCGCAGTGACCAGCCCGGCTTCCAGCGCCACGCGCGCGGCGTCCCCGCCGTTGCTGCGCAGCGCACCGATGTAGCCGTTGGCGTACTGGTCGATGACCTCGGGCGCAAGCCCGCGCGCCTTGGCCACCGCGCCCCTGTAGCCGTCCCACAGTTCCTTCAGGTAGGTGAGGCTTTCCGCACGGTCCTCCGCGGACATGTCGCTGCGCGTGAGATCCTCGGCGGCGGACTTGTAGCCGCAATCCCGGCAGCGGATCAGGTGCACATCCACGCCGAGCCTGTCGAGCAGCCCCTTGTAGTACATGCGGTAGCGGTCGTAGCCGTCGAGCAGCACCTCGCCCAGCGGATCCAGGTAGATCTCGTCGGCCTGCGCCGCCAGGTAGTAGCGGGCCTGGGTGAAGGAGGTGCCCCAGGCGACGATCTTCTTGCCGCTGGCGCGGAAATCCCGCATCGCGGCCGCGACCTCTTCCAGGACCGGCTGGCCGGCCCCGTCCAGGTGGTCGGTCTGCAGCGCGATCGCGGCGATGCGGCTGTCCTTCGCGGCGGCGCGGATCGATTCAGTCAGGTCCCACAGCAGCGTCTGGTCGCTGCCGTTGCCGCTGGCGCGGTTCAGCGCGATGGTGAGCGGATCGCCGGAACGCTGCTCGACGATCTCGCCTTCGGGCTGCAGGAACAGCACACCACGGGCCGGCAGCTTCGGCACGCCGCTGCTGATCGCGCCGACCAGGAAGCCGAAGATCAGCAGCAGCAGCAACAGGTGCAGCACGCGGCGCAGGCCGTCCAGGCCGCGCCACACACCCCGGAAGAATCCGCCTATTGCCGACATGCGCCGCCAGCGGACCGCGTCAGACCTTCTCTTCGATGCGGGCGGCCTTGCCCGACAGGTCGCGCAGGTAGTACAGCTTGGCGCGGCGCACGTTGCCGCGGCGCTTCACCTGGATGTCCTCGATGGCCGGACTGTGCAGCTGGAACACGCGCTCCACGCCCTCGCCGTGGCTGATCTTGCGCACGGTGACCGAGGAGTTGAAACCGCGGTTGCTGCGTGCGATGACCACGCCCTCGTAGGCCTGCACGCGCTCGCGGTCGCCTTCCTTGACCTTGACGTTCACCACGATGGTGTCGCCGGGCCGGAATTCCGGCACCTTGCGCGTGGCGCGTTCGGCTTCGATCTGCTGGATGATGTGGTTCATTTCTGTGCCTGCCTTTCCTGCAAATATTCGTTCAACAATTCGATCTCTTCGCCCGTGCTCGCGCGCCGTGCCAGGAACAGGTCCGGGCGTCGCTCCCAGGTCCTGCCCAGCGCCTGCTGCAGCCGCCAGCGCCGGATGCGCTCGTGGTCGCCGCCGGCGAGCACCGCCGGCACCCTGAGCCCCGCGAATTCCTCGGGCCGGGTGTAGTGCGGCCAGTCCAGCAGACCGTCCGCAAAACTCTCCTCGGCGCTCGAACGCGCGTCGTTCAGCGCACCTTCCATCAACCGCGCCAGCGCATCGATGACCACCAGCGCCGGCAGTTCGCCGCCGCTGAGCACATAGTCGCCCACCGACAGCTCCTCGTCGATCGACGTCGCGATCACGCGCTCGTCGATCCCCTCGTATCTTCCCGCGACCAGCACCAGACCCGCCGCGCCTTTCAGCGCGTCGGCCCGCGCCTGGTCGAACCGCCGGCCCTGCGCCGACAGGCAGATCCTCCGGCTGCCGGCCGGCACCCGCGCCGCCGCCGCGGCGATCGCGGCCGCCAGCGGTCCGGGTTTGAGCACCATGCCCGGCCCGCCGCCATACGGGCGATCGTCCACCGTACGGTGCGCGTCGCTCGTGTGTGCGCGCGGATCCTCCGTGCCCACCGCGAGCAGTCCGCGGCGCAGCGCCCGTCCCGTCACGCCATGCCGCAGCGCGTCCTGGATCATCTCCGGGAACAGCGTCACGACTTCGATCTTCAATGGGAGCTCCGTAGACACGCCTGATCCGCCACGACGCTCACCCGATTACCAAATCACTCCACCTGCCAGTCGACCTCGATGCGCCGGCCGGCCGTGTCGATCTTCAGCAGATGCCGTGGCGAGGCGGGCACCAGGTGCTCGCGCTCGCCTTGCACCGCCATCACCGGCCCCACCGGCAGGTCGGCGAAATACCCGACCCGGCCCAGCAACGTGCCCGAGCCGTTCACCACCTCGAACCCCACGAGGTCGTCGCGGTAGTGCTCGCCGGCCCGCAGCGGGGGCAGCGCGCTGCGCGCGATCCTCACCCACCACCCGGACAGCGCCAGGGCCGCCGTCCGGTCTTCAATTCCCTCGAGCTGGACCCGCAGGCCATTCCTGTAGGGCGCGCCCTCCAGCAACCTGACCATCCGTACCGCGCCCCCTTGCTTGTCGTGGGGCGCGACCAGCTGCCACTCATCGTAGTCCAGCAGCGAATCGGGCGGGTCGGCGAATGAGCGCACCAGCACCCAGCCGCGGATCCCGTGTGCCGTCGCCACCTGGCCCAGCGTGAGCAGCGGCCCGGGAATCGCGCCCGGCATCGCCGCCCTCAGGCCGCGGCGGCAGTCGCCGTCTTGCGGTACTCGCGCACCAGATGATCCACGCGCTCGGACTGCTGGGCGCCCTGGGACAGCCAGTAGTCGATGCGCGGCAGGTCGAGGCGGATGGTCGTCTCGTTCTTGCGCGCCTTGGGGTTGTAGAAACCAACCTGCTCCAGGCCCTTGCCGCCCTGCCGCTTGCGGTGGTCGGTGACGACCACGTGGTAGTAAGGCTGGTTGCGCGAGCCGCGCCGTGTCAGACGAATGGTCACCATAATCGGGTCAAGGCCTCAGTCAGTTAGGGCTACCGAAAAGAGCGCGCGATTCTACGCAGATCAACGGCTTGGAGCAATCGTGGCCGCTCCTGACCCGTTTCCCGCCGGGCGCCGGGGATGCGGCCTACCCTCAGACCCTGCTGGCTGGGCCGTGACTTTTGGACAATTTTGACTCAGCGTCCCGGAAATGAAAACGAAGAAGGTTGGCGGCGTTGCCGCCGCAGTTGCATTGGCAGCCGCGGCCATCATCTGGGGGGGGCCGGGGATGCATCACCGACCACTTGACCCGGAACCGCAGAGGTTCGGCGCAGCCGTTCCGGAGGCGCCTGAAAAATCCGGCGATTCGCCAAACGCCTCAAACCGGTCGGCTTCCGCAATGAACCTGGCGCCGTCCGCGGCGACCGATGCAACGGCCGGCAGTCCCATGAATTCGACCCAGGCTGTCGTCGAACCAACTTCCGAACAACTTCATCCTGCGTTCACGCGGCTGTTCAGGGAAAGGCCAGGGCCGACCGTGCTTCATGCCGAGCTTGTGGCAGAGCAACGAGATCCCGACTGGGCTTCCGATATGGAAGAGCAATGGCGCCGGTATTACGAGGGCAAACCGGAGCTGCTCCGGTACGGCACTCCCGAGATTCACTGCGGCAGGACCCTCTGCGAAATCCGGATGCTGGCGTACTCCGTACCGGAAAAGGCGGATTGGCTGGCGCTTCTGAGTGGTTCCGGCGCAAATCCCATGCCCAAGGAAGGAATTCCCAACGGAGTGGACTTGATCCAGGACAATGGCGTTACCGCCGTCGCGGCTTACATCAGATACAGGCGCTAAGCCCTTTGCCGAAAGCCGGCTCGCGCGGCCGGGCTATCAGAATGGCCGCGGGCCGCCGAGCTTGCCGGTCAGGGCGCCCATCATGCGGCCCAGTTTGCCGCTGCCCAGCTTTTTCATCATTTTCTGCATCTCCAGGTGCTGCTTGAGCAGGCGGTTGACGTCCTGCACCTGCATGCCGGCCCCGGCGGCAATACGGCGGCGGCGCGAGCCGTCGATGATTTCCGGGCGGCGGCGCTCGCGCGGCGTCATGGAATCGATCAGCGCGACCTGGCGCTTCAACTGCCTTTCGGCCTGGCCGCCCTGCAGCTTCTGCGCCGCCGCGGCGCCGCCGGGCAGCTTCTCCAGCAGCCCTTCCATGCCGCCCATTTTCTGCACCTGCAGCAGCTGGGATTTCAGGTCGTTGAAATCGAAGCCCTTGCCGCGGGCGACCTTTTTCGCGAGTTTTTCGGCCTCCTCGACGTCGACCGCCCTGCGCACCTCCTCGACCAGAGCCACCACATCGCCCATGCCCAGGATGCGGCGGGCCATGCGGTCCGGATCGAACGGCTCCAGTGCCTCGCTCTTCTCGCCCGTGCCGACGAACAGCAGCGGGCTGCCGGTGATCTCGCGCACCGACAGCGCCGCGCCGCCACGCGCATCGCCGTCGGCCTTGGTGAGGATGGTGCCGGTGAGCGCCAGTGCCTCGCTGAACGCCTGCGCGGCATTCACCGCGTCCTGCCCGGCCATCGCATCGACGACGAACAGGCGCTCCTGCGGATGCACGGCGGCGTCGATGTCGCGCACCTCCTGCATCAGTTCGGTGTCCACGTGCAGGCGGCCCGCGGTATCGACGATGAGCGCGTCGTACACGCCGCGGCGCGCGGCCTCGAGCGCGGAGCGCGCGATGGCCGGCGCCGCGGCGCCCTCCGCCACTGGATGAAAGTCCGCGCCCACCTGCTCGGCCAGCCGCTGCAGCTGCAGCACCGCGGCCGGGCGGCGGATGTCCGTGCTGACCAGCAGCACGCGCTTTTTCCTTTGGAGCAAGTGTCGCGCCAGCTTGCCGGCCGTGGTGGTCTTGCCCGCTCCCTGCAGGCCTGCCAGAAGGATCACGGCGGGCGGCGCATGGCGCAGTTCGAAGGGCTGCGCCGTGCCGC
>DATJXQ010000171.1:0-13043 GCA_035500015.1 Steroidobacteraceae bacterium
GCTGCCGTTCGTCGCCGCTGCCGCGCTGCTGTCGCTGCTGTTCGTCCCCTACATCAACCGCATTTCCTTCGGCGACCTGAAGGCCGGCGCGGTCCGCAACTTCCTCATCGCCGCGGTGGTGATCGGCGCGGCCATGTTCGCGCTGGCGGTGGGACTGTCGGTGCGCCTGCTGGTGAATCGCTGGATCCGCCTGCTGCTGGGCGACATCCGCAGCCGCCGCTTCCTCGATGACGCCACCTCGCCCAGCGATTCGGCGCCCATCCTCACGCATGTGCGCGAGGCCTTGCGCGAGCTGGAGGCGCACCAGCGGCTGGAGATCGAGTTCCACGAGAACTGGACGCCGCAGGCCCTGCAGCAGGTGGTGCGCGACCAGCTCGAAGGCTGCGCCATCCTCGCCGTGTCGAACCGCGAGCCCTACATCCACCGCCGCGACCGGGATGGCAAGGTCAGCGTGCAGGTGCCGGCCAGCGGCATGGTCACCGCCATCGAGCCCATCATGCGCGCCTGCTCCGGCACCTGGATCGCGCATGGCAGCGGCAGCGCCGACCGCGAGGTCGTCGACAAGGCCGACCACGTGCAGGTGCCGCCGGAGGATCCGAGCTACACGCTGCGGCGCGTATGGCTCAACGAGCAGGAGGAGGAAGGCTACTACTACGGATTTTCCAACGAGGGCCTGTGGCCGCTGTGCCATCTCGCCTACGTGCGGCCCGCGTTCCGCGAGAGCGACTGGCAGTGCTACTGCAAGGTCAACGCGCGCTTCGCCGATACCGTGGCCGCGGAAGCCGGCCGCAGGGAAGCCGTGGTGCTGGTGCAGGATTTCCACTTCGCGCTGCTGCCGAAGCTGATCCGCGAGCGCGGCGTACGCGCCACCATCGCGCTGTTCTGGCACATCCCCTGGCCCAATGCCGAGACCTTCGGGGTGTGCCCGTGGAAGAAGGAGCTGCTGCTGTCGATGCTGCAGTCCGACGTGCTCGGTTTCCACACGCTGTACCACTGCCAGAACTTCCTCGACACCGTGGACCGCTTCGTGGAATGCCAGATCGACCACGAGCGCATGACGGTCACGCTGCAGGGGCACGTGTGCCACGTCACCTCTTATCCCATCTCCATCGAGTGGCCGCCGCGCTGGCTGGCCCGCGTGCCCGCGCCGCCGGCGGCGCAGCAGGGGGTACGCCAGCGCTTCAAACTCGATCCTGCCGTGAAGATCGGCCTGGGCGTGGAGCGCTGGGATTTCACCAAGGGCATCATCGAGCGCTTCCACGCGCTGGAGGCCCTGTTCGAGAAGCAGCCGCGCTGGATCGGCCGGCTCACCTTCCTGCAGATCGCCGCGCCCTCGCGCAGCAAGCTGCCCGCCTACCAGGCGCTGCAGCAGCAGACCGTGGCGGAACTGGAACGCGTCAACGCGCGCTTCGCCACCGCCGGCTGGCAGCCCATCGTGCTGATCGCCGAGCACCAGGAGCCGGCGCAGGTGTTCGAGCTGTTCCGCGCCGCCGACTTCACGCTGGTGAACAGCCTGCACGACGGCATGAACCTGGTGGCCAAGGAATTCGTCGCGGCGCGCGACGACGAAGACGGCGTGCTGATCCTTTCCACCTTCGCGGGCGCCTCGCGCGAACTGCCCGAGGCGCTGCTGGTGAATCCCTACGACGTGGGCGAGACCGCCGCGGCAATCGCCGTGGCGCTGGACATGTCGCGCGAGGAGCGCCGCAAGCGCATGCAGCTGATGCGGCGCACGGTGGCGGAGTTCAACATCTACCGCTGGGCGGGGCGCATGCTGATGGACGTGGCGCGGATACGGCAACGGGCGGCGCTGGAGAGCTGGTCGGCGCAGTAGTTTCGGCGTGACATGCCGGCCCCGCGACTACAGAATTGCCGTAGCGCCAAGAAGATCACGGGGAACACCAACGCATGAGTTTCGTCGTCGGCCTGGATATCGGCACGCAGAGCGTCAAGCTGCTGGCCTACGACCCGGCTGTCCGGCAGGTCCTCGGCATCCACAGCCAGCCGCTGGAGCTGCTGGCCGGCGACAACGGCAGCCGCGAGCAGCATGCCGGATGGTGGATCGACGCGATCCGCAACTGCTTCGCACGCCTCGACGCGGACCTGCGCGCGCGCGTCGGCGCCATCGGCGTATCAGGCCAGCAGCATGGCTTCGTGCCGCTGGACGCTGCCGGCCAGGTGCTCGCGCCGGCGAAGCTATGGTGCGACACCAGTACGCAGCTTGAGTGCGACGAGATCATGGCGGCGGCCGGTGGTGTGGCCCGCTGCATCGAGCTGGCCGGCAACCCCATCCTCGCCGGCTACACGGCTTCGAAACTGCCGTGGACGCGCAAACACCGGCCCGGGGCGTACGCGCGACTCGCCAGCATCCTGCTGCCCCATGACTACGTGAACTTCTGGCTCACCGGCGAGCGCTGGATGGAGCATGGCGATGCCTCGGGCACGGGCTGGCTGGACGTGCGTACCCGCCGGTGGTCGGACGCGATGCTCAAGGCCACCGACGCCAACCGCGACCTCGCCGCCTTGCTGCCGCCGCTGGTCGCGGCCAACGCCACCTTCCGCATCGCGCCCGCCATCGCCGATGAACTCGGCCTGCCGCGCACCGTGCGCGTCAGCGCCGGCGGCGGCGACAACATGATGGCCGCGATCGGCACCGGCAATGTGGCGCCGGGCATGCTCAGCATGAGCCTCGGCACCTCGGGCACGCTGTTCGCCTGCGCGGATCATCCGGTGGTGGATGCGCTCGCCGGCTGGGCCGCGTTCTGCTCCTCCACCGGCGGCTGGCTGCCGCTGGTGTGCACGATGAACTGCACGGTGGCCACGGAGAACGTGGCGCACGCCTTTGGTTTCAGCAGCCGCGACGGCGATGCCGTGATGGCGGGCACTGCGCCCGGCGCGGGCGGCCTCGGCATGCTGCCGTTCTTCAATGGCGAGCGCACGCCGGACCTGCCGCGGGCACGCGCCAGCTTTTACGGCATGGACAGCGGCAATTTCACGCGCGGCAATGCGTACCGCGCGGCCATGGAGGGCGCGACCCATGCGCTGCGCAATGGCTTCGACGCGCTGTGCGCGGCCGGACTCGCCTTCGACGCCATCCGGCTCACGGGCGGCGGCAGCCAGAGCGCGGCCTGGCGCCAGATGATCGCCGATGTATTCGAATTGCCGGTGGAGGTGCCTGCGCAGGCCGAAGGCGCGGCCTTCGGCGCCGCGCTGCAGGCACTGTGGGCCACGCAGACCGCCGGCCGGCCCGCCGACCTCTTGGCGCTCGCGCGTGAGCATGTGCCAATGGCCGCCGCGCTCGGCGCACGGCCGGATGCCGGCGCGGCCGCCGCCTGTCGCGCCTCGTACCAGCAGTTCCTGCGTCACCTGCAGGCCGCCAAATCGCTATATTCATCCCCATGAGCACACCATTCATCGGCAATCGCGAATACTTCCCCGGCATCGGCCGCATTCCCTACGAGGGCATGGGCTCGGACAACCCGCTGGCGTTCAAGGTGTACGACGCGAACCAGCGCGTTGGCGGCAAGAGCATGGCCGAGCACCTGCGTTTCGCCGTGTGCTACTGGCACACCTTCACCAATGCCGGGCACGACCCCTTCGGCCCCGGCACGCGCCGCTTTCCCTGGGGGGCCGGCTCGCCGCTGGCCACCGCCGAGGCGCGCCTCGACGCCGCCTTCGAGTTCTTCACCAAGCTCGGCGTGCCGTACTACTGCTTCCACGACGTGGACCTCTCCCCGGATTCCGCGGACATCGCCGAGTACGAGAAAAACCTGCGCTACATGACTGCGCTGGCGAAGGAACGGCAGCAGGCCACCGGCGTGAAGCTGCTGTGGGGCACGGCCAACCTGTTCTCGCACCCGCGCTACATGAACGGCGCGGCGACCAATCCCGACTTCAACGTGGTGGCGCGCGCGGCGGTGCAGGTGAAGGCCGCGCTCGATGCCACCGTGGAACTGGGCGGGGAGCACTATGTGTTCTGGGGCGGTCGCGAGGGTTATGCCTCGCTGCACAACACCGACATGAAGCGCGAGCTGGCGCATTTCGCGCGCTTCCTCGCCATGGCGCGCGATTACGGGCGCAGCATCGGCTTCAAGGGCTACTACTTCATCGAGCCCAAGCCCATGGAGCCGATGAAACACCAGTACGACTTCGACAGCGCCACGGTGGCGGGCTTCCTGCGCCAGCACGGGCTGGAGCGGGACTTCAAGCTCAACATCGAGGCCAACCACGCCACGCTGTCGGGCCACACCTTCGAGCATGACCTGCAGGTGGCCGCGGACCATGGCCTGCTCGGCAGCATCGACGCCAACCGCGGCAATGCGCAGAACGGCTGGGACACCGACCAGTTCCCCATCGATCTCTACGACACCATCGGCGCCATGCTGGTGGTGCTGCGCCAGGGCGGCCTGCCCGGCGGCCTGAACTTCGATGCCAAGCCGCGGCGCGAATCCACCGACATGGAAGACCTGTTCATTGCGCACATCGGGGGCATGGATGCCTTCGCGCGCGGACTGGAAGTGGCCCATGCGCTGCTCACCGCCTCGCCCTGGGAGCAGTGGCGCCGCGAGCGCTACGCCAGCTTCGACAGCGGCGCCGGCAAGGACTTTGCCGACGGCAAGCTGAAGTTCGCCGAGCTTGCTGCGATCGCGGCCGCGGCTGGCGAGCCGCGGCAGATCAGCGGCAAGCAGGAACGCTACGAAAACCTCCTCAATCAGTACCTCCTGCGCTGATGCGCGCGCTGCTTGTCCTCGGCCTGCTGTTCGCAGTATCTGCGCATGCCGAGGACGGGTACGACCTGTGGCTGCGCTACCGGCCGCTGCCGGCCGCGCAGGCGGCTGCTTACCGCACCCATACCACGCAGCTGGTGCTCGATGGCGCGACGCCCACGCGCGCCGCGGCGCGCGCCGAACTGCTGCGCGGCCTGGGAGGACTGCTCGGCCGGGCACCCGCGACCGCGAAACAGCTCGCCGATGGGGCCATCATTGCCGGCACGCCCGCGTCCTCACCGCAGCTCGCGCAGCTGCATCTCGACCTGCGCGCGCTGGGCGATGAGGGGTACCTGATCCACAGCGCCACCGTGAACGGTCACGCCGCCACGGTCATCGCCGCCAACACCGACACTGGCGTGCTGTACGGCGTGTTCCGGCTGCTGCGCCTGGTGCAGACCGGCCAGCCGCTGGAACATCTGGACCTGCGCGATGCGCCGCGCGAGAAGGTGCGCATCCTCGACCACTGGGACAATCTCGACGGCCACGTCGAACGCGGCTATGCCGGCGCCTCGATCTGGGACTGGTGGAAACTGCCGGGCTACGTGGACCCGCGCTACACCGACTATGCGCGTGCCAACGCCTCCATCGGCATCAACGGCGCGGTGCTCAACAACGTGAACGCCAACGCGGCGGTGCTGACGCACGAGTATCTGCTCAAGGCGGCGGCCGTGGCCGGCGCGCTGCGGCCTTATGGTATCCGCGTGTATCTCAGCGCGCGCTTCAGCGCGCCCATCGAGATCGGCGGCCTGAAAACGGCCGATCCGCTCGATCCTGCGGTGCAAGCCTGGTGGCGCGCCAAGGCCGACGAGATCTACGCGCTGATTCCGGACTTCGGCGGCCTGCTGGTGAAGGCCAGCTCGGAAGGCCAGCCCGGCCCGCAGGATTACCACCGCAGCCATGCCGATGGCGCAAACCTTCTGGCCGATGCGCTGGCGCCGCATGGCGGCATCGTGATGTGGCGCGCCTTCGTGTATTCGAACGCGAACCCCGACGATCGCGCGAAACAGGCGTACACCGAATTCAAGCCGCTGGACGGCCAGTTCCACGACAATGTGCTGGTGCAGGTGAAGAACGGTCCCGTCGACTTCCAGCCGCGCGAGCCCTTCAGCCCGCTGTTCGGCGCCATGCCGAAGACGCCGCTGATGATGGAGTTCCAGATCACCAAGGAATACCTCGGCTTCGCCACGCACCTGGTGTACCTGGGCGCGCTGTATGAAGAGGTGCTGCAGTCGGACACTTACGCGCGCGGCCAGGGCTCCACCGTGGCGAAGGTGGTCGATGGCGAGCTCGAGGGCCACCGGCTCACCGGCATCGCCGGCGTGGCCAACATCGGCGCGGACCGCGACTGGTGCGGCTCCACGTTCAACCAGGCCAACTGGTATGCCTTCGGGCGCCTGGCCTGGGATCCCACGCAGTCCGCGCGCGCCATCGCCGATGATTGGGCGCGCATGATCTTCACGAACGACGCCACAGTGGTCAAACCCGTGGTCGACATGATGATGGCCTCGCGCGAGGCCGTGGTGGATTACATGACGCCGCTGGGCCTGCATCACCTGATGGGCCGCGGCCACCACTACGGACCGATGCCCTGGGACGATGCCGGCCCGCGCCCGGACTGGACGCCGGTGTACTTCCACCGCGCGGACCAGAACGGCATCGGCTTCGACCGCAGCCGCACCGGGAGCGATGCGGTGGACCAGTACGCGAAGCCCGTGGCCGACGGATTCAACGACCTCAAGACCATTCCGGACACCTACCTGCTATGGTTCCATCACGTGGCCTGGGATTACCGCATGCGCTCGGGCCGTACCTTGTGGGAAGAGCTGGTGCGGCATTACACGCAGGGCGTGGATGAGGTGAAGCAGATGCGCGCCACCTGGGCCAAGCTCAAGGGCCGCATCGATGCGGAGCGTTTCGACAAGACAGCGGCCTTCCTCGGCATCCAGCAGGACGAGGCGCAGTGGTGGCGCGACGCCAGCATCGCCTACTGGCAGAGCCTGAACGGCCTGCCGCTGCCGGCCGGCTACGCCCCGCCGGCGCAGTCACTGGCGTACTACAAGAGCCTTTCGTTCCCCACCGCTCCTCACTGAGGCCAACGCAAGTATCGTGAGCAACGCCAACATCACGCAGGGGTCCGCGCGCGACCGCGAGATCGTCGCGGCGAAGGTCATCGTCACCTGCCCCG
This sequence comes from Steroidobacteraceae bacterium, assembly GCA_035500015.1. Classification (GTDB taxonomy): domain Bacteria; phylum Pseudomonadota; class Gammaproteobacteria; order Steroidobacterales; family Steroidobacteraceae; genus ZC4RG30. The sequence continues at coordinate 6,955 of DATJXQ010000171.1, forward strand.
GGCGCAACTTCGTCACGCTGCAGGTCGCCACCCGCGCCGGCGTCACCGGCCTCGGTGATGCCACGCTGAACGGCCGCGAGCTGGCCGTGGTGGCGTACCTGCGCGAGCACGTGATACCGAACCTGATCGGCCGCGATGCCGGCCGCATCGAGGACACCTGGCAGTTCCTGTACCGCGGCGCGTACTGGCGGCGCGGCCCGGTGACCATGAGCGCCATCGCCGCCGTGGACGTGGCGCTGTGGGACATCCTCGGCAAGATGGCGGGGATGCCGCTGTACCAGCTGCTCGGCGGCCGCTCGCGCGAGGGCGCGCTGGTGTACGCGCATGCCAACGGGCGCGACATCGCCGAGGCCAGCACCGAGGTCGGCCGGTACATCGAGAAAGGCTTCCTCGCCGTGCGCGCGCAATGCGGCGTGCCCGGCGTGAAGAAGGCCTATGGCATCTCGACGGCCGGCAAGCCCTACGAGCCCGCCGAGAGCGAACTGCCGGTGGAAACGGTGTGGAACACCCCGCGCTACCTGGAAACCGTGCCGCGCCTGTTCGAACAGCTGCGCCAGGACCACGGCAATGCGGTGGAACTGCTGCATGACGTGCACCATCGGCTCACGCCCATCGAGGCGGCGCGGCTGGCGCGCGAGCTCGAGCCATACCGCCTGTTCTGGCTGGAAGATGCGACGCCCGCAGAGAACCAGCACTCCTTCGAACTGATCCGCGGCCACTCCGTCACGCCGCTGGCTGTGGGCGAGGTCTTTAATTCCATCTGGGACTGCAAGCACCTGATCGAGAGCCAGCTGATCGACTACATCCGCACGACCCTCGTGCACGGCGGCGGCATCACGCACCTGCGGCGGCTGGCCGACTTCGCGGCGCTGCACCAGGTGCGCACGGGCTTCCACGGCGCCACCGATCTCTCGCCGGTCACCATGGGCGCGGCATTGCACTTCGACACCTGGGTGCCGAACTTCGGCATCCAGGAATACATGTTCCACAGCGAGGAAACCTGCGCGGTGTTCCCGCACGACTATGCATTCCGCGAAGGCCGCCTGCACGTGGGCGACACGCCGGGGCATGGCGTCACCATCGATGAGCAGCTGGCGGCGAAGTATCCGTACTCGCCGAAACAGCTGCCGGTGGCGCGGCTGGAAGATGGCACGATGTGGGATTGGTGAGGGGGAGCGTCACGATGACCACAAGAAAACATGGGCGGCATGGCCGCATCCTGGCCCTGGCGATCATGGAAGCCGCGCTGCTGATCGGCGGAATGAGCGCGGCACCCGCCGCCGATCCGCAGCAGCCCTGGCTCGACACGCACCGCAGCTTCGAGGCGCGCGCGGCCGACCTCGTGGCGCAGATGACGCTGGAAGAAAAGGTTTCGCAGATGCAGAACACCGCGGTGGCCATTCCGCGGCTCGGCATCCCCGCCTATGACTGGTGGAACGAGGCGCTGCACGGCGTGGCGCGCGCCGGCCAGGCCACGGTGTTCCCGCAGGCCATCGCGCTGTCGGCCACCTTCGACGTGCCGCTGATGCACCGGGTCGCCACCGCCATCAGCGATGAGGCCCGCGCCAAGCACAATGAGTTCCTGCGGCAGGACCAGCACGCGCGCTATGAGGGCCTGACCTTCTGGTCGCCGAACATCAACATCTTCCGCGACCCGCGCTGGGGCCGTGGCCAGGAAACCTACGGCGAGGATCCCTTCCTCACCTCGCGCATGGGCGTGGCCTTCGTCACCGGCCTGCAGGGCGATGATCCGCATTACCGCAAGCTGGATTCCACCGCCAAGCACTTCGCCGTGCACAGCGGACCGGAATCCTCGCGCCACGTGATCGACGTGCATCCCACCGAACGCGATCTCTACGAAACCTACCTGCCCGCCTTCCAGGCGCTGGTGCAGGAGGCGCACGTGGATGCGGTGATGGGCGCCTACAACCGCATGGATGGCGAGCCGGCCACCGCCAGCCAGCGCCTGCTGCACGACACACTGCGCGGGGACTGGGGCTTCAAGGGCTACGTGGTCTCCGACTGCGATGCGGTCGGCGACATCTTCAGGACGCACAAGGTGGTGGAGACCACCGAGCAGGCCGCGGCGCTGGCGGTAAAGAATGGCGATGACCTCAACTGCGGCCGCACCTACGCCGCGCTGGTGAACGCCGTGCAGCAGGGCCTGATCAAGGAGAGTGAGATCGACACCGCGGTCACACGGCTGATGACGGCGCGCATGCGGCTGGGCATGTTCGATCCGCCGGAGATGGTGCCCTGGTCGAAGCTGCCGCTGTCGGTGAACCAGTCACCGGAGCACGACCAGCTGTCGCTGCGCGCCGCGCGCGAATCGCTGGTGCTGCTGAAGAATGACGGCCTGCTGCCGCTGTCGAAGAATATCAGGCGCATCGCGGTGATCGGCCCGACCGCCGACAGCGTCAACGCGCTGCTCGGCAACTACAACGGCACGCCGGCCGCGCCGGTGACCATCCTGCAGGGCATCCGCGCGGCCGTGCCGCAGGCACAAGTGGTGTATGCCCGCGGCGCGGAACTCGTGGCAGGCCTGGTCGAACGCCCGATAGCGGGAGCGCCCGGGGCACCGGCACCCGGCGCGCCGCCCGCGCCTGCCACGCCAGCGCCAGCGCCGCCTTCCGCGGACGAGGCACTGGCCGCCGCGCGCGATGCCGACGTGGTGATCTTCGTCGGCGGCCTCACCACGCAGATCGAGGGCGAGGAGATGCGCGTCAGCTATCCCGGCTTCTCGGGTGGCGACCGCACCGACCTGCGCCTGCCGGCCACGCAGGAAAACCTGCTGGAAGCGCTGCAGGCCACCGGCAAGCCGGTGGTGCTGGTGCTCACCGGCGGCTCGGCGCTGGCCGTGGACTGGGCGCAGCAGCACCTGCCCGCCATCCTGATGAGCTGGTACCCCGGCCAGCGCGGCGGCAACGCCGTGGCCGACGTGCTGTTCGGCGACGCGGATCCCGCGGGCCGGCTGCCGGTCACCTTCTACAAGGCCGACGAGCAGCTGCCGGCCTTCGACGACTACCACATGGACGGCCGCACCTACCGCTACTTCAAGGGCACGCCGCTGTATGCCTTCGGTTACGGGTTGTCGTATGCGCACTTCGATTATTCGGGCCTGAAGCTGGATCACGACAGCGTGGCCGGCAAGAGCACGCTGCACGCCACGCTGAAGGTGAGGAACAGCGGCAAGCGCGCGGGTGACGAGGTGGTGCAACTGTACCTGCGCGCGGTGGATACACCGCATGCGCGCGCGAACAAGGAGCTGCGCGGCTTCCAGCGCATCACGCTGCGGCCCGGCGAGGAGCGCACCGTGTCGTTCGAGATTTCCCCGCAGCGCGACCTGCGCTACTACGACGAGCAGCAGCACGCCTATGCGGTCGACCCCGGCAAGTACGAAATACAGGTCGGCGCCTCCAGCGCCGACGTGCGGCTTACACGACCGTTCACGGTGCACTGAGGGACCATGATCTCCACCACGCATGCATCAGCGGGCACCGGCCGCATCGTCTGCTTCGGCGAACTGCTGCTGCGGCTGTCGGCACCGGGCAAGGAACTGCCCTTCCAGTCGCCCGTGCTGCAGGCGCATTTCGGCGGCGCCGAGGCCAATGTCGCCGCCTCGCTGGCCATCCTCGGCCATCGCAGCGTGATGGTCAGCGCGCTGCCCGACAACGCCATCGGCCATGCCTGCGCCGGCGAGCTGCGCCGCCACGGCGTGGATACCAGCGGCATCCGCTTCGCGGACGGCCGCATGGGCCTGTACTTCCTCGCGCATGGCGCGATGCAGCGGCCAGCCGATGTGATCTACGACCGCGCCGGTTCCGTATTCGCAACCACGCCGCCCGATGCCTGGGACTGGCCACGGCTGCTCGATGGCGCGCGCTGGCTGCACCTGTGCGGCATCAACTGCGCGCTCGGCGAAACCGCCGCGCGGGCGGCACTCCTTGCCGTGCGCGCGGCGCGGGCCGCGGACGTGGCGGTATCGTTCGACTGCAACCACCGCGGCAAGCTGTGGGGCGCGCGCACCGCGCAGGCACCCGCGCTGTTGCGCGAGCTGTTCGCCGAAGCCGAGCTGCTGTTCGGCAACGAGCGCGACATCGCGCTGGTCTTCGGCGGGGAGTTCCGGCACAACGACGGGGAACAACGCTTCCTGGCCGCCTCGCAGCTGGCCTTCGGCAACCTTCCGCGGCTGCGCTGGATGGCAAGCACCGAACGCCAGGTTCTGGAGGCCGACACCCACGAACTGCGCGCCCACCTGGCGACGCGCGAGCACGTGCTCACCACGCGCGCGCACCGCCTCACCGGCATCGTGGACCGCATCGGCGCCGGCGATGCCTTCGCGGCGGGCCTGCTGCACGGCCTGATCTCCGGAATGCACCAACCCGCCGCGCTGGATTTCGCCGTGGCGGCGGCCTGCCTGAAGCATTCGGTGTGCGGCGACGTGAACCTGCTCCGGGAAGCCGACATGCTGGCCTTTCTCGCCGAGGACGGCCGCGACGTGCAGCGCTGATGAGCAGCGGCGCGCCGCGCAACGGGCAGCTGTCGCGGGCCGCGCTGCCCCATCTTCCCGCGTCGATCCTGCGTCCGGCCTACGATCCCGCCGCCACGCGCGTCGGCATCGTGCACCTGGGTCCAGGCGCCTTCCATCGCGCGCACCAGGCCGTGTACATCGATGACCTGCTGGCCGCGCACCCGGACTGGGCGATCTGCGGCGTATCGCTGCACAGCACGGAAGTACGCGATGCGCTGCGCGCGCAGGACAACCTGTACACGCTGGCGCTGCTCGGTGCCGCCGGCAATCTGCGCGTGATCGGCTCGCTGCGGGAATTGCGCGCCGCGCGCGAGGAGCAATCCGCGGTGCTGGCGCGGCTGGCCGACCCGGCCGTGCGCCTGGTGACACTGACCGTCACCGAGAAGGGCTACTGCCTGAAGGGCGAGGATCTGGATTTCGCGCATCCGGAGATTTCCCACGACATTGCTTCCCCGCACGCGCCACGCAGCGCCATCGGCCACGTCGTCGCCGGGCTCGCCGCACGGCACGCAAGCGGCACCGCGCCATACACGGTGCTGAGCTGCGACAACCTGGCCGGCAACGGCCACCGGCTGCGCCGCGCCACGCTGCAATACGCCGAGCGCACCGACCCCGCACTCGCGCGCTGGATCGAAGCCGAGGTCGCCTTTCCCTGCTCCATGGTGGACAGCATCACGCCGGCCACCGACGAGCCGCTGCGCGAGCGCGTGACCGCGGCACTGGGCTGTCGCGACGCCTGGCCCATCCAGCGCGAGAGCTACACGCAGTGGGTGATCGAGGACCGCTTCTGCAACGCGCGGCCACCGTTCGAGGAAGCCGGCGTACTGCTCGGCCACGACATCGCCGGCTACGACCGCGCCAAGCTGCGGCTGCTCAATGGCGCGCATTCCACGCTGGCGTGGATGGGCTCGCTGCTGCAGCTGGAAACCGTCGGCGATGCGATGAACCATCCGCCGCTGGCGCGCTTCGTCGAGCGGCTGATGCGCGAATCCATCCTGCCCGTCATCACGCTGCCGGCGGGATTCGCCGGTGATCCCTACATCCGCACCATCCTCGGGCGCTTCCGCAACCCGGCGATCCGCCACCTGCTGTCGCAGATCTGCTGGGACAGTTCGCAGAAACTGCCGGTGCGGCTGCTCGGCACCATCACCGAGGCGCTGGCGCAGGGTTGCGACGTCGCGCCGCCGTGCCTCGCCGTCGCCGCCTGGCTGCAGTTCGTGCGGCGGCAGGCGCGCAACGGCGTGGCGCTGGTGGATCCGCTGAATGACGTGCTCACCGCCATCGGCCGCGCATGCACGGGCGAACCGGCGGCTGACGTTGCGGCCTTCCTGAAGCTGGAAGCGGTGTTCGGGGAGCTCGCCGGCAATGCGCGCTTTGTGGCGGCGCTGCGCGAAGCCTATGCCGCGCTGGGCGACGGCTCGCCTGCCGCCGTGGAAAGAGCGCTGGGCTGAAACAGCCCACAGTGTAGCTACCCGGCAGCCGAAACGGTAGGCTGCATCAATGACCAGAGAGCCACGACTGCGACGGCAGCTGGAGGAAATTCTCGCCTCGCTGGCGG
>DATJXQ010000172.1:0-12466 GCA_035500015.1 Steroidobacteraceae bacterium
CAGGGATTCACGCCGCTCGACGACGATCGCCGAATGCAAAAGCGCCGTTCCCGCGAGCCACGGCAGCAGCGAGGAATTCTCGACCGGGTCCCAGAACCAGAAGCCGCCCCAGCCCAGCTCGTAATAGGCCCAGAAGGCACCGAGCGTGATGCCCGTCGTCAGGAACATCCACGCCACCGCGGTCCACGGCCGCGTCCAGCGCGCCCAGGTCTGGTCGAGCTTGCCCTCGAGCATGGCGGCAATGGCGAAGGCAAAGGCCACGGAGAAGCCCACGTAGCCCACGTACAGCATCGGCGGATGGATGGTCAGCCCGAAATCCTGCAGCAGCGGGTTCAGGTCGATGCCATCGGGCGGCGCCGGCTGCAGGCGCTCGAAGGGATTGGAGGTCTGCAGCGAGAACAGCAGGAAGCCGGTGCTGATCACGCCCAGCACGCCCAGCACGCGCGCCACGAACGGCCGCGGCAGCGTGGTGGAAAATGCCGCCACCGCCAGCGTCCACGTGGACAGCACGAACACCCAGAACAGCAGGCTGCCCTCGTGGTTGCCCCAGGTGCCCGCGATCCGGTAGTAGATCGGCAGCGCGCTGTTGGAGTTCTTCGCCACCAGCAGCACGGAGAAGTCGTTGTTGACGAACGACCAGACCAGGCAGCCGAAGGCCAGCGCCAGCAGCACGAACTGCCCCGCCACCGCCGGATACACGGCCTGCATCCAGCGCTGCGCGCCGCGCCACGGACCGGCGATGCCGAAGAAGGCCTGCGCCGCCGCCACCAGCAGCGCGAGGATCAGCGCGTACTGACCGATTTCAGGAACCATGATGGCTGGAGCTCCGTCCCTTAGGGTTTGGTGGCCGGCTGTGCCTCGAGCCGCGACTGGCCTTTCTTCAGCGCCGCACCCACGGCCGGCGGCGTGTAGTTCTCGTCGTGCCTGGCCAGCACCTCGTCGGCGACGAATACACCCTGCCCGTCGAGCCGGCCGTTGGCCTCGACGCCCTTGCCTTCGCGGAACAGGTCGGGCAGCACTTTTTCATAACGCACCGGGATCTGGTGGCTGTAGTCGCTGACGATGAAGCGCACCTCGAGACTGCCAGGCGTGCGCTGCAGGCTGCCGGGCACCACGAAGCCGCCGAGCTGGAAGCGCTTGCCGGCAGGCATGTGGGATTCCATCACTTCGGTGGGCGCACGGAAACCGATGCTGCTCTTCGCTGCGCGCAGCGTGAGGCCGGTCGCGACGGCCACGCCGCCGACGATGCCCAGCACCATCCACAGCCGACGCTGGCGCGGCGTGCTCACGGCACCACCGAACGCGCCAGCCGGCGCCTGGCCTCGGCGATCGCGCGGGCATGACTGCGCCGTGCCCACCAGACATTGAGCAGCAGCGCCCCCACGGCGAGGGCATAGGCACCCCACACGTAGAACGCATAACCGCTCATGCGGAAAAAATCGGCCATATACAGCTTGTTACCCCACTACTTCGGCAAGCCAGACGCCGGATCGTTCCCTGCGCAGCACCTCGGCGCGCGCCCGGGCCAGCAGGATGGCGCCGAAGAACAGTGTGTGCCCCAGTATCGAAAGCAGCAGCGGCCACAGCATGGAGGCGGGCATCGCCGGGCCGCCGGCGCGGAATATCGTGGAACCCTGGTGCAGCGAGTACCACCACACCACCGAATAGTGCACCAGCGGCACATTGATCAGCCCGACGATGGCCAGCAGCCCGCTGGCCCGGTCCGCGCGGTCCAGCTCGTCGATGGCGCTGCGCAGTGCCGCGTAGCCCAGGAAGAAGAACAGCAGCACAAGTTCGAACACCAGTCGCGGATCCCAGGCCCACCAGGTGCCCCACATGGGCTGGCCCCACAGCATGCCGGTGGCCAGCGCCACGGCGGTGAACACCGCGCCGGCCGGTGCGATGGCCGCGGCCACCGCATGCGCCACCTTGATGCGCCAGATCAGCCCCACCGCCGCGGCCACCGCCATCAGCGTATATGACATCTCCGACAGGAAGGCATTGGGCACGTGCACGTAGATGATGCGGTACGCGTCGCTCTGCACCGCATCGGGCGGCGCGAACACCAGCCCCCACGTGAGGCCGGCGACGATCAGCACGGCGGCCGGCCAGGCGAACCATGGCGTGAGCCTGCCGGCCACGCGATAGAAATGCGGCGGCGATCCGAAACGATGGAGCCAGGTCCAGGCCATCCGGCAATTTTACTCCATCGCCTATTCGAGGCCGATGCGCACGGCGGCCGCCGCGGCCAGTGGCGCCAGTGTCAGTGCCAGTACCGCCAGCGCGCCGAGCAGCAACAGCGGTGCGGCGGCGCTGTCGCCCTGCATCGCCAGCTGGGTGGCCCGCGCGCCGAAAATCAGTGCGGGAACCGACAGCGGCAGCAGCAGCAGGGAAAGCAATGCCCCGCCGCGCCTGAGGCCCAGCGTCAGCCCCGCACCGATGGCGCCCAGCAGCGAAAGAGTGACACTGCCCAGCAGCAGCGACACCAGCACGCCGGGCACCGCGATGACAGGCGCACCAAGCGCCACCGCCGCCATTGGCCCGACGATGGCCAGCGGCAGGCCGGTGAGCAGCCAGTGCGTGGCGGTCTTCGCCAGCAGCAGCACGGCAAAGGGCTGGCCCGACAGCGCGAACTGTTCCAGCGTGCCATCGCGGCCATCCTCGCGGAACAGGAAATCCAGGGCCAGCATCGAGGCCAGCAGCAGCGCCACCCACAGCGCCGCCGGCGCGAGCGCGCGCAGCAGCGCGGGTTCGGGATCCAGCGCCAGCGGAAACAGCATTACCACGATCACGAAGAAGGCCAGCGGCTGCAGCCACTCGCCGGGACGGCGCAGCGCCAGCAGCAGGTCGCGGGCGAGCACGCTGCGCGCCGCGGCCATCGGGCCCACCTCGAATGCCTCGCTCACGTGGCGGCCTCCGGCGCGAGCCAGCACCGCGTGGGGACTCCCGGCAGCTCCAGCTGCTGGTGAGTGGCGATCAGCACCGCTCCGCCGGCAGCCAGATGCCGCGCCAGCAGGCCGCTGAGCACCGCCTGTCCGGCGGCGTCGAGATTGGTGGCTGGCTCATCCAGCAGCCACAGTCGCGCTCGCCACAGCGACAGGCGCGCCAGCGCCACGCGCTTGCGCTGGCCGGCGGAGAAACTGCGCACGGGCTGGTCCGCATCCAGGTGCGCGAGCCCGGCCGACCGCAGCGCCGCCTGCAGCTGTGGGGAATCCACGCGGCAGCGCAGACCCAGTGAGTAGCGCAGGTTCTCCAATGCGGTGAGATCGGCCTTGAGCGCCGGTTCATGCGCCAGGAAGGCCAGGTCGCGGTGGAACTGCTGCCGGTCGCGCGCCACCGGCGCGCCCTGCCAGAGAATCTCGCCGCTCTCGGCATGCAGCAACCCCGCGATACAGCGCAGCAGCGAGGTCTTGCCGGTGCCGTTGGGCCACAGCAGCTGCAACGCATGGCCAGGCGCCAGGGTGAAACCCAATCCCCTGAGCAGGTGGCGCTCGCCGCGCCACAGGTGCAGTTGTCTGACTTCGAGCACTCGTTGTTCTCTGGTGCGGACGGCGGGAGTCGAACCCACACTCCCTTCCGGGAAGCAGATTTTAAGTCTGCTGCGTCTACCAGTTCCGCCACATCCGCACGCGGGAGTCCAGCCGTTGCAGCGGCACCTTAGCTCATTTGCCGGCCGGCGGCATCGCCGGGGCCGTATCTTCAAGGCTAGGGTCGGAATCGAACCGGCGTACACGGCTTTGCAGGCCGCTGCATGACCACTCTGCCACCTAGCCGCCGGAGGAAGGACTGGAGCGGGAAACGAGGCTCGAACTCGCGACCTCAACCTTGGCAAGGTTGCGCTCTACCAACTGAGCTATTCCCGCGACGCGAGGGCGGGGATTGTAGGTCCACCCCCGGGCAAGTCAAGCACGGCCGGGCCGGCGCGCAAGGCGCCGCTCATTCCGGGGCGGACAGCACCGGCCACGCGGCCTTCAGGTACAGCAGCGCCGACCACAGCGTCAGGACGGTGGCGGCGACGGTGAGGTACAGGCCGATCCGGTAGACATCCAGCCCCAGCAGCGGCAGGCGGTACAGCATGCAGGACAGTCCGACCATCTGCAGGATGGTCTTCACCTTGCCGAGCTTGGACACCGCCACGCGCGTGCGCTCGCCCTGCTCGGCCATCCACTCGCGCAGCGCCGAGATGGCGATCTCCCGGCCGATGATCACGCAGGCGGACACCACCACCACGAAGTGGCGATCCTTGCTGACCAGCAGCACCAGCGCCACGGCCACGATCAGCTTGTCCGCCACGGGATCCAGGAAGGCGCCAAGGCGGCTGGTGAGCCCCATGCGGCGGGCGAGGTATCCGTCGAGCGAATCGGTGATGGAAGCCGCGGCGAACAGGATGGCGGCGAAGGCATCGGCCCACTTGTGCGGCAGGTAGAACAGCACCACCACCAGCGGGACGGCGATGATGCGCAGCCAGGTCAGGATGTTGGGCAGGGTCCAGGCCATGTGATCCGTACCGGAGCATCATGCGCCCGGATGCAGGTGATCATAAATGACCTGCGCCAGCACCGTACCGATTCCTTTCACCTCGGCCAGATTGCCGACGCCGGCGCGCAGCACGCCCTGCAGTCCGCCGAAATGCGCCAGCAGCGCGCGGCGCTTGGCCGGTCCCAGTCCCGGGACGGTTTCCAGCACGGATTCCAGGTGGCGGCGAGCGCGCCGTCGCCGGTGACCCTGGATGGCGAAGCGGTGCGCCTCGTCACGCACGCGCTGGATCAGCCGCAGCGCCGGCGAGTCCGGTGGCAGCATGAACGTTTCGCCGGTATCGCCGCGATGCAGCCGCTCCTGGCCCGGCTTGCGATCGGGTCCCTTGGATACACCGATCACCGGCAGAGTGGCGAAGCCCAGTTCCTCGAGCACCGGCAGCACGGCATTGACCTGGCCGCGTCCGCCGTCGATCAGCAGCAGGTCCGGACGCGGGATCTCGCTATCGCGGATGCGCGCGTAGCGCCGCGCCACCGCCTCGCGCAGCGCGCCGTAGTCATCGCCACCGGCCGCCGAGGCGATGTTGAAGCGCCGGTACTCCTTGCGCGCGGCCCCTTCGGTGGTGAACACCACGCAGGAGGCCACCGTGCCCTCCCCGCCGGTGTGGCTGATGTCGAAGCATTCGATGCGCGCCGGTACACCCGCCAGGCCCAGTGCCTCGCGCAAGGCTTCAAGCAGCGCGGCGGCGTCCTCGCGGCGCGCGCGGCGCATGGCCAGCGCCTGGGCGGCATTGGCCGTCGCGGATTCCACCCAACGCGCCGGCAGGCCGCGCGCCGGCCGCGACACCGCGATCTGCCGCGCATGCTGACGCGTCAGCGCCTCGGCCAGCGCGCCGGCATCGGGCAGCTCCAGGTTCACGCGCACCTCGCCGGCCGGCTCCTCGCGCGCGTAGTGCTGCAGCAGGAAGGAGGCCAGCACCTCCTCCGCGCTGCCGGGCGCGCGCGGAAAATACGCGGTGGTGCCGAGATTGCGGCCGCCGCGCACCAGCAGCACGGCCACCGCGTAATCGCCGGGTTCACCGACGATGGCGAAGGCATCGGCGTCGCGCAACGCGCCGGCATCGGCAGCCTGTTCGGCCTGCAGCTTGCGGAAGGCCACCAGCTGGTCGCGCAACGCCGCTGCGCGCTCGAACTGCTGGCTGCCCGCCGCGAGGCTCATCTGCCGTTCGAGCGCGGCGGCGACTTCATCGCCGCGCCCTTCCAGCGCCAGCACCGCGGCTTCGACGTCGCGCGCGTAGGCCTCCCTGGTGATGTAGCCCACGCAGGGCGCCGAGCAGCGGCCGATCTGGTACTGCAGGCAGGGCCGGGTGCGGTTCGCGAAGAAGCTCTCGCGGCAATTGCGCAGGTGGAACAGTTTCTGCAGCTGCTGCAGCGTGGCGCGCACCGCACCGGCGTCCGGATACGGCCCGAAGTAGCGTCCCCTGCCGGTGCGCGGGCCGCGGTACAGGGCCATCCGCGGAAAGTCATGCTCGAGCAGCAGGATGTACGGAAAGCTCTTGTCGTCGCGCAGCACCACATTGAAGCGCGGCCGGTGCTCCTTGATGAGATTGGCCTCGAGCAGCAGCGCCTCGGTCTCCGAGGCGGTGACCGTGACCTCGATGTGCCGCACCAGCCGCACCATTGCCTCGACCTTGGGCGCCTGGCGGCTCTGCTGAAAGTAGCTGCCGACGCGATCGCGCAGCGAGGCCGCCTTGCCCACGTACAGCAGCGCCTCCGGGGCGGCCCCGGCGGCACCGTACATGCGGTAGACGCCGGGCCGGCGCGGCAAGGTGGAGGCAAACTGCCGGCCGTCGAAGTCCTGCGGCTCAGTCACGCTCGTTGCGGCTGCGGCCGGCGATCATCAGCGCCAGCTCCAGCGCCTGTTCGTAGTTCAGCCGCGGATCCACCTGCGTGCGGTAGGCACGCGCCAGATCCGCATCCGCGAGGCCGCGCGCCCCGCCGGTGCACTCGGTGACGTCCTCGCCGGTCATCTCCAGGTGCACGCCGCCCAGGCGCGAGCCCTCGGCCTCGTGCACGTCGAAGGCCAGCTCCAGCTCGCGGCGGATGTTCTCCAGCCGCCGTGTCTTGTAGCCATCGGCGGTGGTCTCGGTATTGCCGTGCATCGGGTCGCACACCCACAGTACTTCATGGCCGATGTCGCGCACCGCCCGGATCAGCCGCGGCAGGTGCCTGCCGATGTGCTGCGCGCCGAAGCGGTGGATCAGCGCCAGGCGCCCCGGCTCGTTGGCGGGATTGAGCCGCTTCACCAGGCCCTGCAGCCAGGCATCGTCCATCGCGGCGCCGATCTTCACGCCGACTGGATTGGCGATGCCGCGGCAGTACTCCACGTGCGCACCGTCCAGCTGCGCGGTGCGCATGCCGATCCACGGCAGGTGCGTGGACAGGTTGTACCAGCGCCGCACGCGCGGGATGAAGCGCGTCTGCGCCTGCTCGTACTGCAGGTGCAGGGCCTCGTGGCTGGCGTACATCGTGACCAGGTTGGCCTTCTCCACCGGGCTGCCGGTCATGCCCTCGAAGAAATCCAGCGCGTCGGCGATGGCGCGCACCACCTTGCCGTAAGCCTCGCGCGCCGGGGAATGCTGCAGGAACCCCAGGTCCCAGTACTCGGGATGATGCAGGTCGGCGAAGCCGCCATCCACCAGCGCGCGCACGAAGTTCAGCGTCAGCGCCGCGCGCTCGTAGCCGCGCAGCAGCAGCTGCGGATCCGGCGCGCGCGCCGCCGCCGTGAATTCCGGGCGGTTGATGTTGTCGCCGCGGTAGCTGGGCAGCGTCACGCCGCCGCGGGTCTCGGTGTCGGCCGAACGGGGCTTCGCGTACTGGCCGGCCATGCGGCCCACGCGCACGATGGGGCGCTTCAGGCCGTGCAGCAGCACCAGGCTCACCTGCAGCAGCACCTTCAGCTGCTTGGCGATGCGGTCGGACTCGCACCCTTCGAAGCTCTCGGCGCAATCACCGCCCTGCAGCAGGAAGGCCTCCCCGCGCTGCGCCGCCGCCAGCCGTTCGCGCAGCGCCTCGATCTCCCAGGACACCACCAGCGGCGGCAGGCGCGCGAGCTGCGCCAGTGCGTCCTGCAGCGCGGCCTCATCGGCATACATCGGCTGCTGCTGCGCCGGACGCGCCTGCCAGCTGGACGGGCTCCAGCTCTCATCGGCTGACTTCATGCAGCGAGTCTACTCCTCTACTTCAGCCGCCCCGGCAGGCGCAGCTCGATGCGGCAGCCGCCGAGCACCGACTCACCGATGGCGATGCGCCCGCCATAAAGCCCCGCCATGTCGCGCACCATCGCCAGGCCCAGGCCATGTCCCGGCACCTGCTCATCGGCGCGCGCGCCACGCAGCAGCACGCGCTCGCGCTCGGCGGCGGGAATGCCGGGCCCGTCGTCCTCCACCGCGAGCTGCAACTTCTGGCCGGCGCCGGCCTCGCGGCGCAGCGTCGCCACCACACGCACCCGCGCGCGGCACCATTTCGCGGCATTGTCCATCAGGTTGCCCAGCGCCTCGGTGAGATCGTCGCGGTCGCCGACGAACAGCAGCTGCCCCGGGATTTCCAGCTCGATGGAGAAATCCTTGCGACCATGCGCCTTCAGCAGCGCACGCCGCAGATCCTGCGCGATGGGCAGCACCTCCAGCGCCTGCTGGCCCACGCTGGCGCCGCCGCTGGTGGCCGCGCGCCGCAGCTGGTGCTCCACGATGGCGCTCATGCGCTCGACCTGCTCGTTCACCAGCTTGCTGCCGGCATCCGGCGCCGCCGGCACGCCGGAGGTAAAGGCGGCGCGCAGCACGGCCAGCGGCGTCTTGAGGCTGTGCGCCAGATTGCCCAGCGTGTCGCGGTAACGCGCGATGCGCGTGCGCTCTGCGTCCAGCAGGGCATTGAGGTTGGCCACCACGCCATGCAACTCGCTGGGCCAGCGGTCGTCCAGCTGCGCGCGCTCGCCGCGCTCCACGGCGCGGATCTGGCCCTCCAGCCGCCGCAAGGGCGTCAGCGCCCAGCGCAGCAGCAGCGCCAGCGCGGCCAGCAGCAGCAAGGCCACCACCGCGAAACCGCCGGCCAGGCCCTGGCGGAAACGCGCCAGCTGCGCGTTGTAGGAAGCCATGTCCGAAGCCACCGTGAAGGTCAGCGTGCCCGCGCCCTCCCACTCCAGCCCGCGACTGACGGCCGCCAGCCGCGCGCCATGCGCATCGGTGAGATAGCCGAACGCGTGCCCTCCCGCCGGCTGCGGCGACCCGAAATCCACCACGCTGCCGGCCGCCGAGGGCGATCGCCAGAAAATCCCGCCGGCATCGCCGACCGCGGCGTACAGCCCCGAGCCGGGCACGGACAGGCGATCCTCGGCCTCGGTCACGCGCGGCACATAGTGTCCGGTCGCGTCGGGTTCGGCGGTGGCGATCAATGCCACCAGTTCGGCGTCCAGCACGCCGCGCAGCGAACCTTCGGCGAGCTGGCGGAAGCGCCCGTCCAGCACGGCGATCATCACGCCGAAGAACAGCAGCAGCAGCAGCGTGAGGCAGACCAGCAGGCGCCGGCTGATGGAACGCATGCGGTGGAAGGTACGCGCGGATCAGGCCGCGCTGCGCGGCAGCGCGAAGCGGTAGCCGCGGCCGCGCAGCGTCTCGATGGGCCGGATACGGTCCTCGGGATCCAGCTTGCGCCGCAGGCGTCCGATGAACACCTCGATCACGTTGCTGTCGCGCTCGAAATCCTGGTCGTAGAGCTGCTCGGTGAGATCGGTCTTGGAGATGACTTCACCGGCCTTGAGCATCAGGTGCTCGAGGATGCGGTACTCGAACGTGGTGAGCTCCACCGGCTGGCCTTCCACCGTCACCGCCTGGCCGCGCGTGTCGAGCACCACCGGCCCGCATACCAGGCTCGCGGATGCCCAGCCGCCGCTGCGGCGCATCAGCGCCTGCAGCCTGGCCAGCACTTCCTCGAAATGAAACGGCTTGGCGACGTAATCATCCGCGCCGGCATCCAGTCCCTCGACCTTGTCCTGCCAGCGGTCGCGCGCGGTAAGCACCAGGATGGGAAAACGCCGGTCCTTGGCGCGCAGGCGCCGGATCACCTCCAGGCCGGAGAGCTTGGGCAGGCCCAGGTCGATGATGGCCACGTCCACCGGATATTCCGAGCCGGCGAACAGGCCCTCCTCGCCATCGGCGGCCAGATCCACGGTAAAGCCGGCTGCCGCCAGGTCGCGCTGCAGTGCCTCGCGCAATGCCGCCTCGTCCTCCACCACCAGTGCCCGCATGCGCTAGATCTCCTTGCCTGTTTCGGAATCGACCTTGACGGTCCAGACACGTCCCTGGTCCGACAGCAGCCGCAGCACGTAGATGAGCCGGCCGTCGTCCTCGCTCTTGTCGATGCGCACCACGCGGGCCTTGTAGTGCCGTTCAACCTGCTCGATGACATGATCGAGCGAGACGCGCGGTGCGGGGGTCGGCGTCGGGGTCGGCGTCGGTGTCGGGGTGGGAGCCGCGGCATCGTGCTGATCGGGCTGCGGGGACGTGGCCGGCTGGGTCTGCGCGGCCGTATCCTCATCGTGATGCGCCTTCTTCTTGTTCTTGGCACTCACCGGCCCCAGCACCAGCATTGCTGCCGCCAGCACGGACAGAATCCTGCCGCCACGGCCGAGATACTGCCGTCTTCGGCGTGTCTGGTGCATGGAACTATGGTACGTCACTCGTTGCGCCGTGCATCGCCCAGGAATTACGGTCGCGCGGCAGGGCTGCCATGCCGCGCTGCGGCTCGCGCGAATCCTCCACAAGTGCGGTTCCCAGCATGATGCCGATGACCGTACCGGCAACGGCCCCCACCCGTTCTCCTCCATCGCCGAACTGCTGGCCCAGCTTCCCACCCAGCAAGGCGCCGAGGGCGGGCAGACCGTCGACCGAGCCGGGGATTTCCGCGTCATGCCCGCGATGCCGGTGACCATGCCGCTCACCAGCCTGTGCGGCGGTGGCCGCGGCACCGAGTACCAGAAGGGCGAGGCCGACGAGAATCCTGCTCTTCATGCTCTGTTCTCCGCGGATCAGCTGCACCGCCCACCTCCCATCATGCTTGACAGTCAATGAATCAGGACTGAACACCCCGTTTCACGTCTTCCCACAGACTATCCAGCGCCGCGGCGTCCAGATCCGGCAGCGTCAGGCTCCGGCGCGCCGCCAACGCCTCCATGGCCCGGAACCGGGCCTCGAAGCGGCTGTTGGCGCGCCGCAGCGCCGTTTCCGGGTCCACCTTCAGGTGCCTGGCGAGACTGGCCGCCGCGAGCAGCAGGTCGCCGACCTCCGCCTCCAGCGAGGCGCTGTCCTCGCCGCGGGCGGCTTCGTCCACCTCGGCCAGCTCTTCCAGCAGCTTGGCCCGCGGGCCGGTGACGTCCGGCCAGTCGAAGCCTGCCGTGCCCGCGCGCCGGCCCAGTTTCACGGCACGCGTCAGGGCCGGCAGGGCCGCCGGCACGTCGTCGAGTACGCCTGCTTTGCCGCGCGCCGCGCGTTCTGCGGCCTTGATCTGTTCCCAATGACTGGCATTGCGTCCGTCGGGTGCAAACACATGCGGGTGGCGCCGTTCGAGTTTGTCGGCAATGCCGCCGGCCACGGCATCGAAATCCCAGACACCACGCTCGCTGGCCAGCTGCGCATGGAACACGACCTGGAACAGCAGATCACCCAGTTCGTCGCGCACCGCCTCCTCGTTGCCGGTCTCGAGCGCCGCGACCAGCTCATAGGCTTCCTCCAGCACGTAACGAGCCAGGGAATGCGCATCCTGCGCCAGATCCCAGGAGCATCCGCGCACCGGATCGCGCAGCGCGCGCATCACCGCCAGCAACCGCAGCATGCCGGGCAGCTCGCCGCTCATGGCAGCGCCAGCGCGCGCAGCTGCAGCAGCATGCCGGCGGTCGCGCCCCAGATGCGGTGTTCGCCGAACTGCAGGTCGCGCACCGCCACCTCGATGCCACCCACGGTGCGCCGGCCGGCCACCTCGGTGGCCGGATCCAGCAGCGCGGCAAACGGCAGGATGAAGCTGGCCTGCACCTCCGCACCGGCGAGGCGCGGGGTGAAATCCGCGGGCAACCGCGCCACCACCGGTGTGATACGAAAGCCGGTCAGCACCTGCTGGTCCGGCAGGTAGCCCAGCACTTCGGCCCGTGCGAGGCCCACCTCCTCCTGCGCTTCGCGCAGCGCCGCCGCGGCGGCATCCGCATCGCCGGGCTCGATGAGGCCGCCGGGAAAGGCGATCTGGCCCGCATGCTGGCGCAGGCCGGCGGCCCGCACGATGAGGAAGATGCCGTGCGCATCGCCTTGCTGTTCGATGAGCCCCACCAGCACCGCCGCGGCACGCGGCGCCGCCGGCAGCAGGGCCGCGAGGCGCGGATCGCCGGAGGCAAACTGCGCGCCAGGCCAGGCCGGCGCCAGCTGCGCCCCGGGACGCGAGCCTTGCAGCCGCTGCAGCATGCGCCGCCAGGCGACATGCGTCCCGCCGGTTGCGTCCGCAGCCATCAGCCGCCTCCGCTCGTGCCTCCCTTTATTCCGCCGCGCGCAAGCTCTGCCGGATCCAGCAGCGCGCGCAGCTGCTCCACGGAAAGATCGGTGTTCTGCGCCGCGACCTCGAGAATGGGCCTGCCTTCGGCGTAGGCCTTCTTCGCGATGGCCGCTCCCTTCTCGTAACCGATCACCGGATTCAGCGCGGTGACGAGGATGGGATTGCGGTCCAGCGCCTCCTTCAGCCGCGCCTCGTTGACCGTGAAGCCCGCGATGGCCGCATCGGCCAGCGCGCGGGTTGCATTGGCCAGCAGCCGGATGGACTCCAGCAACTTGTATGCGATCAGCGGCAGCATCACATTGAGCTGAAAATTGCCGGACTGGCCGGCCACCGTGACGGCGGCATCGTTGCCGATCACTTCCGCGGCGACCATGGCCATGGCCTCCGGGATCACCGGATTC
>DATJXQ010000173.1:0-21692 GCA_035500015.1 Steroidobacteraceae bacterium
GCGCCGAGGTGAACACCCAGTCATTGCCAACCGTGTCGCGCCAGGCGGCGAGCACGCGATCAAAATCCGTGCGGTTCACGCCCGGTGGCAGTCCGGCGGTCGCCGCAACAGAAGTGGCGGGCTTCGGCGTCGGGGCGGGCCTGGGTTTCTGCGCCGCGGCCGCCAGTTGCACGCCGGCTGGCACGGCTGCCGCCGCGGCCGCCGCCACCTGCAGGAATGTCCTTCGATTCGGCATGAACCCCCCGGAATGAACCGCACTGTTGGCCCGGCGAGCGCCATCCTATCCGATGATGGACTGGCGGGCCTTCAATGGTTACTTCGTCAATCGAACCCGCCAGATCTCGCCCTTGTCGCCTTCGGTGATGTACAGCCAGCCGGCGCGGATCGCGACGTTGGTGGTATCGAGGCCGGCATCGGCCGGCAGGCGGATGCTGCCCAGCGGCCGACCCGCGGCATCCCACGCCAGCACTTCGCCGGCGCGGAAGTTGGCGGCCAGCAGGATGCCATCGCCGCGCATCAGCATGCCATCCGGGCCGTAGCCCGCCTGCGATGTGGCGAACACCAGCGGAAACTCGAATTCATTGGTGCTGGCGAGCGACGGCATCTGCGTGACCCGCTTCAGCGCGAACTCGCCGATCAGCAGCGTGTTGCCGTCGTTGCTGAGCGCGATGCCGTTCGGAAAGGCCAGGCCGCCCGCCACCAGCTGCAGATGCTGGTCCTTGCCGGGCGGCAGGTAGAACACGCGGCCGTCTGGCTTCAATGCGCTCGAACCATAGGGCTCGGTGAAGTACACGCCGCCCTTTGCGTCCAGCACCAGATCGTTCAGGCCGCGCAGCTGTTCGTTGTGGAAGTTGTTGACCACCGCCGTCACGGCGCCGCTCTGCGGATCCATCTTCAGCAGGCCCTTCTGCTTGTCGGCGATCCACATGGCGCCATCGGCCGCGAACCTGGCGCCGTTGGGCTGGCCGCCGGTGTTGCCACGCACCGTGCACTGGCCACTGTCGGTGATGCTGTAAACCCTGCCGGATTTCAGGTCCACGGCCCACAGGCCGCCGGACTGGTCCACCGTGATGCCTTCGAGCAGGCCACCGCAGCTGGCGAATTTCTCCACCCGGCATTCGCCGCACAGCTCGGGGATGGCGGCCAGCGCCGCCGGCGCGAGCAGCATCGCCATGCAGATTGCGGGCAATCGTGGCTTCATCGGGCTTGCTCCCGGCGGAACGGCAGTGTCAGCAGGAACCACACCAGCCGCGGCGTCAAAAGTTTCAGCGCCGCGCGCGCCGCGTCCGGTCCCAGCCGCGCATCCAGCGGCATCGCGCCGAACACCTTGCCGCGGATCACCAGGCGATTGCCCGCGCGCTCCAGCGCGGTGACCGTCATCAGCTCGGCGCCATCGATGGATTGCAGCTTCATCGCATGCGGCCCTGCTTCTCGAAGTCCAGACCCAGCGCCTCGAAGATCTTCATCGCAGTGGCCCGGCCGGCACCGAACACGCCGCCGCCCGGATGCTGGAATGGCCCGACCAGGTAGAAGCGATCGAGGCCGGGCACGGTGTACTGGCCCAGCGCCGGCGTCGGCCGGTGCGCGCCGGACTGGTAGGTGGTGGTGGCGATACCGTGCAGGTCGCCGCGGCGGAAGCTTGGCGAGGTGCGCTCCATGTCCACGGGGCTGTCCACGTGCCGCGCGAGGATCACCTCCGGCACGTTGGCGACGAAGGCCGACAGGCGCTCGAGCATGCGGTCGGCATATTGCTGTTTGGTGTCGTCCCAGCTGCGGCCATCGGGCCGCTGGTACGGCACGTAATCCCACAGATGCAGGATGGCCTTGCCCGGCGGCACGCGCGAGGGATCGAACCGCGACAGGCTGCCGAGGCCCAGCAACGGCACCGGCAGCAGCTGGCCATAGCGCAGCTCGTCGAAATCGCGGCGCAGGGTCTCGTAGCGCTGCGGCAGCAGCTCCACCATCACCGCGTCGACCACGTCGCGGGTGCGGAACTGCAGCGGCGCATCCAGCGCCGCGTGCACGGTGATACAGGCCGCGTTGGTGATGTGCGTGGCCTCGGCATCCTTGCGCACCTGCGGATCGAGGCCGTCGATCATGCCGCCCAGCAGGTGCGGATGGATGGCGCCGATGATGGCGTCCTTCGCCGCGAAGACGCGCCCGTCGGTGGTCTCCACCGCGCTGGCGCGCCCATTGCTGACCTTGATGCGCGCCACCTCGGCATTGGCGATCACCTCGCCGCCGTGGTCGCGGATGCAGGCCACCAGCGCATCGGTCAGCTTGCCGGCGCCGCCACGGGCCACGCCGAAGCCATAGGCTTCGAGGAAGCCGAGAAACACATAGGCGCCGATGGCGGTGGCCTTCTCGTCCGGCGACACCAGGTTCTCGCCGGCCACGCGCGCGAAGTGCATCTGCACTTTTTCGTTGTCGAAAAGATCGACCAGGTGATCGTGGCTGCTCATCTGGATGATGCGCCAGAGCGCGCGGCCTTCGGCGGAGGAATCGAGCATGGCGTTGGACGCACCCACCGGCGCTGGCGGCGCATACAGCGTCGAGGCGATCATCGGCAGCCATTCGGCGGCCTGTTTCGACACCTTCAGGAAGGTCTCCGCGTCGCGCTGCGAGAACTTCGCGATCTCGGCCGCCGAGCGCTCGCGGTCGCGGTACAGCTTCATTGTGCTGCCATCCTCGAACACCGACATCATCGGCACTTCCGGGAAGATGTACTGCAGACCGTATTTCGACTTCAGCCCCAGCTCGTCGTTCTTCAGCAGCGGATTGGCCTGGATGAAGATATGGCTCATCGAATGCTGGTCGTGCCGGAAGCCCGGCAGCGTCAGCTCGCGCGACACCACCCCGCCGCCGAACCAGGCATTGCGCTCCAGCACCACCACCTTGCGGCCGGCCACCGCCAGGTACGCGGCGGCCACCAGGCCGTTGTGGCCGGACCCGACGGCCACGATGTCAGCTTGCTGCATCCTTAGATTCCCCGCCCGCGCCGTCGGCGCTCCCGTTTGCGCAGACGATACGCGGTGAGCTGTATTAGGATCAATCGCGAATGGACACCCACTACCAGATCCATGCGATCCGCTACGCGCACCTGGACCGCACTGCGCGCCACAATTTCATCGACGGCGACCCGCACGACGGCCCCATGCCGCTGGACTACTACGTCTGGGCCATCACCAGCGGCGGCCGCAGCTGGGTGCTGGATACCGGCTTCGACGCCGCCGTGGCCGCCGCCCGCCGGCGCCAGCTCCTCCGCCCGGTCGGCGAGGGCCTCAAGGCCATCGGCATCGACCCGGCGACGGTACGGGACGTGATCATCAGCCACATGCATTACGACCACGCCGGCAATCACGACCTGTTCCCGCAGGCCCGCTACCACCTGCAGGACGAGGAAATGGCGTTCTGCACCGGCCGCGCCATGTGCCATGGCCTGCTGCGCGCGCCCTTCGATGCCGGTGACGTGCAGGCCATGGTCGGCCGCGTATTCGGCGACCGGGTGGTGTTTCACGACGGTGACAGCGAACTGGCGCCCGGCCTCACGCTGCACCGGGTCGGCGGCCACACCCGCGGGCTGCAGGTAGTGCGGGTGCGCACGGCGCGCGGCTGGGTGGTACTGGCCTCCGACGCCGCCCATTTCTATGCGAACTGGCGGCAGCGCCGCCCCTTTCCCATCGTGGAGAACATTCCCGCCTACCTGGAGGCTTTCCGCCGCATCGAGGCACTGGCGGACTCGCCACGGCATGTCATTCCAGGGCACGATCCGCTGGTGCTGAGCCGCTACCCGCGGGCACTGCCCGAGGTGGCGGACATCGTGCGCCTCGACCTGGATCCGGTCGGGCCAGAAGTGGAATAAGCCGTTACTTCACCGGTTCGGCGAACAGCCCGGACAGATCCACCGCGACACCCGGCAGCGCGGCGATCGGCGTGAGCCCGGGATGATCCGTGCCGCTGCAATCCCGGTACTGCCCGCCTTCTGCGGAGCGATGCAGGTGCAGCTGACCGTTCCGCAAATCCACGATCCACACTTCCGGAATGCCATGGCGGGCGTAGAGCGGCACCTTCACGTCGCGGTCGTAGCGCAGCGTGCTGTCGCTGACTTCGATGAGCAGCAGCACGTCCGCGGGCGTCGGGTGCGCGCGGCGGTAATAATCCGCGCGCCGTACCAGCACAGCGATATCCGGCTGCGGCTCGGAACGGCGATCGAGCCGGACGACGCTCTGGGCACGCACGAGCCCGTGCCGCCCGACCGCCTCATGAAACAGGTCTTCGAGGTGCCCCACCACGCTGCTGTGATCGACTCCAATGGGCGCCATGTCGATGATCTCCCCATCGATCAGCTCGACGCGCGCATCTGGCGCGAGCAGGCCCACTTCCGCCATCCGGTAATACTCATCGACCGTGATGCGGTGCCGCCGCGGCAAGCTTTCCATGAGGGTGTTCATCGGGATTGCCTGAAGCCAGGACTCAGTCTACAGCGGAGCAAGGCGCGGTGGGCAGGGACGATGATGAGCCCGGCGCAGGGCCGCCGCGGCCTGCAAATCTGTGCGGAATGGGCCGATTCGGGGCATCATCCGGCACCAGCGGACGGCATCACTATTACCGGGGGCAGCGTTGGAACGGATCGGATTCATCGGTGTGGGCCGCATGGGCGGCCCGATGGCCGCGCGCCTGCTGAATGCGGGCCATGCAGTCAGCGTATTCGATCCCAACCCGGCCGCCATGGCTGGACTGGCGCAACAGGGGGCCCGGGCCGCCAGTTCCGTGGCGAACGCCGCCAGCGGCGCGGACATCGTAATGGTCAGCCTGCCTTCGCCCGCCATCGCGCGCACGGTCGCCGCGGAAATCGCCGGCGTGTCCGGCGCTTCAGTCTTCATCGATCTTTCCACCTCCGGCCCGGCCGCGTCACAGGCGATCGCCGCGACACTGGCGCCGGCCGGAATTGCCGTGGTCGACGCGCCGGTCTCCGGCGGCGTGAAGGGCGCCGCCGCCGGCAAGCTGACGCTGATGGTGGCCGGCCCTGTCGCCGCGGTCAGCCGCGCCCGGCCGCTGCTGGAAATCTTCGGCCGCGTGGTGGTGGTCGGCGAGAAGCCGGGCCTGGGCCAGACCCTGAAGCTGGCCAACAACCTGATGTCCGCCGCCTCGCTGGCCATTGCCGCCGAGGCCATGGCCATGGGCGTGAAGGCGGGGCTGGATCCGGCCGTGATGATCGAGGTACTGAACGCCTCCTCCGGCCGCAACAGCGCCACCCAGGACAAGATCCCGAAGCACGTGCTGAACCGGCGCTTCGATTTCGGTTTCGCCAATGCGCTGTCCTTCAAGGACGTGCGGCTGTGCCTGGAGGAAGCCGAGGCGCTGGGAGTGCCCATGGTGGTGGGCGCGGCCGTGCGACAGATGCTGTCGATCACCCAGCAGGTGTGCGGCCTTGATGCCGACTGCACGGAAATGGTGAAGGTGCTGGAGAACTGGTCCGGCTGCCGCATCGGCGCCGCCGGCGAATGACGAGAGGAGCAACAGTGAGCAACGAGAAATTCGAGCGCGGCCTGAAACTGCGCAAGCAGGTGCTGGGCGCGGAGTACGTGGAAAAATCCATGGCGTCGGCCGACGCCTTCAGCATGCCCATGCAGGAGCTTTCCACCGAATACTGCTGGGGCCACGTGTGGACGCGGCCGGGCCTGGCGCTGCGCGACCGCAGCCTGATCAACATCGCGATGATCAGCGCGCTGAACCGTCCGCACGAGCTCAAGCTCCACGTGAAGGCGGCGCTGAACAACGGGCTGTCGCGCGAGGAGATCCGCGAGGTCATCCTGCAGGTGGCGGTGTACTGCGGCGTGCCGGCCGGCATCGACAGCACGCGCATCGCGCGCGAGGCCTTCACCGAGCTCGACGCGGCGAAGAAATAGCATGTCCGCCACCGCGAAAACGCCGCAGGAACAGCAGGTGCTGGATTTCTTCCGCATCCTCTCCAGCGGCGAGCTGGAGGCCATCCGCGCCACGCTGCATCCGGACGCCGAATGGCGGCCGATGGTGCAGAACATTCCCGGCGCCGGCGTGCACCGGCCGCGCGACTGCATCGTCGATCAGTTCCTGGCGCCGGTGCGCGGCATGTTCGTGGCCGGGGACCCGAAGACCACGGTGAACCGCATCCTCTCCGACGGCGACTATGTGATGTGCGAATCGCGAGCCATCGGCAAGCTGCCGGACGGGCGCGTGTACGACAACCACTACGCCTGGGCCTTCGAACTGAAGGACGGGCTGGTGTGGCGCATCCGCGAATACATGGACAGCCACTACATCGCCACGCTGTTCGGCGGCGGCTGAGCGGCCCGTGGGCATCCTCGCGGGCAAGGCCGTCATCGTCACCGGCGCCGCCGGCGCGATCGGCTTTGCCACCGCGCGCGTGCTGGCGCGCGAGGGCGCGCGGCTGATGCTGGTAGACGTGCAGGCCGACAAGCTTGCGCAGCGGGAGCATGAATTGCGCACCTCCGGCGCCGAAGTCATCGGCCAACCCGCCGACGTGAGCCGTTCCACCGACGTTCAGGCCTTCGTGGCCGCGACCCGCGAGCACTTCGGCCGCATCGACGGGCTCTTCAACAATGCCGGTATCGAAGGCCATATCGCGCCCACGTGGGAATACGATGAAGCCGAATTCGACCGGGTCACACGCACCAACGTGAACGGCGTGTTCCTCGGCATGCGGCACGCGCTGCCGGTGATGCTGGCGCAGGGCGCCGGCGCCATCGTCAACACCGCCTCCATCGGCAGCGAGCGCGGGCTGGCCGGTGCCTGCACCTACAACGCCAGCAAGCACGCGGTGGTGGGCCTCACCCGCACCGCGGCGGCCGAAGCCGGTCCGAGGGGCATCCGCGTGAACTGCGTGATGCCGGGCGTGATCGACACGCCGCTGCTAGACTCGGTGCTGGGCCCGCTGTTCGGCGGTGACATCGCCGCCGGCAAGAAGACACTGGGCAAGGTCGCGCCGCTGGAACGCATCGGCCAGCCGGTGGAAATCGGCGAGGTCGTCGCCTTCCTGCTTTCCGACGCGGCCAGCTTCGTCACCGGCGCGGCCTGGGCCATCGACGGCGGGGCGCTGTGCACCATCCGCCACTGAAACCGCGATAACGACAAAAGCAAACGGGGGAAAGATGACCGCCAACAAGAACTATCAATGGCTGCTGATCACGCTGCTCAGCGTGAACTTCGGCATCGTATTCTTCGACCGCAACGCGTTCGCGGTGCTCGGCACCTTCATCCAGGCCGACATGAAGCTCACGCAGAGCCAGATCGGCGACATCACCGCCGCGTTCTCGTTCGCCTGGGCGATCGCCGGGTTGTTCATGGGAAGCCTTTCGGACCGGGTCGGCCATCGCAAGGCCATCCTGGTCGTGGCCACGATCGTGTTCTCCTGCGCATCCGTGCTGTCGGGCTTTGCCGCGGGCTACGTGGCGCTGATGGGCGCGCGCATGCTGATGGGCGTTGCCGAAGGCGGCATCATGCCGATCACACAGACGCTGATCACGGCCGAAGTATCGCCGCAGCGCCGCGGCCTCGCGCACGGCATCACGCAGAACGTCGGCGCGAACCTGCTGGCCAACTTCCTCGGACCCATCATCATCGTGGCCATCGCCGTGGCCACGGACTGGCGCAAAGCCTTCATGCTGGTGGCACTGCCGGGATTCCTGATGGCACTGCTGATCGCCTGGCTGGTGCACGAACCGCATCACCTTGACCGGCATCCCAAGCCCACGCTGAGCGGCGCGCTGGGCCTGCTGGCGGACCGCAACATGCTGCTGTGCGTACTGATGTCGATCCTGCTGGTGGCCTATTTCGTGGTCTTCTTCGTCTTCACGCCGTTCTACCTGGAAAAGACAAGCGGTTTCGATCCGACCCACCGCAGCTGGATCATGTCGAGCGCCGGACTGGTGGCGATCGCCATCGGCTTCATCGTACCGGGGGCGTCGGACCGGTTCGGCCGCAAGCCCGTTGCCGTGGTGGCCTCGCTGCTGGGCGTGTGCATTCCCCTGGGCACGATGTGGATCCACAGCAGCTCGGTCTGGCCGTACTACTTCGCGTACGCCGCAGGCGCGGCCATTACCGGCGTGTTTCCGATGGCCATGGCGACCATTCCTTCCGACACGGTCAAACCGGGACTCATCGCAACCGCCCTCAGCCTGACCATGGGCACCAGCGAAATCATCGGCGGCGTGCTCGCGCCAGCCATCGCGGGCCGTGTCTCGGATGCGTATGGCCTCGCCGCGCCGCTGTGGATCGTTACGGGCCTGGCAATCGGTACCTGCTTCATCGCTCTGCTGCTGCGCGAGACGGCGCCGATGGTGCTGGCGCGGCGGGACCAGGCGCGGGCCGGACTGGCAAAGGCTGCGTAGCCGCGGGCGATGCCACCATTGAGTGAATTTGACTATCTGATCATCGGCGCGGGCACGGCCGGCTGCGTGCTGGCCGCGCGGCTGTCGGAAGATCCGGCGGTGCAGGTGTGCCTCATCGAAGCCGGCCCGCGCGATACGCACCCCTTCATCCAGGTACCGGCGCTGGTGGGCGCCGCCATCGGCCGGCCGCAACTGAACTGGCGCTTCATGACCGAGCCGCAGCCGCAGCTGGATAACCGGCGCATCCCGCTGCCGCGGGGCCGCGTGGTCGGCGGCTCGGGCTCGATCAACGGCATGGCCTATTTCCGCGGCCAGCCGCTGGACTTCGATGACTGGGCTGCTGCCGGCTGCAAGGGCTGGAGCTGGCGCGAAGTACTGCCCTACTTCATCCGCTCGGAGAACAACGAGGATCACCGCGGCTCGCCGCTTCATGGGCAGGGCGGCCCGATCAACGTGCGGCACATCCGCCGTCCCAACCGCCTGAACCGGGCCTTCCTCGAAGCCTTCGCGTCATTGCGCGAATACCCGCCGTGCGCCGATCTCAACGGCGCGCGGCCGGAAGGATTCGGCTTGCGCCAGGGCACCATCCGCAACGGCCGCCGCGATTCCACGGCCAATGCCTACCTGCGGCCGGCGCTGGCGCGGCCGAATCTCACAGTGCTTGCGGATTCGCTGGTCACACGCATCCTGATCGAGAACGGCGCCGCAGCCGGCGCCGAGATCAAGGCCGCGGGCGGGGCGCCGCAGCAGCTGCGCGCGCGGCGCGAGGTAGTGCTGTCCGCAGGCACGGTGCAATCGCCGCAGCTCCTGATGCTTTCGGGCATCGGCGACGCGGACGAGCTGCGGCCGCATGGCATCCGCGTGCTGCAGCACCTGCCCGGCGTCGGTGGCAACTATCACGACCATCTGGCGGTCTCGGTGCTGATGGAGACACGCAACACGCTCTCCTACGGCCTCTCCTTCCGCACCGCGCACCGCGCGGCGTGGAACCTGCTGCAGTACCTCGCCTGGCGCGACGGACCGCTGGCCAGCAACCTGTTCGAGTCCACCGCCTTCATCCGCAGCTCGGCGCAATCCGACCGGCCCGACCTGCAGATCGTGTTCCAGCCGGCGCGCCGCAACCGGGGCACCTTTCCGCTGCCGCTGGGCCATGGCTTCGCGATCAGCAGCGTCGGGCTGTACCCGCGCAGCCGCGGGCGCGTACACCTGGCCGGCGCGGATCCGGCCGCGCCGCCGCGTGTCGCGGCCAACTTCCTCGCCGACCCACAGGACATTCAGCCCCTGCTGCACGGCCTGAAGCTCGCGCGCCGCCTGTTCGCATCCGAGCCGTTCCACCGCTACGCCGCACACGAAGTCGCGCCGGGCCCGGCTGTGACCGACGACGCCGGCCTCGCCGCCTACGTGCGCCGCGTCGCCGCCACCGCCCATCATCCGGTCGGCACCTGCCGCATGGGCGTGGATGACCCGTCGGTGGTGGACCCCGAACTGCGCGTGCATGGCGTCGCGCGGCTGCGCGTGGCCGATGCCTCCATCTGCCCGCACGTGGTCGGCGGCAACACCAATGCCGGCGTGGTGATGATCGCCGAGAAGGCCGCCGACCTCATCCGCGGCCGCGCGCCGCCGGCGCCGCTGGATCTTCCGGCCGGCGCGGCGCCGGCCACTTCCGGAGCAGCAGCATGAGCCTCGAAACCATCAAGCACTGGCGCATCGGCAATGTCGAGATCGCGCGCATCGTCGAGGTGAACGGCTGGGAAGACGACATCACCATGCTGCTGCCCGGGGCCACGCCCGCCTACGTGCAGCAGTTCGGCTGGCTGCGGCCGCACTTTGCCACACCCGATGGCCGCATGATCATCTCCTTCCAGTGTTTCGTGCTGCGCTCGCGCGGCCGCAGCGTGATGATCGACACCTGCGTCGGCGCGGACCGGGAGCGCGAGTTCCCGGTGTTCACGCACATGCAGACCACCTTCCTGCAGGATCTGGCCGCCGCGGGCTTCCCGCATGAATCCATCACCGACGTGCTGTGCACGCACCTGCACTTCGACCACGTGGGCTGGAACACACGCAAGGTTGACGGGAAATGGGTGCCTACCTTCCCGCAGGCGCGCTACTACTTCGGGCGGCGCGAGTGGGAGCACTGGCGGCACCTGCGCGCCACCAACGGCTACCATCACATGGAACACCTGAAGGACGCCATCGATCCGGTGATGGACGCCGGCCTCGTGGAGCTCATCGATCCCGATTTCCGGCTCACCGACGAGCTGTCGCTGATCCCGACTCCGGGCCATACGCCCGGTCACGTCAGCGTGCTGGTCGAGTCGGCGGGACAGAGCGCGGTGATCACCGGCGACCTGATGCACAACCCCATACAGATCGCGGTACCCGGCACCGAGGCGCGCTTCGACATGGACAAGGCGCAGGGCGCGCGCACCCGCGTGGAGTTCGTCACGCGCTTCAATGGATCCGGCACGCTGGTGATCGGCAGCCATTTCGCCGATCCCAGCGCCGGGCACATCGTGCCCGATGGCGCGGCCTGGAAACTCAAAGTGGAGTAGGCACATGAAGGTGGATCTCTCCGGCCATTGCATCCTGATCACCGGCGCCGGGCGCGGGCTCGGCAGCGCCATGGCCGCCAGGCTTGCCGAATCCGGGGCGCAGCTGGCGCTGCTGGACGTGGACGCGGCCAGCTGCCGCGCCACCGCGGAGGCGCTTGCCGCGCGCGGCGCGCGCGTGGAGCACTACGTGGTCGACGTCGCGCAGCGCGCCGATGTCCTGGCGGCCGCGGGCGAATTCGCGGCCCGTGCCGGCCGCATCGACGCCGTCATCAACAATGCCATGCTGCTGCGCTACGAACCCGTGGAACAGGTCACCGAGGAAGTACTGGACCGCATGACCGGCGTCGGCATCCACGGCAGCATGTGGGGCGTGCAGGCGCTGCTGGCGCATTACGATGCCGCGCGCGGCGGCACCATCATCAACATGGCTTCACCGGTGGCCGAGAAGGGCTTCGCCAACACCTCCGCGTACAGCATGGTGAAAGGGGCGCTGGTGACGCTGACCAGGGCGCTCTCGGCCGAGCTCGGCCCGCGCAACGTACGGGTGAATGCGATCTCCCCGGGCTCGGTGCCGACACCGGGCGCAGTGGGCCTGAACACTCCCGCCGAGTACGAGCGGCGCAAGCGCACCATTCCGCTGCGGCGGCTGGGCCATGAGGACGACGTCGCGGCGGCCTGCGCCTTCCTGCTCAGCAGCGCGGCCTCCTTCATCAACGGCGAAATCCTGCACGTGGACGGCGGCATCGCCGCGGCGGGATGAGCATGGCCGCCATTCCGGAATTCGACACCGACATCTTCAGCCGCGAATCGGTGCGCCGCGCCAACGCCGTGGACGACCGGCTGCGCGAGTTCGCGCCGGCCGTGCGCCTGCCCGGCGGGGACGTGGTGATGCTGGCCCGCTTCGAGCACGTGTCGGCGGGCCTGAAGGACTGGCGCACCTTCTCCTCGACCTCGCGGCCCTGGCATGACCCGCAATCGGTGCGGCCGGAGCTGCTGCTGACCGACGACCCGCCGAAGCACACCGGCGTGCGCGCGGTGGTGTCGAACGCGCTGTCGCCAGCGGCGCTGAACCGCATGGCCGGTGCCTTCCGTGCCGATGCGCGGGCCATCGTCGGCGGCCTGCGCGACCGCGAGGGCGAGAGCATCGACGCGGTGGCCGATATCACACAGGCCTTCGTCTACAAGGTGCTGCCGGACCTGATCGGCCTGCCGCTTGCGGGACGCCAGCACATGTCGGCCTTCGGCCACATGGTCTGGGCGACCATGGGCCCGATGAATGAGCTGTTCCACGAGGCCATGCGCGACACCGGCGGCGAGGTGCTGGCCTGGGCCGGAGCCTGCTGCAAGCGCGAGAACCTCGCGCCCGGCTCCCTCGGCATGGCGATGTACGAGGCCGCCGATCGCGGCGAGGTCACGCCCGCCGAGGCGGAGCTGCTGGTGGGCATACTGCTGTCCGCGGCCGCGGACACGACGGTGATGACGCTGGCCAACACGCTGCGCGCGTTCAGCGAATTTCCGCAGGAGTTCCAGCGCGTGCGCGCCGACCCGGCGCTGGTGCGTGCGGCCTTCGAGGAAAGCCTGCGCTGGGATTCGCCCTCGCGCATGGCCGGCCGCATCGCCATGCGCGATGTCGAGATCGACGACTATGTGATTCCGCGCGGCACGCGCTGCGGCCTGATGTTCGCCGCCGCCAACCGCGATCCGCGCCGCTGGCAGGAACCACGGCGCTTCGACGTGAAGCGCCACAACGCCGGACATCTCGGCTTCGGATCTGGCGTGCACGCCTGCGTGGGCCGCGTGCTGGCATTGCTCGAGGCCGACGCGCTGCTGGGTGCGGTGGCCGAGTCCGTGACGCGCATCGAGCCGGCCGGGGATCCCGAGCCATGGATGACCACCATCGGCCACGGGCCGGCGAAGCTGCCGTTGCGTCTGTACTTCGACCGGCACGCGGGGCAGCCATGAAATTCAGGATGAGCAAGACGCGCTGGACGGCGCTGGTGCTGCTGCTCGCCGTGGCAGCCTGGATCGGAGCGCGGAGCCTGCGGCCGCCGCCGGCGCCGCGGCTGGCCACGGCGCCGGCCGTGCTGGCCGACATCGAGGATACGGTCATCGCCACCGGCACGCTGGAATCCTCGCAGCTGGTCAGCGTGGGCGCGCAGGCCTCCGGGCAGATCAAGTCGCTGCAGGTCGAACTGGGCCAGCACGTGCAGCAGGGGCAGCTGATCGCCGAGATCGACGCCACCACCCAGCGCAATACCGTGCGCACCGCCGAGGCGGTGGTCACCAGCACGCTCGCGCAGCAGAAGGCGCAGCAGGCCACCCTCACGCAGACGGAGCTCAACTTCAAGCGGCAGAAGGCGCTGCTCGACCAGGATGCCGCCACGCGCGAGACATTCGAGGCGGCGCAGGCCGCCTACGACACGGCCCGCGCACAGATGGAGGCCACCAATGCGCAGCTGGAGCAGGCGCAGAGCTCGCTCGACACGGCGAAGGCCAATCTCGGTTACACGCAGATCCTGGCGCCGATCAGCGGCACCGTGGTGGCCATCGTTGCGCGCGAGGGCCAGACGGTGAACGCGGTGCAGAGCTCCCCGACCATCGTGAAGCTGGCCAAGCTCGACACCATCACGGTGCGGGCGGGTATCTCCGAAGCCGACGTGGTGCGCGTGAAACCCGGCCAGACCGTGTATTTCACCACGCTCGGCGACTCGCACAAGCGCTACTACGGCAAGCTGCGCACCATCGCGCCGGCTCCCTCTTCCATCGAGCAGGACAACGGCGGCGGCGGCGGCAATTCCAGCGGCAATTCCAGCCAGGCCGTGTACTACAACGCCACCTTCGAAGTGCCCAACCCGGATGGCACGCTGCGCATCGCGATGACCGCGCAGGTATATGTAGTGCTGGCCGAGGCGAAGCATGTGGTGACGATTCCCGCCTCCGCGCTCGGCGACCAGGCTCCCGACGGCAGCTACACCATCCAGGTTGCCGATGCGCAGGGTCATGCAAGGCCGCGGCGCATCAAGGTGGGCATCAACAACAACATCAACGCACAGGTCACCAGCGGCCTCGCCGCCGGCGAGCGCGTCGTGGTGGGCATGGCCATGCCGGGGGCGTCGCCGTCCAACAGCGGCGCCTTCATCATCGGCCCATGACGCAGCCGCTGCTGCGACTGCGCGGCGTGGGGCGCGAGTATCCGGCGGGCGATGAGCCCATTGCCGCGCTGCGCGGGGTGGACCTGGACATCGAGGCGGGCGAATTCGTCGCGGTGGTCGGCGCCTCCGGGTCCGGCAAATCCACGCTGATGAACGTCCTCGGCTGCCTCGACCGCCCGACCAAGGGCAGCTACGAGGTGAGCGGACGCAACACCGCCGGCCTCGAACCGGACGAGCTGGCGCAGCTGCGGCGCGAGCACTTCGGCTTCATCTTCCAGCGCTACCACCTGCTCACCGACCTGAGCGCGGCCGGCAACGTGGAAATGCCGGCCATCTACGCGGGGCAGCGGACCACGGCGCGCCACGCACGCGCCCGCGCGCTGCTGACGCGCCTCGGCATGGCCGACCGGCTCGGCCACCGGCCGGGCCAACTCTCCGGCGGCCAGCAACAGCGCGTGAGCATTGCGCGCGCGCTGATGAACGGCGGCCAGGTGATCCTGGCGGACGAGCCCACCGGCGCACTGGACAGCCATGCCGGCGCCGAGGTGATGAGGATCCTCGAGGAACTGCACGAGGAAGGCCACACCATCATCCTGGTGACGCACGACATGGGCGTGGCGGAACATGCGCAGCGCATCATCGAGCTGCACGACGGCGCGGTGCTGCGCGACCAGCCGAACCCGCGGCATCCGCGGACGCATCCCCGCGAGGCCGCGGCCCCATCCGGCAAGCCCGCCGGCTGGCTGTCGCTGCGCGACCGCTTCGTCGAGGCCTTCAGCATGGCGATCCGCGCGATGGCGGCGCATCGCATGCGCACCTTCCTGACCATGCTGGGCATCATCATCGGTATCGCCTCGGTGGTCACGGTGGTGGCGCTCGGGGCCGGCTCGCAGCAGCAGATCCTTGCGCAGATCGGCGCCCTCGGCACCAATACCATCGACGTCTATTCAGGCAGCCTGATGGGCGATCTGCGCTCGGTCACCATACGGCCGCTGCGCGCGGCCGACGCGGATGCACTGGCGGCCCAGGGCTACGTGGACAGCGCCACACCCAACGTGGGCGCCTCGGCCACGCTGCGCTACGGCAATATCGCAGCGAGCGCGCAGGTCAGCGGCGTCGGCGCGCAGTACTTCCGCGTGCGTGGCATCCAGCTGGCTGCGGGCAGCACCTTCGGCCTGCAGTCGGTGGACCGGCTGGAACAGGTGCTGATCATCGACGACAACACCCGCAGCCGGCTGTTCCCCAGCCGGCGCACCGACCCGATCGGCCAGGTCGTGCTGCTGAACAACGTGCCCTGCCGCGTGATCGGCGTGCTGGCGAAGCAGCCCAACAACTTCACCGGCGGCAATCTGACGGTGTACGCGCCGTACAGCATGGTGATGAGCCGCCTGATGGGAAGGGCCTACATCAGCAGCATCACGGTGCGCGTCTCGGACGATACGCCGATGGACGCGGCGGAGGCGGCCATCAACAAGCTGATGATGGCGCGCCACGGCGGCCAGAAGGATTTTTTCCTCAACAACAGCGCCAATGTCCGCGAGACCATCCAGTCCGAAACCCGCACCATGACGCTGCTGATCGGCTCCATCGCCGGCATCGCGCTGCTGGTCGGCGGCATCGGCGTGATGAACATCATGCTGGTGTCGGTGACCGAACGCACCCGCGAGATCGGCGTACGCATGGCCGTGGGCGCGCGCCAGGGGGACATCCTGCAGCAGTTCCTGATCGAGGCCGTGCTGGTGTGCCTGGTCGGCGGGGCGCTGGGAGTGCTGCTGGCGCTGGGCGCCGCCGCGCTGATCTCCTCGGTGGTGAAGAACTTCCCGATGATCGTCTCCATCGACTCGGTGATCGCCGCCTTCGCGTGCTCGACGGCCATCGGCATCGTGTTCGGCTTCCTGCCGGCGCGCAACGCCGCGCGGCTCGACCCGGTGGAAGCGCTGGCGCGCGAATAGCGCGCCGGGAGATCGGTCGCCGTAGGACTGCGCCCACCGCGCTTTGCGCGCCACCTGCCTCGCGGCGCGCGCCGGACTTCCCTAGCGTTGGGACCATCCCATGAAGCAGGTCGCTTCGCACCGGATGGCCATGGCACGGCAGCGGGCAGCAAAGGCGCGCAGCCTGGCGTCGTGCACCATCAGGAACTGGCTGGACGACGGCGCCGACACACTCGGGGCGGCGCTGGCGTTCTATTGCGCCTTCTCGCTGGTGCCACTGCTGGTCATCCTGCTGACGCTGGCGGGCTGGATCGTGGGCGAGACCTCCGCGCAGGCCTTCCTGCAATCACAGCTCACGCTGCTGTTCGGCTCCCAGACGACCAGGGTGATCCTTGCGGCCATGCGCAATTCGCAGCAGGCCAAGGGCCTGGCCGCGGCGGTGGTCAGCACCGTGACCCTGCTGATCACGGCGACCTCGGTGCTGGCGGCGCTCGACGAGGCGCTGGAAAAAATCCTCGGTGGCGCGCCGCGCACCGGCTCGGGAATCTCCAACTGGCTGCGCCGGCGCCTGCTGTCGTTCGGCTTCATCCTCAGCCTGAGCTTCGTGCTGCTGGTGTCGCTGACCATCTCGACGGTGATCGCCGGCATGCGCTCCTGGATCGCGCACCGCTACTCCTGGCTGATGAGCGTGGTCGGGGCACTGGACCTCGCGATCTCGATCGGCCTGATGACCTCGGTGTTCGCGCTGATGTACCGCTATGTGCCGGTCGAGCGCCTGCCGTGGAGACAGGTCATCGGCGGCGGATTGCTCACGGCGGTGCTGTTCAGCATCGGCAAGTGGGCGGTGAGCCTGTATCTGGCGAAATCCACGGTGCCATCCGCATTCGGCGCGGCGGCCTCCTTCGTCGCGCTGCTGCTGTGGCTGTACTACACCGCGGAGATCTTCCTGCTGGGCGCGGAATTTACCGCCTGCCTGGGCGGCCTGCGACTCACTCCGCAGCCGAAATGACCATGTCGCCCAGCTTCTGGAAGCGCCGCATGTTGGCGTTGTGCCCCATCACGCCGGCGGTCAGGCAGGCGAAGGTGATGTCGCGCTGCGGGTCGACCCAGAACAGCGAGGTGCCCGCGCCGTAGTTGCCGAAGGTGCGCGGCGAGGCCAGCGTGCCGAACATGTGGTGGCACAGCGCCGTGCCGCGCAGCGAGAAGCCGAGGCCGATGTAGGCCGGTGCCGGCTCGATGCCCTCCTCGCGGCCACGCGCGGCATACAGCTCGTTCACCATCTCGCCGGTCCAGTTGCGCGTGGCCATGTCGATCATCGCCGGCGACAGCAGCCGCGCAGTGCCGGCCATGCCGCCGCGACGGAACATGTCCGCGAACTTGAACATGTCGGGCGTGGTGGACACGATGCCCACCCACGGCATTTCCGCCTGCTCGTCCTCGAAGGCACCGTTCGGCCCGGGCGTGTTGCGGCTCTTGTGCCCGATGGGATAGTTGCCGCGAAAGTCCGGCACCACCTTGCGCGGCCGCAGGTCCGGGCGCAGCCCCACCGAGGTATTGCGCATGCCCAGCGGATCCAGGATGTCCTGCTGCACGATCTGCCGGTAGCGGCGCTTGCCGGGATCGGTGCGCAGCAGCGCCTCGGCCATCAGCACGTGGTTGGCCAGCGGCGAATAGGCCACCTTGGCGCAGGGCGCATCCACGGGCGCCACTTCGGCGATCACGGTCTTCGCGATCTCGGCAAAGTCGTCGATGTACCAGCCCGGATGCACCTCGAAGATGATGGGGAAGCCGGCCTGGTGCGACAGCAGGTGCCAGATGAGGATCTTTTCGCGGCCGCGGCCGCTGAATTCCGGGATGAGTGTCGAGATCGGCGTGGTGAGCTCGAAGCGGCCCTGCTCCACCGCACGCAGCACCAGCAGGTTGGTGAAGGCCTTGGTCACCGAGAAGATGTTGAACACCGAGCCGGTGGTCAGCGGCTGCGATTGCGCGGCGTCGGCCGCGCCGATCGCCGCCTCCAGCACCGCCTCGCCGCCGCGCGCCACCTTGATGACGGCGCCGTGGTAGAGCCCGGCGCGGATGTCCGCGCGGATCGTTTCCTGCACTTCGGCCAGCCGGCCCTGGTCCATGCCTGTCGTCATCTCGTCCCCCGTTCAGTTGTCGATCCGCTCGCGTAGTGTCGCACTTCGCGGCGGCACGTGGCGATCGAAAAGTGCCATCTGCCAGCTTACTTCAGCGTGACATCCGGATCCCTTTCGTACGCCGAGCCGAGCTGGCACAGCAGGTGAAGCGTCCGCCCAAACAGGTCGTAGAGCCCCTTCAAGAGCTGCAGATCCTTGATCACGCCGATGGCGGTAAAGCAGAGTTCATCCACGTCCGGCGGGAACGACGCGCCAAACCATCCCTCGCTGTCCCTGACCTCCAGCCGGATCTTCGGCTGCTGCATCAGCAACCCCCGCAGCTCTGCATCCGCCAGCAAGGATTTCAGCTTCGCCGGATCTGCGCTCTTCGTGACAAAGTCCTTGTCGAACACCGGATCGCCGATCGCCACATCCGTAATTCCCAGCATTTCCGCGAGCGGCGTGAAGATGCTCGATCGACAGATCAGGAAGCGGAAATTGTCCGGGTTCACGTACGGGGCACGCAGCCGCGTATAAGTGATCGATGACTTTCCCGTCGAGACGGTATAGGTGTCGAGGGTGATCGTCCACGGCCCGCTCCTGGCAACGACCTTGTCCTTCGCCATCCAGCCGCCGTCCAGATACTGGCCATGCACCTGCTGCGAAAGCTGTTGCCATACCTGCGCCTTTGAAGGACCAAACATCGATCGAAGAAGTCCGCCGCCTGCCTGTATCTCCATAGCCGCCTCCCCTTCCTGATGTGCGCCCGACCCCACCCGATCTCGGCCGCAATCGGCCCTCTGCCAGCTGTAAATCCGAAACGGGCGAGCCGGAACCGCCCCGGCACGCGCCAAGCGACGGGAATCCTCCTTACCACAGCAAGATCAAACCCAGCCGCACCTGCTCCGGCAGCGCCCGCACCCCGAACGGCAACTGCGGTTGGTACTGATCCGGGGCCGCCTTCTCCAGGGAAAAAGAAGGTCCGATGCAAAAGAAATAAACGCCCTGAATACGGACCAAGGCACCTGCCCTGGGCGTACCTGAGAGCAATTCATCTACCGGAATCCGCAACACGCATGAAGTCGATCAGTGTGATACCCGGAGGCGCAGCCTCCACAACTCCTGGTGGAAGAGTCGCGCTTGCGCTCATGTCAATCACAATGCGCTTGCCGTCGATCAAGGCGCGAATTCCCACTTTCCGCTTGCATGAGGAACGCAAGGTCGGAGGCTCAAGCCCCGACACGCAGACACCTATGAAAGTGACCGTGTCACCCGTCAGCGAACCATGCGCGGTCCAGGCAGCCGAATTCACTCGGCCAACCTCCATGAGGCGGATGCCCGGTTCGTCAGGGTCCATCCCGAGCAGAATCACTCGGGGGGCTGCCGTAGGCAGTTCGGAACCCGTATCGTCGAAGTCGAGCACGCAGCTCACGCCGGGTCCGGGTTCAATGCTTCGGCAATCCGCCGTACCTTGAGTCGGCGACAGGAAGAAGTTCGTATTGACCCTGTCCGGAGTCGTGCAAGTGCCAAAGGCAGGGCGGTCTGCCGGATTACTGCCACAGGGAGAGATTATCGTCGCCGTTCCTGGCGTAACTGACACCCGGAACTGCCCCGCCAACCGCCTGAGCCACGCATCCAGTTCCGCCATCTTCGCGGCGCGGGCCTTGGGGCTGTCCTCCCGCGCCTTACGCGTGGCAGCCGCGTGGCCCTGGGCCAGCACGTTCCAGGAAGCCAGCGTCAATGCGCAGACAAGCAAGGCGACGTAGAAGGTGGTGGTGCGTTTCACTTCGACTCCTGCGTCCGATGCATCACGAACATGAAGCTCAGCGTCTTCTGGTGTTCCACCTCCAGGTCGATCTTCATCTCGATCAGCTCCAGGTCACTATCCGCCGTGATCCTGACTACGCGCTCGCAATGGCCCGGTACGTTCACGCACTTGTCCCGTGAGACCAGCGTGTCGCCCTCAATGAGATAGCCCAGCGCAGTTTCAGCGATACCGTCATTGCCCACCAGCATGTGGCGAATACCGACGTGGTCCCCCTCGTAGCCGAACAACATGATCGCCGGATCCAGATGCAAGATGCCGCCCGGCAGCCCCTCGCCCTGCAGCCCTTTCGCTTCCGACCAGCGCAGCTTCAGCTCGCACTGCACGGCCTGCGTCGGATAAAGACCGACGCAATTGCTGTGGCCCTGCACCTGGATCGGCCCCTGCGCCTCGTCCCTGTCGCGCAGATCGACGCTGCCTTCCACGACGAACTGGCCTACCAGCCGCGTCAGCCACTCGATGAGCTTCTCCGGATGCCCTTCCGGCTTCGCCCCCTCGACGAGGACCTCATCCAGTTGCTCGTCAGGTGGTGAAGCCGGTGTCTCTGCAGCGAGCGCTGCGATAGGGAAGTGAGGCGCCAGCACGACCAGCCAGCCCATCAATCCCTTGACGCCCCGTGCGCTCATCGTGCCTCCGTGCAAACGCCGTCCTACGCTCGCATGGTGATGATATGAACAGCATCTCACAAGATCCCAACCGACTGGAACGAGAATCCCGGGTCGCCACTGAGAGGTTTGCGCTGTTTCGATTATCGGAATAGATGGCGCCGCAGACCAACTTTGCCACCCATGCGCAAGATGTGCCGCTGAGTGATCACTCGCTATGCCGTGTCGGGATTGCAAATCCAGTGCGGCGCAAGCGGCCCGATTACTCAGGGCTGCCGGCCCGCCAGCAATTCCCGCAACCCCGCTTCATCCAGCACCGGCACGCCCAATTCGCGCGCCTTCGCCAGCTTGGAGCCGGCTTCGGCGCCCGCCACCACGTAGCTGGTCTTCTTCGAGACGCTGCCCGCCACCTTCGCACCCAGGGCTTCCAGCTGCGCGGTGGCTTCCTCGCGGGTCATGGATTCCAGCGCGCCGGTCAGCACGATGGTCCGACCCTCGAGCACCGCGGCCTGGGCGGCGGTGCGCGGCGCCAGCGCCAGCAACCGCTGTAGCGCCTCCGCGGCCGCGCGCAGCAGCTTCGCATTGCCCTTCTGCTTCAGCCATGCAGTCAGCGCTTCGGCGGCATCCGCCGGCAGCGCCGTGGCCTGCTGCTGTGTGGAAGCCGTGGCGATCTGCTCCGCATCCGGCAGTGCGGCAACCAGCTGTCGCGCGCGCAACTCCGTCAGCTTCGGAATTTCCAGGTCTATGAGCAAGATCTCCAGACCCGCCGCGTCGCGCAGCCTGCCGGTGGGCGGATGCGAGTCGGTGATCCGCACGCCACCCCGCAACAGGCCGTCGATTACCTTCTGGTTGCCGCGCTGGTCGAAGAAATGGCCCAGCGAGCGCGCCACCTCGCCGCCGATGTCGGGCACCAGTTTGAACAGCGGCCACGGCAGACGCCGGATCAGTTCGAGGTCACCGAACCACTGCGCCAGCGCCTTGGCCGTGCTCTCGCCCACCTGCTCGATGCCCAGCGCGTACAGCAGCCGTTCGAGCGTGGTGTCGCGGCTGCGGTCGATGGCCGCGATGATGTTCTCGGCCCACTTCGTGGGAACCTTGCCGGCCTTGACGGTTTCCG
>DATJXQ010000174.1:0-15211 GCA_035500015.1 Steroidobacteraceae bacterium
CAGCTGGTGCGCAGCGCACTGCATGCCGACCCGGCGGCGCGGCCGGCCGCGCTGCGCGAAGACACGCTCTCCAACCCGGTGGAACTGCTCGGTCGCACCGCGCTGGAGCGTGTACAGGAACTGCGCGACGGCCTGGCCTTCATCGGCCGCGCTGCGGTGGTATTCGTGAAGGCGCTTGGCCACTGGCGGCGCCTGCGGCCGATCTCCGTGGCGCGGCATGTGTACGACACCGGCATCACCGCCATCCCCATCGTGTCGCTGATCGCCTTCCTGATCAGCGTGATCATCGCCTATCTTTCCGCCAGCCAGCTGCAAAGTTATGGCGCGGACATCTACGTGGTCGACCTCATCACCGTGGGCGTGCTGCGCGAGCTGGGGGTGCTGCTGACGGCCATCATCGTGGCCGGCCGCAGCGGCAGCGCGTTCGCGGCCGAGATCGGCTCGATGAAGCTCAACGACGAGGTGGACGCGCTCGAGGCCATCGGCGTGGACGAGGTGGAGGTGCTGGTGCTGCCGCGCGTGCTCGGGCTCACCATCGCGCTGCCGCTGCTGACCTTCATCGCCGACCTGATCGGCCTGGTGGGCGGCGCGCTGCTGTGCCAGGTGCTGCTGCACATGCCGCTGCAGCAGTTCATGGCACGCGCCAACGAGGCCATTGCGTCCACCACCTTCTGGGCCGGCCTGATCAAGGCACCGGTGTTCGCGGTGCTGATCGCGCTGGCCGGCACCTTCCGCGGCCTGCAGGTGCGGGGTTCCTCGCGCGAACTGGGGCGGCTCACCACCGTCGCGGTGGTGCAGGCCATCTTCCTGGTGCTGCTGGCGGATGCGCTGTTCGCGGTGCTCTACATGAAGATAGATTTCTGATGGACGAGAGCCCCGACATCGTGGTGGACGTGCGCGGCGTGGTGAACCGCTTCGGCCGCCAGGTGGTGCACGACGGCCTCAACATGCAGGTGCGGCGCGGCGAGGTATTCGGCATCCTCGGCGGCTCGGGCAGCGGCAAGTCGGTGCTGCTGCGGACCATCCTCGGGCTGCGCCGTCCCCAAGCCGGCAGCGTGCTGGTCGATGGCGTGGACATGACGCGCCTGTCGGGCCCGGCGCTGCGCGCGGCCAAGGCACGCTACGGGGTCACCTTCCAGCATGGCGCGCTGTTCTCGGCACTGACGGTGCGCGAAAACATCCAGCTGCCGATGCTCGAGCACCTGGCGCTGCCCCGCGACGCCATGGACGAGCTGGCGCGCCTGAAGGTGCGGCTGGTGGGCCTGCCGGAGGATGCGGCGGACAAATACCCCGCGGAACTCTCCGGCGGCATGGTCAAGCGCGCCGCGCTGGCGCGGGCGCTGGCGCTGGACCCCCGCCTGCTGCTGCTGGATGAGCCCACATCGGGTCTTGACCCCATTGGCGCCGCTGCCTTCGACGACCTGATAGCCTATCTGCAGAAGGAGCTGCAGCTGACCGTGGTGATGATCACCCACGACCTCGACACCATCTTCCGCGTCTGCCAGCGCGTCGGCGTGATCGTCGACCGGCGCATGGTGCAGGATACGCGCGAGCGCATCGTGGACCATCCGCATCCGTGGATCCAGGCGTACTTCCACGGTACGCGCGCCGCGCGCTTCGCCGCACCGGCTGGAGCAGCCCGTGGAACGTGACGCGCGCTATACGGCTGTGGGCGCCTTCGTCATCCTGGTGACGGCGATGGCGGCGCTGTTCGTGTACTGGTATTCGGAAGGGCGCGACCGGCGCAGCTACGTGCCCTACGAGATCTATTTCCGCGGCAGTGTCACCGGCCTGTCGGAGGGCGGTTCGGTGCGCTACCTGGGCGTGGAGGTGGGCAAGGTACGCAGCATCCGGCTGGATCCGCGCAGCGCCACGCGCGTGCAGGTAGTGGTCGCGATCGACCAGGACACCCCGGTGTCGGCCAAAACCACGGCGGAGCTGTCGACCCTCAGCATCGCCACCGGGCTGCTGTACATCGACCTGCGGCAGAACACCGGCAACCGCGAGGTGCTGCCGCCGGTACCCTCCGAGCACTACCCGGTGATCAACACCGTGAGCTCCGAGTTCGACACCTTCCTGAACAGCCTGCCCGACCTGGCGGGAAGCCTCGCGGTGCTGCTGGAGCGCGCGCAGCAGATCTTCTCGCCGGAGAATTCCGCGGCGCTGGCCGACATGGTGAAGAACCTGCATGCCGCCAGCGAGCAGCTGCCGGCCACGATGCGCGACGTCGACGCCCTGCTGCGGAACCTGAATGACACCGGCACCGAGGTGCGCAAGCTCGTCGCCGCGCTGCAGGACACCGCCGGCGGCCTCGGCCCGGCGGTATCGCAGCTGGTGTCGCGGCTGGACTCCACGGCGGACAACCTGGACAAGGCCAGCGCCGGCATCAGCCATTTCATCGAGGAGAACCGCGGCGCCCTGAGCGGCTTCGCGCAGAACGGACTGCCACAGCTGCAGCGCACGATCGGGGAAGCGCGCGATGCGGTGGAACAGTTCCGCGAACTGGCGCGCAGCCTGAAGGAGAATCCCTCGCAGCTGATCTATCAGCCCGCGCAAGGCGGCGTGGAGGTCCCCAGGTGAAATCTGCCCGCATCACGGCTATCGCACTGCTGGCCGCACTGCTCGCGGCCTGTAGCGGGCTGCGCAGCGCCGCCCCGCCAGAGCGCACCTACCTGCTGCGCGCCGCGCCGGCCGCGGCGGGACCGGCTGCGGTGCCCGGCGTGCTGGCCGTACTGCGCCCGGCGGTGCAACCGGGGCTGGACACCGACAACATCATGCTCACGCGCGCCGGACAGGAGTTGGATCATTTCGCCGCGAGCCGCTGGGGCGAGCCGTTGCCGCGCGTGATCGCCGCGCTTGCCGTGCAGTCGCTGGCCGGAGGCGGCGGCTTCGCCAACGTGGTGGACGCCGGCAGCGCCGTGGCCAGCGACTACGAACTGCTGCTCACGGTGCGCCACTTCGAGGCCGCCTACGAGACCGAAGGGGCGCCGCCGGTAATCCACGTGGCATTCGATTGCGTGCTCACCACCGGCTCGCCGCGGCACGTGCTGGGGCGCTGCGATGCCGCGGCCAGCGAGCCGGCGGCCGACAACCGCATGGCGGCGATCGTTGCCGCCATGGAGGGCGCCGCGCAGCGCGCACTGGCCGACGTGCGCACGGCGGCCGTGGCCGCGGCCGCGACCCGTGCGCCGGCGCCGCACTGACATCCGTTGCGCTACGCACATGATCAGGGGAGGTTATCCATGACACGTCCGACCTTGCTTGCACTGACCGTTGCCTCGCTGTTCGCGGTCGCGCTGCCGGCACCGGCCCGCGCTGCCTGCACGCGCACCGAACTGCAGACCACCGTCGATGCCTATCTGGCGGCGCAGAAGTCGGGCAATCCCGCCTCGCTGCCGCTGGCATCATCCGCGAAGTACATCGAGAACACCGCAGCGACCCCGCCGGCCAGGGGCATACTCGCGACGCCGCTGAAGATCGACTTCAGCCGCAGCCTGCTCGATACCGCGATCTGCGAGACTTTCACCGAAGTCATCGTCACCGACAAGTTTCATCCCTATGTGCTGGGTGTGCGCGGCAAGGTGGCCAACGGCAGGCTCACCGAGCTGGAAACCCTGGTGACCGACGCCGACGACTGGCTGTTCAACGCCGACAACTACCTGAAGTACTCGTCGTCGGAAGACTGGGGAAGGATTCCCGCCGGCGCGCGCGCCACGCGCGCGGCGCTGATCGCCGCGGCCAATGCCTATTTCGACGTGTTCAATGACAGCAGCGTCAAGGTGCCGTGGGGCACGCCGTGCAATCGCCTGGAGGGCGGCGTCCGCACCGGCAAGGGGCTGCCGAGTGACAGCTGCAATGTCGGGGTTCCCGCCAATGGCGGAATGAAGCTCACCGACCGGCGCTTCATCGCCGATCCGGAGATCGGAGCCGTGGTGGGTTTCATCCGCTGGCCCACCACGGTGCCCGACTCGCATGTGTTCCGTATCGAAAACGGCCGGATACGCTTCGTGCACAGCCTCACCGTGTGCACGGTGCCGAACTGCGGATTCCCGAAGCTCGCGCCGGCAGGCGCCGCGCCGCCCCCGCAGTAAAAACACGGGCTGTTTTCGAAAAGAGAACAGCCGCAGCCGATGGCAACGTAGCCATCCCGTTACAACTTGATGAAGACGGATCTTCCGCGGAACTGTTCTCCTTCGTGGTGGTCTAGTGCGGTGCCCGATATGGCTCAGGCTCTGCCAGCGACGAATTGCTCGGCACCAGGGAGATTGATTGGCAACGGCAACACTTGCGCAAGGCACATCAACATGCCGTGTCCGTTCGCTGTCATGCCTCCTCATCCTCGCCTGCTGCATGCTGCAGGGGTGCGGCGGGAATTCCTCCCG
This sequence comes from Steroidobacteraceae bacterium, assembly GCA_035500015.1. Classification (GTDB taxonomy): domain Bacteria; phylum Pseudomonadota; class Gammaproteobacteria; order Steroidobacterales; family Steroidobacteraceae; genus ZC4RG30. The sequence continues at coordinate 4,383 of DATJXQ010000174.1, forward strand.
GGCGCCATTTGCGGCCATCAGCAACATCCACGCCGCAGACACCATTCCCGGTGTCTCGCCATTCATCGCGTTCATTGATCTGCGCGGCAACAACCTGAAGAGCCTCGACAGCGTCGGCTTCCGGATCGAGCCCATGACCGGCACGGTCTCGAAGCCGGTATCGGTGCGTTACCAGATGGATTACCTGAGGAAGCGCGGTTACGTCACGACCGCCAACGCGGCGACCATTCCCGTCTTCGGCCTGTACGCGAATTTCACCAATCATGTGGTGCTGGATCTGAGGTTTGCCGACCGCTCGGAAAAGCAGGTTCCCGTGACCATCACCAGCGGACCCTACGAAGATGTCGTATTCAACCATCCGGCCAGGCGCGTCGCCCGCCAGCCCGGCAGCGCGCTGGGATTCGACTTCTTCGTGATGAAGTCGGCGCTGGCCGGCCCGGTGGTGGTCGATACCGACGGCTACGTCCGCTGGGCACGGGGCAAATCGCTGAATGCGATTTCTTCCGCCTTCGTCGACAACGGCTTCCTGGTGGGCGATGGCAAGGCCCCCGTGCTGCGCCGCCTGGAGCTGGATGGCACCAGCACCAGGGAGCTGATCATTTCGTCCACCTACACGGGCTTCCAGCACAACATCGACGCCGGCAGGTCGGGGATGCTGGTCGAGGTCAACAAGCAGATCGACGGCCAGGAGAACTTCGAGAGCACGCTGGCGGAGATCACTCCGGCCGGCGCGGTGCTGAAGGAATGGGATATCGGCGACATCATTGCCTCCTACATGCGCTCGCACGGCGACGATCCGAAGGCTTTCGTCGGAGTGACCCAGGACTGGCTGCACATGAACGCCGCGGCGTACGACGCGCACGACAACAGCCTGGTCATTTCCAGCCGCGAGGATTTCCTGCTCAAGATCGACTACGACAGCAACGAGATACGCTGGATCTTCGGCGACCCGACCAAGTACTGGCATGCGTTTCCCTCGCTGCGCGCCAAGGCGCTCACCCTCGTGGGCAATGGCCTGTACCCGATCGGCCAGCACGCCGCATCGATCACTTCGGACGGTTTGCTGATGGTGTTCAACGACGGCACGCGCAGCCTCAGCATGCCGCCGGGCTATCCGCTCGGCGAGGAGCGCAGCTACAGCGCGGTGTCCGCATATTCCATCGATGCCGCCAGCCGCACGGCGCGGGAAGCGTGGCGCTTCGACTACGGCCAGTCGATCTATTCGGAGCTCTGTTCCAGCGCGTATGAGGCAGCCGGCAAATCCCTGCTCGTCAGTTACGCGCTGGCGGACCGGAAAAAGGAGGCCAGGCTGGTGGGCCTGAATGCCGCCCACCAGGTGGTCTTCGACTTCCAGTACGCCAATCCCGATGACAAGTGCTCGGTGAGCTGGAACGCCGTGCCGGTGCCGTTCGATGACCTGACGTTCAACTGAGCGTCCCGGCGGTTCGCCGGCTTTACCACATTCCCTTCAGCACACCACTGGCATCGATGCTGATCGGCTCCGGGCCGGTCGAGGCCAGCCGCGAATCACCGGCCCTGGAACCGGCGAAGCTGGTCTGCTCGAAGCACTTGAGCACCTTGTCGGTGAGAAAGCGGCTGCGACCGCCGTACACATGCGCGTCGCCCTGCGGCGCCTGCTGGGTCAGCGGGTACTTCAGCGGCTGCAGCAGCTGCAGCTCGTTGCGCGCGCGGGTCATCGCCACGTACAGCAGCCGGCGTTCCTCGTCGAGCAGCTCCGGCCGCGCGGCGGCGAACTCCGACGGGAAACTGCCGTCCACCACGTTGAGGACGTATACCGTGTCCCATTCCATGCCCTTGGCCGAGTGCACGGTGGAAAGCACCAGGTAATCCTCGTCGTGGTGCGCCCGGCCGGAAAGATCGCCGGTGGCGTTGGGCGGATCCAGCGTCATCTCGGTGATGAAGCGCTCGCGCGAGCGGTACTGCGTTGCCAGGTGCTCGAGCTGGTCCAGGTCGCCGATACGGGTATGGTAATGCTCGTAGATGCGCGTGAGATGCGGCTGGTACCACTCGCGCACCAGCCGCACCTGGCCTTCCCACTTCGCATCCGGCCCGGTCAGCTGTTCCATCAGCGCAGCCAGGCGCCGGAAATCCGCTTCGTACTGCGGAGAAACCTTCAGCTCGCGCAGGGATGGCAGCGCGCCGTTGCCTTCGATGAAGGCATCGAGCATCCAGCGCGCGTTGACGGGTCCCACCCCCGGCAGCAGCTGCAGCACGCGGAAGGCCGCCAGCATGTTGCGCGGGTTGTCCGCCCAGCGCAGCACGGCGATCAGGTCCTTCACGTGCGTGCCTTCCAGGAACTGCAGCCCGCCGTATTTCACGAAGGGAATGTGCCGGCGCACGAGCTCCACCTCCAGCAGGTCGCTGTGGCTGCCGGTGCGGAACAGCACGGCCTGGCGGCGCAGCGCCACGCCCGCCTCGCGCCGCTGCAGCACCTGCTGCGCCACGTATTCGGCCTGGGATTCCAGGTCGTCGATGCTCACGTGGCGCGGCGGCGCGCCACCGCTGCGGATGGCCAGCAGGTGCTTGCGGAACTGGCGCGGCGCCTCGGCGAGCAGCGCGTTGGCGGCATCCAGCACCGGCTGGGTCGAGCGGTAGTTCTGCCCCAGCATCACGACCTCCGCGGGCGGCGTGAACGCCTGCGCGAAGCCGAGGATGTTCTCCACCATCGCGGCACGGAAGGAATAGATGGCCTGCGCGTCGTCGCCGACCACGGTGAGGCCGTCGCCGTCCGGCTTCAGGGCCCGCAGGATCTTCGCCTGCAGCATGTTGGTGTCCTGGTATTCGTCGACCAGGATGTGGTCGAAATGCCCGCCCACGTGCTGCGCCAGGCGCGGCTCGGACACCAGCAGCTGCCAGTACAGCAGCAGGTCGTCGTAATCCAGCAGCGCGAGCTGCTGCTTGCGCTCCACGTACGTGCGGAACAGCTTCTTGAGCTCCTCCTCCCACTGCTGGCACCACGGGAACTGCCGCAGCGTTTCCGCCAGGTCCTTGCCGGTATTGACGCGCCAGGAGTAGATCGCGAGGCAGGTATCCTTGCGCGGAAAGCGCTGCTCGGCCGCCGCGTAGCCAAGCTCCACGCGGATCTGGTCCAGCACGTCGGCCGAATCGGCCCGGTCGATGACGGAGTAGCAGGGGTCCAGCTTCAGCTGCGGGGCGTAGTGCCGCAGCAGCCGGTTGGAAATCGAGTGGAAGGTGCCGGCCCATACCAGCCGCTGCGCCAGCGCCTGCGACCTGCCGCCGAGGGTGTCGTCCAGGGCCCTGCGCAGGATGTCGATGGCGCGCCGGCGCATTTCGGCGGCGGCACGGCGCGAGAAGGTCAGCAGCATCAGGCGCGAGGGATCCACGCCGTTGAGCACCAGGTGGGCCACGCGATGCGCGAGCGTGTTGGTCTTGCCGGTGCCGGCACCGGCGATGACCAGCAGCGGCCCGGCGCGGAAACGGCCGTCGGGCGCATTCGCGCCGTATGCGACCGCCTTGCGCTGCGCCAGATTCAGGGATTCCAGATGACTTGCGGGGGTGGACATAAATCGCGTCCACTATAGCAATGGCAGGGTCCGGGGACGCAGAACGGGTCGACACGGTATTCCAGGGCCGCGTGATTACCGTCAATGTCGAGCACATCCTGCTGCCGAACGGCCGGGTAGGCCGCTACGAAATCGTGCACCATCCGGGTGGCGCGGCCGTGGTGGCGCTGGACGAGGCGGACCGCGTCTGCCTGTTGCGGCAGTTCCGTCCGGCCGGTGGCGGCTGGGTCTGGGAACTGCCGGCCGGCAGACTGGAACCGGGCGAGGCGCCGGAGGCCACCGCCCGCCGCGAGCTCGCCGAAGAGGCCGGGCGGGAGGCGCGCTGCTGGGAATCCCTCGGCAGCATCCTGTCCTCGCCCGGGGTATTCGCCGAGACCATCCACCTGTTCATGGCGCGCGAGCTGCTGCCCGTGCCGCCGGCACACGAACCGCACGAGGTGATCCAGCTGCACTGGGTGGAGCTGCACGAAGCGGCGCGGCGGGCGCTGGACGGGGAGCTGCGCGACGGCAAGACCATTGCCGGCCTGTTGCGCGCCATGCACAGAATCAGGCCGGAAAGGTGAGACATAACGGCCCGGCGCGTGACAGGTTCCACAGTTTGGGCGGCCGGCCCGGACCATAATGCGGGACAAGATGGCTACTGAAAAACCACCCGACCGCTTCACCATCCATCTGCCCGAGGCGGAGGAACCCGAGCGGGAGATGCCGGATCACCTGGAGATGGTGGACTACCAGCCGGACAAGCGTGCCAAGGGACTGCCCGCCGGCGCCTACAATCCCTATTCCAAGGACATCCCCACGCTGAGCGACACCGCACGCATCCGCAAGCCGCGCGTGGATCTGCGCAAGCTGTCGGAGTGGATCAAGAACACGCAGCAGGTGAAGGCGCTGCGCGAGCAGGACCTGCCGCCCGACACCAAACTGCCCGACAAGGACTGAAGCATCAATCGCGCCTGCGTCGCGCCCGCAGCCGCCACCATGCGGGGGCCGCCACGGCCAGCGGTACCCACCAGAGACCGATGGACGGTGGCCATTCACCGCGACCGAGCATGGTGCGACCCACAGTGAGCAGGCCCGCCTGCACGGCAAACAGCAGCACAGCCCAGGGCAGGCGCGCGTAGCGACCCTGGCGTGGCGCCAGCTTCCCCAGCGGCACGGCCACCAGCCCCAGCATGATCACCGCGACCACCCAGCCGATGCGCCAGTGCAGCTCGGCGAGCTGCCGTGCCTGTCCGGAAGCCAGCAGCTGGCGGTTGGTGAAACCATCCACGCGCGGTGGACCGTGCAGGCTGGCGCGCGGCAGCGGAATGCTGAGCAGCTGGCGCGCGAAGTGGGTGATGCGCCAATCCGCCGCGCCCGGCACGCCTTCGTAGCTGCGTCCGTCGTCGAGCTCGACGAGCCACGCGGCACCGTCGGCGGCGAGCCGCTGGTTGGCACTGCGCGCCACCACGACCTGCACGCGCTTCGAGCCCGGCTGGTCGCGCTGCACGAACACGTCCTGCATGGATCCATCGGCCCCGGCCGCGCGGAAATACAGCGTGATGCCGGCACCCGGCGAACGGAAGGCGCCGGGTGCCAGCTGCCGCAGGGCGGCGCTGCGCTGCGCGGCCAGGCGCAGCTCCACGCTGCGGCGCGCGGCCTGCGGCCCGTCGATGAACGTGCTCCACGCGGCCAGCAGCGCCATGGCGGCAGTCACGGTCGCGGCGGCGGCGGTCAGGGTCGCGGCCGGCACGCCGCAGGCCTGCGCGGCCGCGATCTCGTTGTCGTGATACAGCCGGCCCAGCGCGGCAGTGACGCCCAGCAGCAGCGCGAAAGGCAGGATCACGGGGAGGCTGGTGCGCAGCGACAGCAGTGCAAGTTCCGGCACCATCGAACCGGGCAGCTCGCCATTGGCAGCGCGCCCGAGCACGAAGGAGAGCTGGTAGGTGGCGAGCACCACCAGCAGCACCAGCCCGACGACCAGTGCCGCAACGAGCATCTCGCGCAGCACATGGCGGAAGAAGATGCCCCGTGCCATCGACGCCTGAGGGCATTACCAGGGCGCGTCGGCGCGCCGCGCGAAGCGATACCACGGATCCGGCTGGTCGCCATAGACCAGCTTTCCCGCCGCGTCGCGCTGCTGCTCGAACAGTGCGATACCGTCGGCGTCGACCGTGATGCGCTGCTCGACGCGCAGCGCCTCGCCGGTATCGCGCGCCGAACCGCGACAGGTGCTGCTGGTCGCCGCCACGAAACCCGCGCCCTCGCGCGTGAACAGCAGGTCGCAGCCGGCGCGTGGCCGCAGATCCTGCGGCAACAGGCTGCGGAACAGGTCGCGGTCCAGCTGGCCGTCGCGCCAGCGCAGCGGCTCGGCGAAATCCGCCTGGCTCAACACGGCCGCCTCGCGGCCGGCCACGGCATCGAGCGTGTACAGGTGCTGCGCGAGTACACGCCGCGCATCGTCGGCCGCCATTTCCTGCACGTAGAACACATGGTCGCCGACCAGCGGCGCAGCCACCGGCGCGATCATCAGCCGCAACGGTGCGTGGTCGGCTGCGGCGCGCGACTGCGCGAGGTTGTCGTAGCTTCCCGCCAGCGCCGCCTGCAGCTGGTCCATGAACTGGGCGCCGGCATCCGGCCGGCTGGCGCAGCCACCGGCCAGCAGCGCCAGTGCCGCGGCGGCGATCGTCCTACCCGCCATACATCACCCGCCACTGGGCCGGATACGTCAGGCCGAGTTTCAGGATGCGGTCGAGCAGTTCCGGATATGGCAACCCGGCGGCCGCGGCCGCGCGCGCGAAATCCTCCTCGCGCGCCAGGTGTGGATTCGCGTTGGCTTCCAGCGCATACAGGCTGCCGTCGGCGCGCATGCGGAAATCCATGCGCGCATAGCCGGTGAGCCCGAGCGCGCGGTAGATGCGCCGCGAAAGCCTGTCGAGGCTGGCCTCGACGCCGGCCGGCAGCTCGGCGGCCGGCGCGCTGTCGATGCCGTACTTGGCACGGTACTTGGCGTCCCATTTCACCTTGCGCGTGGCGATGGCGCTGCCGCTCTGCCCCAGCTGCCCGAAGTTCAGCTCCCACACCGGAAAACGCGACAGGCGTTCGTTGCCCAGCATGCCCACGTACAGCTCGCGGCCCTCGATGTATTCCTCTACCAGCACATCGGACTTCTGCGTTTCGAGCACGAATTCGATGCGCTCCTTCAGGTGCGCGGCGTCGGGGACCACCGAGGCCTGCGCGATGCCCAGCGAGGCATCATCGGTGCTGGACTTCACGAACAGCGGATAGCGCAGCCGCCTGGGCACGATGACGCGCCGGCCGCGCGGGAACACCGCGAACTGCGGCGTGGGGATGCGGTGGTAGGCGAACACCTGCTTGCACAGCGCCTTGTCGCGCGACAGCAGCAGGCCGCGCGGATTGCAGCCCGTGTAGGGCTGGCGCAGCATCTCGAGGAAGGCCGTCACGTGCTGGTCGTAGCTGACGATGCCGTCGAATTCCTCCAGCAGGTTGAACACCACGTCGGGCTGCCAGTCGGCGATGGTGGCGCGCAGCTCGGTGACCGAATCCAGCACGCCCAGCGCGCGCACCTCGTGTCCCGAGGCGCGCAGCGTCTGGATGACGTCGAATTCGGTGCGCCATTCCTCGATGGCCTTCGGATCCTGCCCCTCGAGGCTGTCCGGCGGCATCAGGCTGGGATGCAGGACGACCAGGACTCGCGATCGCTTCATAGATTCAGCCGGGGCCGTTCCCTTTCGTCCAGCAGGCGCACCAGGCGGGCCAGCAGCCAGCGCGCGTGCGGCACGGCGTGGCGCTGCGACCCCCTGAGGTACAGCTGCATGTTATCCGAACCCTCGACGGCGAGCCGCAGCGCATGCTGCAGCGTGTACTGGTCGAGGCCGCCGTACAGCGCACCGCCGGCGAGCAGCTCGCGCCGGTGCGCACGCAGGAAGGCCGCCGCACGCATCACCCCGCGGCGCGCGGGACGTTTCGCGAACACGCGCAGCAGCATGCCGTCGATGGCCTCGCTGTGCCATTCCCGGCGGCGCGCGATCTTCTCGCGATAGTGCTGGGCCAGCGTGCGCCGGTTGGAGGACAGCGGCTCGACGAAGGCGCGGCTGCGCACCGCGGCCGGCCGGCCCGCCACCTCGGCCATCATTTCATCCACCAGCCGCAGCTTCTCCCAGGCCGGCCAGCTCGCATAGGTGCGGCGCCAGTCGGAATTGGGCTTCAGCCACACCGCGAAGGTCTCGGCGAAATCCTCGGTGGGATGCGACTGCGCATACCACTCGCCCAGGTGGCGCACGAAGCTGCGGCTGCCCGGACGCGCGCGATAGCTTTCCGGATAGGGGAGTGAAGCGGGCCCGAACACCTCGCGCCAGCGCGCGCGGCGGCGCAAGCGGTAGGCGGTATCGATGGCGTGGCCGACCTCGTGGCGCAGGATGCGCATCATCCACTTGCCATTGCCGCCCTCCACCTCGCGCATCATGTGCCGCTCCAGCTGCATCAGCCGCGGATGCGCGAGATAGAACGGCACGGCGATGCCGGGCACGCCGTCGGGCGAGAACCATTCTTCCGACAGCCACATGTGCGGGCGGAAGGCGATGCCGCGGCGCGCGAGCTCGCGGTAGACATGGCCGAGCCGGCGCGCCAGCGGCGTGCCAGCCAGCTTCAGGTCCAGGTCGCAGAAGCGCAGCTGCAGCAGCTCGGCGTCCGGCAGCCGCGCCCAGGCGCGCGCGTGCGTTTCACGACGGCCGGGCATCGCGCGCCTCCGTCTTCATGCCTCGCCCCGCGGGACGAGACCCGCAAAATCGAAGAGCCTGGTGTCGGCCAGGGTTTCCGCTTCCACGTTGCGCAGCGCCGTGAGCAGGGATTCGCCGCGGCCGGGATGTTCGTGCTCCCACGCGGCCAGCATCCGCTTGATGACGGCGCGCTGCAGGTTCTGCTGCGAGCCGCACAGGTCGCAGGGAATGAGTGGAAAACCGCGCGCAGCCGCGTAGCGCGCAATGTCACGCTCGGCCACGTAGGCCAGCGGCCGGATCACGATGTGCCGGCCGTCCTCGGAACGCAGCTTCGGCGCCATGGCTTTCAGCTTGCCGCCGTGGAACAGGTTCAGGAACAGTGTCTCGATGATGTCGTCGCGGTGATGGCCGAGCGCGATCTTGGTGACGCCGTTCTCCGCCGCGTGGCGGTACAGCGCGCCGCGCCGCAGGCGCGAGCACAGGCTGCACATGGTGCGGCCTTCCGGAATCAGGCGCTTGACCACGCTGTAGGTATCCTGCCCGATGATGTGGTAGTCCACGCCCAGCGAGGCGAGATACTCCGGCAGCACGTGCGCCGGGAAACCCGGCTGCTTCTGGTCCAGGTTCACGGCCAGCAGCGAGAACTTCACCGGTGCGCCACGCTGCAGCGACAGCAGCATGTCGAGCAGCGTGTAGGAATCCTTGCCGCCGGAAAGGCATACCATCACGCGATCGCCGTCGGCGATCATCGCGTAATCGGCGATCGCCTTGCCGGTGAGGCCGCGCAGCTGGGCTGCCAGCCGGCGCTTGGTGGCGGACATTGCCGGCAGTGCCACGGGCGAGGCGTTCATCGCGTGCGCTCCGCGAGGCGCCGTACGGGGGCTGCGATCACCGCGTTCACCGTGCCTCCTCTAGGTAGCGCGCCTCCAGGTAGCGCAGCGCGATGGCCGCCGACAGGCCCTTGCCGGTAACCTGCTGCACCAGCTGCTGCGGCGCCAGGCGCCCGCCCTCGGCATGCACGTGCTGCGCAAGCCAGCCCGTCACCGCGCCGAGCTGGCCGCTGGCGATGCGCTCGTCCAGGTCCGGCGTGGCGGCGCGCAGCGTCTCGAACAGCTGCGCGGCGATCACCGCGCCGATCGCGTACGACGGGAAATAACCGAACGCGCCGTGCGCCCAGTGCACGTCCTGCAGGCAGCCCTCGGCGGCGTTGGCGGGCTGCACCTCGAGGCGGTCCTGCATGCCGCGGTTCCATGCCTCGGGCAGCTCGCCCACCGCGAGGCGCCCTTCCAGCAGATCCTTCTCGATGCCATAGCGCAGCACGATGTGCATGGGGTAGGTGAGCTCGTCCGCATCGACGCGGATGGCGCCGCGGCGCACCTGCGTCAGCAGCCGGTAGAGATTGTCCGGCTCCCATTCCGGCCCGCTCACGCCAAAGTGCTTCTCCAGCAGCGGCCGCAGGTACTTGAGGAACGGCCGGCTGCGGCACACGATCATCTCGATGAACAGCGACTGGCTTTCCTCCAGCGCCATGCCGCGTTCCTTGCCCACCGGCTGCGCGCGCCATTCGCGCGGCACGCCGAGGTCATAGAGCGCGTGGCCGGTCTCGTGCATCGCCGCCAGCAGCCCCTTGAAGGGATCGCCCTGGTCGAGCTTGGTGGTGACGCGGATGTCGCCGGCCACGCCCTCGGTGAAGGGATGATCGCTCTCGTCGAGCCGGCCGCGCTCGAACGGGAAGCCGAAGGCCTTCATCAGCTCCACGATCAGCGCACGCTGCCGGCCGGGCGTGAACTTGCCGGCGATGGGCAGCGCCTGCGCGTCGCGCTGCCGTTCGATGGCCTCGCGGATCAGCCCGGGCAGGCGGCGCGACAGCGCGCGGAACACCGGGTCGAGCTCGGCGCTGCGCACGCCGGGCGCGAAGCCATCCATCAGCGCGTCGTAGGGCGAGAGGTTCAGCGCCTGCCCCAGCAGCGCGGCCTTGTCGCGCACCAGCTGCAGCACCTCGGCCAGGTGCGGCGCGAACACGGCGAAATCCTGCCGCTCGCGCGCCTCGGCCCAGCGCACCTCGGCTACCGAGGTGGCGCGCGCCAGGCGCGAAATCAGCGACACGGGCGTGGCGATCGCGTGGTCGCGCTGGCGCAGCATCTCGCGCAGGTTGGCGCGCTGCCAGTCGTCGAGCGAGGCCGCGCCGGCCTGTGCGCGATCCAGCAGCCGGCTCACGCGCGGCGAGGTCAGCAGCGCATGCTGCTCGGTCTCGATGGCGGCGAGCTGCTCGCCGCGCACGTCGGCGCTGCCGCGCGGCATCATCACGGCGGCATCCCACCGCAGCAGCGACAGGGCACCACCGAAGGCATGCAGGCGCTGCCACTCCTGTTCGAGCTGTTTGTACGGGGTAGCGGCCATGTCTGATGGCCCGTGGGGAAGGGCCCGCGGGGAGGGTCATTCTACCCGAGGCAGCCCCACCCGCCGGGTCTATGGCAGCAGCTGTGCGAGGCCCGGAGGCGGCGGGCCCTCGCCCACCCACAGCAGCGCCGCGGCGCTGCGCGGTGCGATCAGCAGCTGCCGGCCC
>DATJXQ010000175.1:0-9059 GCA_035500015.1 Steroidobacteraceae bacterium
CTGCTGGAAGGCCTTCGTCAGCAGCGGCACCAGCAGGATGTCCTTGCCCGGGCCCGCGAACTGCGTGGCCGGCGCGGTGCCGAGGTTCAGCGACGGGAAGAACGCCTGCCGGTAGGTGGCGTTGTCGACCATCACCGCACAGTACTTGATGGCCAGCTGCGCGATGCCGGTCTGGTGCGAAGCCAGGAAGGCCTGGATGTCGGGCACGGGCGGCAGCTGCTGCTGCACCTGCAGGTAGGTGCTGCGCACGCCGCTGTCGGTGGTGGGCACGCCGGTGATGCGCGACATGCTCTGGTTCAGCTGCTCGAAGGTGCGCACGCCGATGTCGGAAGCCGGCGGCAGGTCCACCGGCGCGGACTGCACGCCGGTCTCCGGCGTGCGGGTGTGGGTCTGGCTGCCGATCTGGTCGAAACTGAGGAAGAACTGGTCGAACCTCGGTCCCCGCTGCAGGCCGATCACGGTGCCAACCCGGGACAGCAGCTGCCCCGAGCCCGGCGAATAATTCGCGTTGCTCACGGTGGTGTCCAGCTTCGCGTACGCCTGGCCCACCAGGGCCTCCGCGCCATTGATGCCGATGCGCATGCCCTTGATCGGAATCGAACCGGGCATGGCGCTGGCATCCAGGCTGATGAACACCGGCTTGTTGAACAGGTAGCTGCCGTTGTCGTACTGGCTGACCTCGAACATCACGTAGCTCTGCGCCATGCCGGTGAGCGCGCTCACGTCGAACAGCAGGAAGTAGCGCTCGCCCACACCGGCGGCGAAGTTCTGCTGGATCTGCGCCAGCGTCAGCGCGCGATCATGGATGGCGAGGAAGCGCACCACGCCCTGCCACTGGCGCGTGCCGGAGGTCTCGTTGCCGAGCACCAGCGCGTAGGTACTGTCCCAGTCGGCCAGCGAGCCGCCGGGACGCGGATCCAGGTCGCCGGTGAAGCTGCCATTCACGTAGAGGCGGCGTCCGTTGACCGGATCGAAGGTCAGCACCACGTGCTGCAGGGAAGCCTGCGCATCGCGGTCGGTGTCCAGCGTCACCAGTGCCGGCGCGCCATTGGCGCCGGTGGTGCTGGAGCGGGCCAGCGCCTCGTACTGGAAGGCGCGCTGCGCCAGCGTGACATTGCGCTCGGTCTCGCTGCCGGAGTAACTGACGATCCAGGCATTGTCCTGGGTCACGTCGGCGGGTGCGATCCAGGCCTCGATGGTGTATTCGCCGCTGGCCTTGATGCGGTCGAACAGCTTCTTGCTGGCCGTGGTGGTGCCCTGGGCCTTGCCGGCGGACTTGATGTTGACGCCCCAGCCGCCAACCCAGGTGACGTTGCCCGTGAACTGCAGGTCCAGCTCCGGATCCACGCCGCTGGTGTCGTAGGCCACATCGCCGCTGCCGGTCTTGAACTCGTACCTGGCGATCACGTTGGTGTCGAAACGGTTGCCACCGGAGGCGACGGTGGCGGCCGGGGAACCGTCGGCATTGAGAATCGTGACCGCGCGACTGACTTTCAGCGCCGGATCCACCGGCGTCGGCTGCACCTGGTCGGCGAATGCCTGGATGGCCGCCTGCATGGCATTTGCGTCGTTGGCGCAGCTGGAGGTCCAGCAGTTGTGCGACTCGTTGCGCAGGCGCACCACGAAGCGCGAACTCGCCGGGTCGTCGAGGTTGATCTTGGCCTGCGCCGCCGCATAAGCCTCGTTGGGATCGGCGCTGGCGAAGAACGGCGCCTGCGAAGGCCCGGGGCTGGCATCAGGCGCATGGCAACGCAGGCATTTGCCGTTGCCGCGCACCAGCGCCCACACGGTGGATTCGAACAGCGCCGGGGAATCCGGGAACGCCTTGCTGTCGCCCACTTCCGTGTCATTCGGCGCCTGCAGTGCAATCTGCGTTCCGCCGCCCCCGGCACCGCCCGCCCACTTGGTGATCCACGTGGTCAGGATGTCGGCGCAGGATTTGGCGTCGGCCAGCCAGCAGTTGTGGCCGCCGCCCACTTTCGCCACCAGCGGCGACTTGTCCGGCTCGGTGAGATCGACGTACGGCAGGATGGCATCGTAGGCCTGGTTCACGTCATCGTTGCGCGCGAAGCGCGGCACCTGGCCGTTGGCGTTGTGGCAACCGCCGCAGCGGTTGTTGGCCTTCACGTTCTGCCAGAAGTTGACGCGGAAGGATTGCACGTCGGCCGTGGCCGGCGCCGGGCCCGCGTAATCATCCACCGCCGGCGGCGCGGAATCGGGATTGACCGCCACCTTTGCGCCGCCGCTGCAGGCGGCCAGCAGCACGCACCAGGCGGCAATATGAATCAGGTGCAGCTTCCTCATTGCACCGTCTCCTAGTTGCCCTTGCAGTACGCGGCGGTCTGCGCGAACACGTCTTTCATCCGGTAGCCGCCGCTGCGGAATGCACCGATGGCGGAATCCACCGCGGCACGATCCGCGGCGTTGACCGGCGGATGCAGGCAGACGGTCTTGAACACCTTCTCCACCTGGCAGCGCGCGAACTGGTCGCTGTTGGCCAGTTCCTCGCCCATCGACTTGGCGCCGTTGCCGCTGCCGGGCAGGGAACTGCTCCAGCCAAGCACGGTGTTCGCGCCCTCGCGCCAGTAGTTGCTCCAGCCGTCGTCCTGGGTCACGTAGCCGGGCTTGAAGTTGTCGGAGTTGATCAGGTACTTCGGCTGCACCTGGCCGTCGGTGTACTCGAGGCTGCCGGTGACGGAGTTGAAGTTGTAGTACGCGAAGGCCTGCGCCAGCGGATCCATGCCGCTGTGGCAGCCGATGCAGCTGTTGAGGAACACCGTGCTGTCCCCGCCCGGCGAGCGGCTCACGTCCTGGCGGATGCGGTCCGGCGGCCGGTGCACGTCCTGCACCTGCTCCATGTCCTTGCACAGGTGCGCGATCAGCGTGAAGCGGAACATCGCGCGGTTGGTGCCGTTGATGAAGAACGCCTGCGCCGCTGCGCGCGTGGTCATCACGCCGGCCGTGGCCGCGGCCGGCAGCCCGGTGTGGGCCGACTGCGTGGAGGCGACCAGCACGGTCGGGTCGCCCAGGTTGCGGTCATTGTCCTCAAGCTGCTGGTACAGGTCGTTGTTGGCGGGCGAATAAGCGGGCAGTCCCGCGCCGCCGACGTACAGGATGTCGCCGGACAGCACCTGCCGGAAGTCGACGTCGTCGCGGATCATCCCGATCACCGTGGCGGTGTAATCGTTGAGCGGCGCGAACACCGTCTGGTCGCGGTTGGTCCACGGCGTGATCCAGTTCTTCAGCGTGGTGGTGTAGAAGCTCGGCGCCTGCATGGCGATGCGCGCGGCGCCGGCGGCGTCGCCCGCCGCCACCTTCTGCTCCATCTGGTCGAGCACATCCTGGCTCGGCGGCACGCCGGCGATGCGGTCGTGGATGCGCGCGGCCTGCTCGCGCGGCCCCGCCGCCGCGTAACCGGCCATGCCGCATGCCAGCCAGGCGCCCAGCGCGCCCGCAGCCAGTATCCTGCCCATGTTCGTGCTCTGCATCGAGACCTTCCTCGACAAAGGGGCCGCATCGTGCGCGCGGCCTTGCCGTTCCGTGACGGCAATATATCGGCCTGCCGCGGTGAACTGGAATGTCTCAATCGGCAGACGTCGCCGCGCAACGACAGCGTAGGGCCGCGCCGCATGGCGCATATGATTTTTCACGCGCAATGGGAGTCACGTCACAGCCGGGCCACGGTTGGTGCGAATACTTCGGACACGGCCCTCCGACGGGCACGAGGACATCAGGTGAACAGAATCAGGGCCGCGCATGGCGTGATCGCCAGCTTCGTTGTACTGCTGGCGGCATGCAGCAGCGGCGGCAGCATCGACATCGGGCGCGGCCAGCAGGCCGACCCCGGCACGGTCGATTTCCCGGTTGCCTATGTCAAACGCACCATTCCGGCGGACGATGACGACCTGCGCCAGCAGCGCGATACCACCCCGGACGCCGACCTGTATCTGCGCGCCAGCGCCTCGCCATCCGCGACGGAGATCAACATCACTGCGCGCCGCCGCACCGCCGCCGGCCAGCACTTCGACATCAAGGACGTGGACGTCTCGCCGGATGGCACCAAGCTCATCTTCGCGATGCGCGGACCGCTGAAGCAGAACCAGAACGAGCGCAAGCCGCCCTTCTGGGAGATCTGGGAATACGACATCGTGGCCGACCAGAAGGGCGACCCGGATGCACTGCACCGGCTGATCCAGTCGGACATCGCGGCGGCGGACGGCAATGACATCGCGCCGCAGTACCTGCCGGACGGGCGCGTGGTGTTTTCCTCCACGCGCCAGAGCGGCGGCAAGGCAGTGCTGCTGGACGAAGGCAAGCCCGGCTTCGAGGCCCAGACCGAAGCGCGCAACGAAAGCGCCTTCCTGCTGCACGTGATGAATGCGGACGGCACCGACATCCACCAGATCACCTTCAACCAGAGCCATGACCTGTGGCCCGCGGTGCTGGCCGACGGGCGCATCGTGTTCACGCGCTGGGATGCTGCCACGGGCCGCGGCATGCACCTGTACACCGTCAACCCCGACGGCACCAACCTGCAGCTGCTGTATGGCGCGCGCAGCCACCAGACCGGCTCGCCCGACACCACGGGCAATCCATCAACCATCGAATTCGCGCGGCCGCGCGAGATGCAGGACGGACGCATCCTGGCGCTCACGCGCCCGTTCACGGGCACGGACTTCGGCGGCGACCTGGTGCTGATCGACACGCGCGCGCATGTGGAGAACTGCCAGCTGCTGGGGGCCGCTGCGGTGGCCGGCTGTGCGCCGGCCGCACAGGCCCAGACGCGCGCCACGCCCAACCAGGTGTCGACAGTGCCGGGTCCTTCGGCCGGCGGCCGCTTCCGCTCCGCCTATCCGCTGTGGGACGGCACCAACCGCCTGCTGGTGAGCTGGTCGCTGTGCCGGCTGCTGGACAACAGCACGACTCCGGCGGCCATCGTGCCGTGCACCGCCGACCGGCTCGATGCGGCCGACTTCAAGACACGGTATGCGGCCGCGCCGCCGCTGTACAGCGCCTTCATCTTCAATCCCGCGGACAATACCTTCAAGCCGCTGTTCAACCCGGTCGAGGGTGTGATGATCACCGACCTGGTGGCCGCGCAGCCGCGCACGCCGCCGGCGACACTGCTCGATCACAGCATCGCGGCCGACGACTTCGACCCGCAACTGGCCGGGCCCGGGCTCGGCCTGCTGGAAATCCGCAGCGTGTACGACTTCGACGGCACGCTGGATCATGCAGGTGCGCCCGACCTGGCGACGCTTGCCGATCCGGCGCAGCGCACGGCCGCGCAGCGCCCCGCCCGTTTCGTGCGCCTCGAAAAAGCCGTATCCATCGGCGACCACGACCTCGACGCGGACTTCCCGGATATCGACTTCGGTGCCGCCACGGGTGCTTCGGGCTTCATGCGCGAGATCCTGGGATATGCGCCGGTGGAACCGGACGGCTCGGTGTCGATACGCGTGCCGGCTGACACCGCCTTCGTGGTGTCGGTGCTGGACGCCAACGGCCGCCGCATCTTCCCGCAGCACGGCGCGTGGCTGCAGCTGCGGCCCGGCGAGATCCGCCGCTGCAATGGCTGCCACGAACCGCCGGGCGGCGCAGCCGCCGACCGCTCGCATGGCCGCGACGGCACCAGCATCGCCGTGGCAGGCGCCAACACCGGCGCGGCCCTGGCCTTCCGCAATACGCTTGCCGCAACCTCTGCCAATGCCATGCCCGGGGACACCATGGCGCAGGCGCGCGCGCGCACCTCCTGCGTGGCCGGCAGCCAGTGCTCGCAGACACCGGGCGTCGACCTGCGCTACGACGATGTCTGGACCGATCCCGCGGTGCGCGCCGCCGACACCTCTACCGCGCTGACATACGGCGGCGCCTCGGGTCTCACCACGCTGGCACCGGTGCGCGCCAGCTGCCAGCAGGCCTGGAGCGGCACCTGCCGCATCGTGATCAACTACGTGCAGCACATCCACCCGCTGTGGTACGTCGTTCGGGATAACGGCCTGCACACCTGCACCAACTGCCACGCACCGACCGACACCAACGGCGTTGCGCAGGTGCCCGCCGGCGATCTGGATCTCTCGGACGGCGACTCACAACAGGTACCCACGCACAAGAACGCCTACGAGCAGCTGCTGAACGGCGGCAACCAGCAGCAGCTCGTCAATGGCGTGCTGGTGCCCGTGACGCAGACGGTTCCGGTCATCGACCCCGACACCGGCCAACCGGTGATCGATCTCAACACCGGGCTGCCGGAGACGGAACAGGTACCCGTGCGGGTGCCGGGGCGCATCCAGCCGCAAAGCGCGAACGGCTCGCCGCATTTCTTTGGTATCTTCGCTGCCGGCGGTACACATGAGCACTACGGCCTGACTGCCGCAGAATTGCGCCTGCTTTCCGAATGGGTGGATATTGGTGCGCAGTATTTCAACGATCCCTTCGCTCAAGGTGTACCGCTCAACTAGCGCACTGTCCGCCGCGTTCCTGCTGCTGCTTGCCACGCTGTGCACCGGCGTGGCGGGCGCGGCCGGGAACAGCGATCAGCCACAGCAGCTGATCGTGGCCGAACCCTACCTGGAGCTGCACGAAGGCCCGGGCCGCGGCTACGCGGTCACGCAGGTGGTGCCGCGTGGCGAGGCCGTGGAAGTGCTGTACCGCCGCACCGAATGGTTCCGCGTGCGCACGCGGCGCGGCGTGGAAGGCTGGGCCAGCCAGCTCGACATGCAGAAGATGCTGCTGCCCGACGGCAGCACGTTCAGCTTCGATCTGGGCAACCGTGCCGGCTTCACCGCGCATCGCTGGGAGCTGGGCTTCGGCGCCGGCGATTACCAGGGCGCGACGCTGCTCGCCAGCTCGCTGGCGCTGTCCTTCAACGAGCAGATGCACCTGGAGCTGACCGGCTCGCAGTTCCTGGGCGATGTCAGCAGCGGCTATGCCGCCGAGCTGGGCCTGGCGCATGTGTACCGGCCCGACTGGCGGCTCTCGCCGCTGCTGACACTGGGCACCGGCGCGATCTGGATACGCCCCAAGGCCACGCTGGTGGTGCCCGGCGGCCGCACCGAACAGACCGCCTACGCGGGCGTGGGCCTGCGGTTCTATGTGGCGCGGCGTTTTTTCCTGCGCGGCGAATACCGTTACCACATGGTATTCACCAGCCGCAACGAGAATGAGGAGATCAATGAATGGAAACTCGCGCTGGCATTCTTCTTCTGAGCCTCGCGACGCTGCTCGCCGGCTGCGCGTCGCTGCGCACGCCGCGCGAGCAAGCACCCGACGCCGCGCAGCAGGAGCCGGCGGACGCCCCGCCGCGCGTGGTGGAGCCCGAGGTGGAACGGCGCAGCATCAAGGTCGCGAAGATCGACGCGGAGAACGTCGAACTGGGCGGCTACTATGGCGCGCTGTCCATCGAGGATTTCGGCACCAACCCGGTGTGGGGCCTGACAGCCGCCTACCACGTGACCGAGGATTTCTTCTTCCAGGGCAGCTACGGCAGCGCCACGGCCGGCAAGACCAGTTACGAGACCCTGGGCGGCAACGTGCAGCTGCTTACGCCCTCTGAGAGGCACTTCACGTACTACAGCCTGTCGCTGGGTTACAACCTGCTGCCCGGGGAGGTGTACATCGGCCGCGGCCTCGCCATGAACAGCGCGCTGTACCTGCTGGGCGGAATGGGCAGCACGAAGTTCGCCGGCGACCAGCGCTTCACGGTGAATTTCGGGGCTGGCTATCGCCTGCTGCCCACCGACTGGCTGGCGATCCACATCGACGTGCAGGACCGCGTGTTTCAGTCGGACCTGCTCGGCAGCCAGAAGCTGGTGAACAACCTCGGCGCGACCATCGGCATGACCGTGTTCTTCTGAAGAAACCTGGAGAATCCCATGAAGGCAATGACGATCTTCCGCAAGCCGCACCTGCGCGCACTGCTGTTCGCGCTGCTCGCCGCACCCGCGCTGGCTGGAACGCCCTCCGGCCCCGCGCCGCAGTTCCAGCTGCAGAGCATCGCGGGCGCGCCGGTCAGCCTGGGCCAGTTCAAGGGCCAGGTGGTGATGATCAACTTCTGGGCCAGCTGGTGCGGACCATGCCGCAAGGAGATGCCCATCCTCGACAAGCTGTACGCCAAGTACAAACCCATGGGCTTCACCATGATCGGCGTCAACGTGGAGCCGGATTCCAAGGACGCGCTGCAGTGGCTGAAGGCCACGCCGGTCACCTTCCCCATACTGTTCGACACGAAGAGCGAGGTCAGCAAGGCCTACCAGGTCACCGGCATGCCGAGCACCGTGATCGTGGACCGCAAGGGCAACCTGCGCTGGCTGCACAGCGGCTACAAGCCCGGCGATGAGAACGAGTACCTCGACCAGATCCGCGCGCTGGTGCGCGAATAGGAGCGCCGGTGAAACCACGCGCGTTGCTGCTGCTGGCCGCCGCGTTGTCCGCGCTGGCGGGCTGCAGCTCCATCCAGCCCTGGGTCAAGCCCTACGAGCGCGAGCACCTGGCCGACCCCATCATGGCGATCGATCCGGATCCGGTTTCCTCGGCCTACATCGAACACGTGTTCGACGTCCGCGAGGGAGCGCGCGGCGCAACCGGCGCGGCCGGCGGCGGGTGCGGCTGCTCGTGAGGCGAGGCTTCTCCCGCATGTTGCCGGTCGTGCTGCTGCTCGCCGCGGCAGTGCAGGCCGGCGTGCTGCCGGATGACCGCGCCGACGTCATGTACCACCGCTACGAGGGTGGCGGGCTCACGGTGCAGGGTCCCTCGGTGCTGGTGCGCAAGAAGCTCGGCGACTCGCTCTCCGCCACCGCGAACTATTACTCCGACTTCATCAGCAGCGCTTCCATCGACGTGGTGGTCTCCGGCGCGAGCCCCTACCGGGAACACCGCGAGCAGAAAAGCCTCGGGCTGGACTACCTGCGCGGCAAGTCGACGTGGTCGGCGAGCTACCTGACGAGCCAGGAGAACGATTACCGCTCCGACACCTGGTCGCTGGGCGTCAGCCAGGACATGTTCGGCGACCTCACCACGCTGAGCTTCGGCTACTCGCAGGGCCTGGATCATGTCAGCAG
>DATJXQ010000176.1:0-11882 GCA_035500015.1 Steroidobacteraceae bacterium
GACTCCAGCGACACGTAGCTGAACAGTCCGCTCTGCTGTACATCACTTCCGCGCATCGATCTGGCCTCGTTCGAACTCTGCATCGAACTTTGCCTGATCCGCGCCCTTTATCAACAGCCTGCTAGGCAGATCAGCGTTCCCTGGAAGAACGGATCGGCTTGCCGGTTCGTCTGGGTCGACAATCCGGGATCCTGGATCCAGGCGTTCCCGGTGGCGGCATGGATGCGTCCACCCAGCTGCTGGCAGATTTCCCGGCACACGGGTAATCCCAGCCCCATGTGCCGTCGCTCGGCGTAGATGGCCAGGCTCTTCTTGCTGGAAACGAATGGCTCGAATGCGCGCGTAGCCGCGTCGTAGTGGTTGCGGGGCGGGTTTTCCGGCAGCGCCCTGAGCGAGCCGAGGAGGCCGCAGCCATCATCCACGACGGCCACTCTCAGCAAGTCGCCCGCCGGGTAGCTTTGAACCGCCATGTAGGCGTGCGGTGACCGGTACTCCTCTGTCGCAGCATGCGAGAAGACATTGTCCACCAGCTCCGCCAGGATGTGAGCGAGTGCTGGCTGGATTGCATGATGGATGCGCACACCGTACAGGTCGCGCAGCATTTCCGCTTGGTCCTCCCGGGGAATGAACTGCGCGATATAGGTCGCCAGACGGTTGGCCTCGGCATTGGCATCCCTCGCATTGTGGATCTGAATGGAAATCGAGGTTTCTTCACCCGGAGCAGGCGCAGGAGGGCCCTCGCTCCCTGCTCCGACAAGTTCTATCGCTGCATCCAGTTGTTGGATTAGAGGCCGAAGTTGCGGGCGCAACCTGGCGATTCGCAACGTTCTTCCAGACTCGCGTACGGATCGGGCTGCGACGGCGATGAGGCAGGCAGCGGAAGGCTGCAATGTCACCACGTCGATAGCGTCCAGTTCGACGATGCGACTCTGCTCGCGTTTGGCGTAGTCGACTGCGGTCAGCGCCGGCAGCAGATTGTCATCGAGCATCAGAGCTGGGAGTCGCACTGCCTATCAGCCTAGCCCTGATGGAATATGGGTTTCCAGCCAAGTTATCGGCTGGAAGGCAGAGAAATGTAATACCTATGATTTACAATTTATGTTCTATCTATAGTAAATTGTAAACCATGAAAAGTTCAGTGATCGGGTCCCGGGTACACCAGGCCCGGCATTCCGCCGGCCTGTCCCTGCGCGATCTGGCCGAACGCTGCGGCCTGTCGGCCATGGCGATCTCCAAATACGAGCGCGGTGAAATCACCCCCTCATCCGAGGCCCTGCTTGCCCTCTCCAAGGCATTGAATGTCCGCGTGGAGTACTTCTTCCGCCAGCACGACGTCCAGCTGGAGGCCGTGGAATACCGCAAGCACGCCGACATGCCCGAAAAGGAGAAGAAGCGGATCCTGGCGGACGCGCGCGAGCAGCTGGAACGCTGGCTGGCGCTGGAAGAGTTCGTTCCCACCCACTGGGCGTCGCGTTTTGTCCTGCCTGCCGGCCTTCCCGACAAGGTGGAGTCCTTCGACGAGGTGGAAGAAGTCGCCCAGGCCGTCCGCAAGGCGTGGAAGCTCGGCAACGACGCGCTGCCCGCGCTGATCGACATGCTCGAGCTGCATGGCATCAAGGTCTTCGTGACCTCCATCGATGGCGATCGCATGTTCGATGGCCTGTCGGCGACCGCCAATGGCAAGCCCGTCATCCTGATCGTGGGCGGCTCGCACCAGCCGGGCGACCGCCAGCGTTTTACGCTGGCGCACGAGCTGGGCCATGCGGTGCTCAAAGGCCGTCTTGGCAAGCGCCTGGATGAAGAGAAGGCCTGCAATCGCTTCGCCGGCGCGTTCCTGGCGCCGAAAGACAGTGTGCAGCGGTTGCTGGGCCACAGCCGCACCTGGCTGGAACCGCGCGAACTGCAGCTGCTCAAGCAAGACTGGGGCCTGAGCATGGCTGGCTGGATGCTGCGTGCCCGCGACCTTGGCATCCTGAATGCCACGGCCGCCGCGCAGATGTGGTCCTTCTTCAGGGAGCACGGCTGGGACAAGCGGGAACCCGATCCGCAGTATCCGCGCGAGCAGTCCCGCGGCTTCGAACAGCTGGTCTATCGCGCGCTGGCCGAGGATCAGATCAGCGAGTCGAAGGCGGCGGAGTTGCTGGGGCTGCCACTGGGGGAGTTCGTCGCGCAGCGGAAGATGGACTCTGCTCCGGATGCTGCTCGTCGGTGATGCCAACATCTTCATCGATTTCGCGGCAACGGAACTGACACCGAACCCGAAAGCAGTAGCACCCTGTAGGACCCCGACTACACCCCCCCGTGACCTCCGGCGACAGTGACCCCACGTCCGCAGGCGCAAACTCCCCGTCTCCAAATACCAACGACAGGAGTCGCACCGTGAAAGCGCTGACGCTCGCCCTCATCCCCACACTCCTGCTCGCGGCCTGCGGCCGCACCGCGGCGCCGCCGCCGCCCGCCCCGGAAACCACCCCCCCGCCCGCGGCTGCCACTCCCGCCGCACCGACCGCCGCGCAGGCCGCCATCGCCGGCCCGGCGAGCAAGACCAACCCCGCCAAACGCACCAACAACATCAGTGGCACGCTGCAGCTGGTCACCGGCACCGACGGGGTGCTGATCACCGGCGACATCATGGGCCTGAAGGCCAACTCCACGCACGGCTTCCACGTGCACGAGAACGGCGATTGCTCGGGCACGGACTTCAAGAGCGCCGGCGGCCACTTCAATCCGGATAACCAGATGCACGGCAACCCGGATTCGACCATGCATCACCTGGGCGACCTTCCGAACATCAAGGCCGATGCCAAGGGCATCGCCACGGTGAACGCGACGGTGAAGGGCGCCACGCTGGGCGATGGCGGCCCGCATGACATCCTCGGCAAGTCGCTGGTCGTGCATGCCAAGGCGGATGACTACAAATCCCAGCCGGCGGGCAATTCGGGCGACCGCATCGCCTGCGGCGTGATCGAGCGCCTGCCTTGAGCCCATGCCGGCCATGAGGACGCTGGCCGGCGGGCTGGTGGCCGGAACGCTGCTGTCTGGCTGCGGGCACAGCCAGATACCGGCACCCGAGGCGTCGCCAGCGGGCACGGAGCAGCCCTCCGAGCCTGCGTCCTCGCAGGTGAACCTGTCGGGCGCGCCGGGCAGCAAGGTCAATGGCATGCTGCAGCTGGTGGCGATGAACGATGGTGTGTCGGTGACGGGCGAGATCACGGGGCTGGCGCCCAACAGCGCGCACGCTTTCCACGTGCACGAGACGGGCGTCTGCACGCCACCGGATTTCGAGAGCGCCGGCGGATACTTCGACCCCGCGGATGCCGAGCCCGGTGCGCAGGACCTGGGCGAGCATCACCTGGACCACATGGCCGACGTGAAGGCGGACAAGACAGGTACCGCGATGATCAACACCATCCTGCCTGGCGCGACGCTGCGCGACGGCGGGCCGCACGACGTGGTGGGCAAGGCCATCGTCGTGCAGGCCGGCACGGCGAGCACCCCGGCGCAGCCGCCGGGTAATCCGGGTGACCGCATCGCCTGCGGCGTGATCCAGTAACCTCGATGATCCGCAAGCTGGGCAATGGCCAACACCGTCTGTACTCGCGCAAGGTTGATCCGCAGACCGGCAAGAGGCGCAACCTCGGCACTTTCGACACGCGTGCCGCGGCCGAAAAGCACGAGCGAGAAGTGCAGTACTTCAAACGTCGCTGAGCGGCTGCTGGCGGCGCAGCGGGAACCCTGCCGCGGCGGCAGTATCTGACCGCGCGCGTCCGCGCGGCATGTAACACTTGCGCCGGCCGCCGCGTATTGGAATGTACCAACCGGATAGCCGATCCCGCTCCTTCCAAGGATGTTCCCGTGCCTGAATACAGCAAGCGTCCCGAGGTCGTGGCGAAGCTCTCGCCCGAGCAGTACCGCGTCACGCAGCGCAATGCCACGGAACGCCCGGGCACGGGCGAATACCTGCACGAGAAACGCGCCGGCATCTACGTGGACGTGGTCTCGGGTGAGCCGCTGTTTGCCTCCACGGACAAATTCGAATCCGGCTGCGGCTGGCCGAGTTTCACGCGTCCGGTCGAGCCGGCGCATGTCAAGGAACTGAATGACGCCAGTCACGGCATGATCCGCACCGAGGTGCGCTCCACGCATGGCGACAGCCACCTGGGCCATGTGTTCAATGACGGCCCGCGCGAGCGCGGCGGCCTGCGCTACTGCATCAACTCGGCCTCGCTGCGCTTCGTGCCGCGCGAGCGCATGCTGGACGAGGGCTACGGGGATTACCTGGACCAGGTGAAGGAGCCATCATGAAGACCGAGCGCGCCATCCTCGCCGGCGGCTGCTTCTGGGGCATGCAGGATCTGATCCGCAAGCTGCCGGGCGTCATCGGCACGCGCGTGGGCTACTCGGGCGGCGACGTGCAGCACGCCACCTACCGCAACCACGGCACGCATGCCGAGGCGCTGGAGATCCTCTTCGATCCGGAGAAGATCGGCTTCCGGCGGCTGCTGGAATACTTCTTCCAGATCCACGACCCCACGACCCGCAACCGCCAGGGCAATGACATGGGCACGAGCTACCGCTCGGCCATCTTCTACACCAGCGATTCGCAGAAGGAAGTGGCGCAGGAGACGATCGAGGACGTGAATGCCTCCGGGCTGTGGCCGGGCAAGGTGGTCACCGAACTGGCGCCGGCGGGGGATTTCTGGGAAGCCGAGCCGGAGCACCAGGATTACCTGGAGCGCTATCCGCAGGGCTATACCTGCCACTTTCCCCGGCCGAACTGGAAGCTGCCGGCCAGGACCAACCGCAAGTCCGCCTGAGCGCCGGCGAGGTCGCTCAGTGCGGCTGCCATTCCTTGCAGAACCGCGGCGGCGAACCTTCGCGGCCCCACACCACGTCCTTGTCGATGTGCAATGCGCTGTGGTCGCCGCGGTAGTCGAGCACGCCGCTCCTGGCGCGGTGCCACTTCACCACATCGCTGCCGTCGGGCCAGGTCAGCAGCGCCCGGCTGCCGTCGACGCTGTATTCCACCGTCAGCCGCACGCCCTGGCAGTCGTACTCCACGCGGGGCCGTTCGGGCGGGCTGGGACCGGGATCCATTGCTGCAGCCAGGTCGACAGCGCAGCCGGCGAGCAGCAGCGGGGCAACGAGGAGCATGACAAGGCAATGCAAATGCCGGTGCGCGCTGGTGCTCATCCTGTTCACCCCTGCTGCCTGTTCTTTTGCAGGCATTATAGACGCGACAAGATGCCTTTGCGTCCGTGGGCGGACGCAAGTCGCCCGGGCGCAGGCGGTGTCAGGGCCGCTCGGTGCAGAAGCGCGGCGGTGCCCCTTCGCGGCCCCAGAGCGTGTCGTGGCCGAGACGCCATTCGCTGTGCGCGCTCTGGTAGTCGGTGACGTCGCCGCCGCTGTGCCGCCGCAGCACGTCGCTGCCGTCCGGCCAGGTCAGCCGTACCACGTCGTTGTCGGCGCTGTACTCCACGCTCAGCCGCACGCCTTGGCAGTCGTACTCCAGCCGGTGCGCAGCGGCCGCCAGCGGCTGGCTATCAGCCGCGGTCTGTTCCAGCGTCATCGTGCCGGACGGGCCAGTGAGCCGCAGCGCTCCGTCATGCGCCAGCCGCACCCTGGTCGTGCCTTGCAGTACGTCCAGCATGTGGTCTTCCCGTCGCTGGCGGTCGGGTTCCGCGCAGTCGCGCCGGCTGCTCAGCAGCTCGCCGAAGGTCAGGGTCGAGCCATCCTGGATGAAGGGCCCGGAGAAATGGTTGCAACCGCTGTCGCCGCTGACCCGGCCATCCACGCCGAAATCAGCGGTGAGGTCAGGGCCCCTGCCGGCGTCGTTGCCGTCGATGCTGGTGACCGTCCAGCGCGTGCCGGCAAGCTGCGGAGCGGAGCGGCCTGCTGGAGCATACGTGTCGGTGGCGCAGCCGCAGAGCAGCAGCGCGGGTGCAAGGGCAGGGATGGCAAGGCGATGCAGGTGCCGAACTGCAATGGTGTTCATGACGTTCACCTCTGCTGGCAGTTTTTCTTGAGGACACTATAGGCGCGGGGCGATGTTCCGCCGCGCGGCAGGAGCCGCCACAGGCTATCGGATACCTCCTACCCGCCGGGCCGCACGATGGCGCAAGGCGGGTTGCCGCGCCAAATCGCCGTGGACTGTCGAGATTCTGCGACTGGGCAAGTCGCCAGTCGCCCGACATACTTCGCCGGTGCAGACCCCCAGGACCGCCGCCCGCCTCCTTGAAGAGGTGTTCGGCTACACCTCCTTCCGTGGCCAGCAGGCCGGCATCATCGAACACGTCGCCGGCGGCGGCGATGCGCTGGTGCTCATGCCCACCGGCGGCGGCAAATCCCTGTGCTACCAGATTCCCGCGCTGCTGCGCCCGGGCACCGGCGTGGTGGTCTCGCCGCTGATCGCACTGATGCAGGACCAGGTGGCGGCGCTGCGCGAGGCGGGCGTGCGCGCGGAGTTCCTGAATTCGAGCCTGGACTGGCGCGCGGCGCAGGCGGTCGAGCAGCGCGCCCGCGCCGGCGAGCTGGACCTGCTGTACATGGCGCCGGAGCGGCTGCTCACCGAACGCGGGCTCGCGCTGCTGGCCGGGCTGGACATCGCGCTGTTCGCCATCGACGAGGCGCACTGCGTTTCGCAGTGGGGGCACGACTTCCGGCCGGAGGACCTGCAGCTGGCGGTGCTGGCGGAACGCTTTCCCGCCGTGCCGCGCATCGCGCTCACCGCCACGGCCGACGCCGCCACGCGCCGCGAGATCATCCAGCGCCTGCATCTCGCGGCCGCGCGCGAGTTTGTGCAGAGCTTCGACCGGCCGAACATCCGCTATCGCATCGCCGGCAAGGACAATCCGCGGCGCCAGCTGCTGCAGTTCGTCCGCGAGGGCCACGCAGGGGAATCCGGCATCGTCTACTGCCTCACGCGCAAGTCGGTGGAGGAGACCGCGCAGATGCTGGCCGCCAACGGCGTGGACGCGCTGGCCTATCATGCGGGCTTCCCGGCCGCCGAGCGTGAGGCGCGCCAGAAGCGCTTCATCGACGAAGACGGCGTGGTGATGGTGGCGACCATCGCCTTCGGCATGGGCATCGACAAGCCCGATGTGCGCTTCGTCGCGCACCTGGATCTGCCGAAATCCGTGGAGGGCTACTACCAGGAGACTGGCCGCGCGGGTCGCGACGGCCTGCCGGCCGATGCCTGGATGGTCTATGGCCTCGCGGACGTGGTGCAGCAGCGCCTGCTGATCGAGCAATCCGACGCCGACGACACCTACAAGCGCGTCGTGACCGGCAAGCTCGATGCCATGCTCGGCCTGTGCGAGACCGTGCACTGCCGCCGCCAGTACCTGCTCGAATACTTCGGCGAGGCGAGCGCGCCCTGCGGCAATTGCGGCAATTGCGACAACTGCCTCACGCCGCCCGCGCAGTACGACGGCACGCAGGTGGCGCAGAAGCTGCTTTCGTGCATCTACCGCTGCGAACAGGCCAGCGGTTTCGGCTTCGGCGCGCAGCACATCATCGACGTGCTGCGCGGCCAGCGCAGCGAAAAGGTCGCGCAGCGCGGCCACGAACGGCTCACTACCTTCGGCATCGGCGCGGATCTGACGGAGCAGCAATGGCGCGCGGTGCTGCGGCAGCTGGTGACGCTGCGGCTGGTCGCGGTCGATCACGACAGGTTCAATGTGCTGCGCCTGACGGCGCAAAGCCGCGAGGTGCTGAAGGGCCAGCGCGCCCTCACGCTGCGCCAGGACGTGACGCCGCAGAAACCCGCGCGGCGCGGCGCGCGCCGGGACCGGACTGCAGGCGCCGCGCCGGATGCCACGGCTGCCTTGTCGCCGCAGGCCGCAGCCGTCTTCCAGGCGCTGCGCGACTGGCGCCGCCTCGTCGCGCGCGAGCACAATGTGCCGGCCTACACTGTGCTGCACGACAGCAGCCTGCGCGAGATCGCCAGCCGCCTGCCGCAGTCCACCGCCGCGCTCAACGGCGTGCCCGGCATCGGCGCGGTGAAGCTGGAGCGCTACGGCGCCGCCATCGTCGATGTGGTGCGGGCTGCCACTGCAGTGGAATCCGTCTCTGCATAGAGGCGGCGGTGCATTGCTGCTACCCTCGGCGGCATGGCCAGCAACGAACAATCCGGCGCCGCACTCGCCATCCTCATCGACGCGGACAACGCGAATCCCTCCATCATCACGGGCCTGATCGACGAGGTGGCGAAGCTGGGCCGCGCCAGCGTGCGCCGCATCTACGGTGACTGGACCGAGCCCAACCTGAAGCGCTGGAAGGACGCGCTGCTGGACAATTCCATCCAGCCCATGCAGCAGTTCGCCAATACCCGGGGCAAGAACGCCACCGACAGCGCGATGATCATCGACGCCATGGATCTGCTGTACGCGGGCAACCTCGACGGCTTCTGCATCGTCTCCAGCGACAGCGACTTCACGCGGCTGGCCTCGCGGCTGCGCGAGTCCGGCAAGTGGGTGTACGGCTTCGGCGAGAAGAAGACGCCGTCGGCCTTTGTCCGCGCCTGCGACCGGTTCATCTACACCGAAGTCTTCAACAAGCTGGAAGGCCAGGCGCCGCGCCGCAAGGCCTCCGCCGAACTCGACAGTGACCGCGAATTCATCGAGCTGGCCGGTGGCGCGGTGGACGATGCCTCGGATGAAAGCGGCTGGGCGCACCTGGGCGTGGTGGGCAGCATCCTCACCAAGAAGAAGCCGGACTTCGATTCGCGCAACTACGGCTACTCGAAGCTCAGCGACCTGCTGGACGCCGCAAAGCACTTCGAGGTGCGCCGCACGGACAAGGCCATAACGGTGCGGCGGGCGAAGTAGCCCGCATCTTCAGCGCGCCTCGCCCTCGCGTGGCACCAGCAGCAGGTACCCGGAGTATTTCATCGCCTCCTGGATCCGCTCCCTGCTCGCGAACAGCATCATCAGCCGCGCCCACCACGGAATCGGCGGCCGCCGGCCGAAGTGCCGCGCCACCTCGCTGCCGTAGTGGATTTCCTGCTGCATCCAGCCGTGGCTCGCGAAGAACCCCAGCCAGTCGGCCGGGAAGAACCGGAACGGCGCATTGGCCATCACCCGCGTGCGGGCGGCCGTACGCAGGTAGCGGTAGACGCGCGGCGAAAAGTATTCGGTGATCCAGAACCTGAAGCGCGGCTGCGCGCGCAGATCCTCTGCCAGCTCGGCCACCTGCTGTTCGGTGAGATAGGGAATGACGCCCTCGGTGAGCACCAGGATGTTCTTCGCCTCCGGCGCGACCTCCGCCAGGAATCTGCGCCGTGCCTCGCGGTCGGCCAGGTCCACGCCGACGCGCTGCAGCCGGCAGCGCGGCGTGTGCGCTTCCAGCGCCTTGTTCTTGTATTCCACCATGTGCGGGAAATCCGCCTCGGCCCACATGAAGGATACGGGCAGGTCCATGCGGTACGGCCGTGTATCGAGGCCGGCGCCCAGGTTCAGCACGGCATCCACGCCGCCGGCGATGGCGGCACGGATGTAATCGTCGATGATCACGGTGCGCGACACCAGCGTCCATTCGGTGTAGCGGCCGGTGGGGCCGAAACGCCTGGCGATTTTCTCGCCGCGCCCGCCGATCAAGAGGCTCGCCAGCGGATCCTGGAACAGCGCGTCGGGGCGTTCGGTCTCCTTTGCGCGGTAGTAGGCCACCCAGATGGCGGTATCCGAGACGTCGTGAATCCGGCCTTCATCCTGCATGCGCGCCCCCCGTTTGGTCGCGCAGCATAGCGCGTCAGCGCCGCAGCCGCTTCTTCACCTCGTTCCACAAGGACTGGTACACCTGGCCCTGCTCGCTGCCGGGCGTGTAGGAATTCAGCGGCGCGCGGCGCATGGCGATGCGCTCGATCTCGCTGGAGTAGGGCACCTCGGTGGCGAGCACCTGGCGGAACTGCTTGCGCGTGGCCTCGATCACCTCGTGGTGCAGCGACTTGCGCCGGTCCACCATGGAGAACACCGGCAGCAGCTTCAGGTCGGCCCATTCGTGCGCGTCGATGAATTCCACCAGCTGCTCGAGCATGCGCACCGACAGCGGCGTGGGCAGCAGCGGCACGATGAGCGCGTCGGCGGCGCGCAGCACGCTTTCCGACAGCAGCGAGATGCCGGGCGGGCAATCCATGAACAAGGTGTCGTAGTGCTCATCCAGCGGCCGGCTCATGCGCAGCAGCCGCTTGGTGGGGTTCTTCTGTTCGGCGAGCTGCTCGTCGAACTTGCGGTAGGAGAAGTCGGCGGGGATGACGTCGAGGTTCTCGTACTCCGTGCCGACCACGATCTCGTCGAGCTCGCGCTTGCCGTCCAGCAGCTGGCGCACGGTGGCGCGCTTGTCCGGGTCGGCCTGCAGGATCCAGCTGGCCGCGCCCTGCGGGTCGAGGTCCCACAGCACGGTGCGGTCGCCGCCGGCCGCCGACAGGTACGCCAGGTTCACGGCGGTGGTGGTCTTGCCCACGCCGCCCTTGATGTTGGACACCGCGATGATGCGCATGCACGACCTCTTCTTGCCGGAGGGTGCGCCTATTGTGCCCCTGCCGCTGGCGGGTTGTCGCGACTTCGCGCAGCATAGGTCGCCCATGATCCCCGTGCTCATCGCTGTCTGCCTGGCGCTGCTTGCCCTGGCGCTGTACCTGCTGTGGCGTCCCAACCCGCTGCAGCGCCGGCTGGAGGAACTGCTGCAGGAGCGCAGCCGGCTGGCCGCCTCGCTGGAACACGCGCAGCAGCAGCTCTCCGGCGAGCGGGAAGCCGCGGCGGCGCAGCTGCAGAAACAGGAGCAGTGGATCCGCGAGCAGACGCAGCATTTCGAGGCGCGGGTGCTGGCGGCCACCGCGAAACTGCTGGAGGAGGGCGGCCGCACGCTGGCCGAGCGCAACCAGAAGGATGTCGGCGCAGTGGTCGGCCCGTTCAAGGAGCAGCTGGCCGAGTTCCGCCAGCGCGTGGATCACATCTACGCGGCCGAGACGCAGGAGCGCGGCACGCTGAAGGCGCAGATCGAGCAGCTCACGGCGATGAACCAGGCGATGTCGGCGCAGGCGCAGCGGCTGGCCAATGCGCTGACTGTCACCTCGAAATCCGCCGGCGACTGGGGCGAGACCATCCTGGAGAAGATCCTCGAGGATTCCGGGCTGCGCCGCGGCCACGAGTACGAGCTGCAGGTCACGCTCACCGGCCGCGATCGCGAGGTGCTGCGGCCGGATGCGCTGATCCGGCTGCCGGAGGCGCGCCAGCTGGTGGTGGATTCCAAGGTCTCGAACAAGGCGTGGACCGATTACTGCGCGGCCACCGACGAAGCGGAAAAGGAGGCGAAGCTGCGCGAGCACCTGGCCTCGCTGCGCGCGCACATCAAGAGCCTCTCCGGCAAGGGCTATACGGATTCGCCCGAACTCAGCACCGTGGATTTCGTGCTGATGTTCGTGCCGGTGGAGGCGGCGCTGCTCACCGCCTTCGTGAAGGATCCGCAGCTGTACGCGGATGCCTATCGCGCGCGCATCGTGCTGGTGGCGCCCAGCACGCTGATGGCGGTGATCAAGCTGGTGGAAGGCATCTGGACCTTCCAGAAGCGCAAGGAATCGGCCGACGAGATCGCCGAGGCCGGCCGCAAGCTGTACGAGAAGCTCACCAACTTCGCGCAGTCCTTCGTGAACGTGGGCCGCGCCATCAGGCAGTCGGGCGAGGCCTTCGAGCAGGCGCAGGGGCAATTGGCCACCGGCAAGGGAAATGCAATCAAGCTGGCGGAAGATATGAAGAAGCTGGGTGTGACTCCGGCACCCGGCAAGCAGATGCCGGCCCAGTTGCTGCAGCCCGGCCAGGACGAGGATGAATGACCGCCGCGATGTTCTGAAAGGCCTTGCCGCCACCACGGGCACGGCGCTGCTGCCG
>DATJXQ010000177.1:0-12891 GCA_035500015.1 Steroidobacteraceae bacterium
GGCCGCGGGCACGGCGGCGTAAGTCAGCGTCATGACCGGGTAGGCGATCCCCAGCGGCACCCGCTGCAGCACCATCACCCACGCGATCATTTCGACGAACCAGGCGAGGATGCCCGCGCCCACCAGCGGCTCGCGCAGCAGCGCCGCGGCGTAGCGCCGCGGCCGCCCGCCGGCGCGGCGCGCGGCCGACTTGAAGCACAGCTCGCGGATCACTTCCGTCACGATGCAGAAGGCCAGCAGCGCGAACGCGGCAGGTGTGGCGGCGGCGTTCACGCCGCGGCCCCGAAGTGCCGCAGCAGCTGCAGGTTGACCTGCTCGTTCACCAGCAGGGCATCTGTCCCGGGCCGTCTCCACGGCTGGTCGATGAACGCCTCGGCACGCTTCAGCCAGCGCTGGCTCCCGTCGGCGTAGACCGGTGGCGACCAGTCTCCGGTCACGTCCGCGCCGGCCAGCGCATGGTTTTCGCGCAGGCGCCGGACGAGCCCGCCGACGAATTCCGCCGACGCGCGGCCCTGGTCCCAGTTGGTGACCGCGTCCTCGCCGCGCAGCACGTCCTTGTCGATGGTGACGTAGATGTCCCGCGTGGCGATGCGCCCGAGCAGCAGCTCCGCGAAGGCCGCCTCGCCCATGCTTTCGATGCTGGGCCACTCGCGGCCGCGCAGCCGCAGGCTGATGGCGCCATCGGGCATGCGGTACGGATAGACCTCGACCCGGCCCTCATCCAGCAGCGCCAGGTCGGCGCCCCGGCTGCGCGGCCGCAGGATGTCGCGGCTGCACACGCCCACGGTGATCACGCGCGCCACGCCCGGCAGGCGCGCGGCGCGCGCCACCCAGGATCCACAGTGCATGCCCGCGCCGAAGCGCACCCAGTCGGGATGGTTGTCGAAGTGCACGACGGTCAGCCGCGTGTCACAGACCTCGATCGCGCGTTCCACGAGCAGCGCCGACACGTGGTGGAAATCCCCCGACCCGAGGAAGGTGAGCAACGGGCCGCCCGCACCAAGGCGCGCGCGCAGGCGCCGGCGCAATGCGTCGAGCGCCGGTGGCCGGCTCCACAGGCGCAGCGCCGGACCCAGATCATGCGCGAGGATTTCCGCCGCACGATGCGCCCGCGCGGCCTGCAGCAGCTGCGGCTGGCGGCGCAGCGCCTCGTCCAGATGCAGCAACAGCGGGCGCATTCCTGCGTGGGGCACGGCTACACACAGCGCCGGAACAGCGCATCGAGCAGCCGCAACGCCAGGTCGATCTCGCTGTCGGAGATTTCCAGCGACGGGGCCAGCGTGATGACGTTCTTGTGGTAACCACCCACGTCGAGCACGAGCCCGTGGCGCCGGCCGCCGATCTTCAGGTTTGCCTTCAGGCCCTCCTCCACCATGCGGTCCAGCAGCGCGCGATCCGGCGTGAAGCCATCGGCCTGGCAGATCTCGCAGCGCAGGGCCAGTCCCAACCCATCCACGTCGCCGAGCTGCGGCCAGCGCGCCTGCAGCTCGCGCAGGCCATCGAGGAAACGCGCACCTTTGCGCACCACCGAGGTTTCATAGTCGCCTTCCGCCAGCATCTTCATCGTCTCGAGGCCCACGGCGGTGCCGAGCGGATTGGCGGCGAAGGTCGAATGGGTCGAGCCCGGCGGGAACACCTGCGGATTGATCAGCTCCTCGCGCGCCCACAGCCCCGACAGCGGGTTCAGGCCATTGGTCAGCGCCTTGCCGAACACCAGCACGTCGGGCTGCACGCCGAAATGCTCGATCGACCAGAGCCTGCCGGTGCGGTAGAAGCCCATCTGGATCTCGTCCACCACCAGCAGGATGCCGTGGCGGTCCAGTACCTTCTTCAGTTCGAGGAAAAAGTTCCGCGGCGGGATCACGTAACCGCCGGTTCCCTGGATGGTCTCCACGTAGAACGCGGCATACTCGCCCTGCCCGGCCTTCGGATCCCACACGCCGTTGTATTCGGTTTCGAACAGGCGTTCGAAGCGGCGCACGCACTGCAGGCCGTATTCCTCGTGACTCATGCCGCGCGGCCCGCGGAAGTGGTACGGGAATTCGATGAAATGCGCGCGCTCGCCGAAGTGGCCGAAACGGCGGCGATAGCGGTACGAGGAGGTGATGGCCGAGGCCCCGAGCGTGCGGCCGTGGTAGCCACCCTCGAACGCGAACATCAGGCTCTTGCCACCGCTGGCGTTGCGCACCAGCTTCAGGGAATCCTCGACGGCCTGCGACCCGCCGACGTTGAAATGCACGCGTCCCTTGCGGCCGAACTTGTGCTGCATGTCGCGTGCGATCATCGCGGCCAGCTCCACCTTCTCGCGATGCAGGTACTGCGAGGCCACCTGCGGCAGCCGGCTGGCCTGCCGCAGCAGCGCATCGTTCAGGCGCGGGTTGCGGTAGCCGAAGTTCACCGCCGAATACCACATCTGCAGGTCGAGATAGCGGCGCCCTTCGGCATCGAACAGGAAGGAGCCGTCGCAGGCCTCGAAGAACTTCGGCTGCGGCAGGTAGTGCACGGTATCGCCGAAGGAGCAGTAGGCCTCCTCGAGCTGCCGCAGCGCCGCCTCGGTGGCCGGTGCATCGCGGTCGCGGGATGGAAATTCAGTTTGCGGAAGTGACAAGCGGGCGCTCTCCCCGGTTCAGATGGTGTCTGTCGACATGCCGCAGCACGTCGTGAAAATCCGTGAACGGCAGGAACCGCAGGCCATGCTCGCGCGCGTGCCGCGCGAGCGCCGACCTGGCGATCAGCAGGTCGGCGCGGCGTGCGACACAGAAGTCCGAACGCCCGTCGCCGATGTACACGATCTGCCCGGCCTGGTCGCCGGCCGTCGCCGCGCACTTGCAGACGCCGGAGCCGGCGCGGCAATCGGCGCGCAGCCAGGGTTGTTCGAGGCGGCGCGCGGCCACGCCGCCCGCAAAGCGGTTGGCCATGACCGGCAGTGCCTCGAGCCCGTGCCGCCGCAGGATCCTGCGGATGAAGTAGTCCACTCCATCACTGACCACTGCCAGCGGCACGCGGCTCGCGGCGCACGATTGCGCGAAATGCGCGAATCCCTCGGTGAGCGTGACTTCATCGAGCACGGCGTCGAGCCGCGCGTCGTCGGATTCGATGAGCGCGACCTGCCGGCGCATGCATTCGGCGGCACTGATGCGTCCGGCGAGCCACTCGGCCTCCAGGTCGCGCCAGGCCGGACGCGCCAGCCGCTCCAGCACGAAATCCGTGGTGTCGGTGGTGGTGATGGTGCCGTCGAAGTCGCAGTAGATCCGCATCGGCGCGGACTGTAGGTGGCGAATCTGATGCGGAGATGATGCGGGCTGCGGCCGCGGGCGGCGATTCGTTAAACCGGCGTAAAGGTGACCGTGGCCCGCAATCCTGTGCCGCCGTCGCCGCGTTCGCCGAGCGACACGGTGGCGCCAAGCACCCGCGCGGCCTCCGCGACGATGGAAAGGCCGAGACCGGCGCCGCCCGCCGGCTCATTGCCACCACGATAGAAACGCTTGAATACCTGTTCGCGCTGCGCCTCCGGAATGCCTGGTCCGGCATCCTCGATGCGCAGGTGGACGCCGGCGTCGTCCGCGGCCACCGACACGTCCACTTCCGCATCCGGCGGCGAATGGGCGATGGCGTTCTCGATGAGGTTGGCGGCTATCAGCCGCACCAGCGTCGCGTCACCGGCGACCATGACGCGCACACCGCGATAGGCGAGCGCCACCGTGCGCGACTCGGCGAACTTCGCCAGATCCGCGATGGCCGCAGTGGTCTCGGCCGCCAGATCGGTCACGCCCAAGCCGCCGGTCGCCGCTTCGAGACGGGCCAGCGTCAGCAGGCGATCGGTCAGCTCGGCGGCCCGGTGCACGCTGGCCTCGAGCTGCGCCGCCAGCAGGCGGGATTGCGCGGCATCCGTTTCGCGCGCGATGAGCTGGGTCTGCAGCTGGATGGTCGCAAGCGGCGTGCGCAACTGGTGCGCGGCCTGGTCGATGAAGCGCCGTTGCTGGTGGAAGGCCGCCGACAGGCGCTGGAAGAGCTGGTTGGTCGAATGGATGAGCGGCATGAGGTCCACGGGCCAGCGACGCGCGTCGATTTCCGACAGGTCCTGGTAGGAGCGCCGCCGCAGCTCGCGGGAAAACGCGCGCAACGCGCCCAGGCCATCGGCCAGCGTGAGCCACATCAGCCCCGCCGCGGCGGGAATCAGCAGCAGCAGGGGAATGGCCAGTTCCAGCGCAATGCGATGCACCAGCGCGCCGCGTGCCGCCAGCTGTTCGCCCACCTCGATGACGATGCCGTGCTCGCGTACCGGCAGGCGGTACACGCGCCACGTGGCCGCGCCATCCATCTGGTTGAAGAAACCCTCGGGTGCCTTGCCCGGCGGCACGGGCGTCGGACCGATGTCCGAGCCCAGCGCCAGCTCGTTGTTGCGCCAGATGCGGAACATGCGGTCGTGGGCGTACTGGTTGAACGCGGCGCGATCCTCGGCGCTGAGCAGCGTGCCGTCGTCCACCTCCAGCACGCGCTGTCCGGCCGGCCGCGGCGTGATCTGCAGTTCCTCGCCCATCAGTGCATACAGCACGTTGGCGCCGGTGATCAGCGTCGAATCGTAGCTGCGCCATATCTGCTCGCGCGCGCTCCAGAAGGTGAGCGCGCCGATCACCGCGACGATCAGCATCACCAGCACGATGGCGCGGCCGAACAGCGCGGCGAGCAGCGAGTGGCGTCCGCGCATGCGCGCCTTCAGGAGGAGACCATGTAGCCCAGGCCGCGGGCGGTGATGATGAACGCGGCGCCCAGCTTGCGGCGCAGGCCGTAGATGGTCACCTCGATGGTATTGCTCTCGACGTCGGCGCTGTCCTCGTCGTAGAGCGCGCTGTCGAGCTCGGCCCTGCTGACGAAACGGCCGGCGTTGCGCATCAGCAGCGCCAGCAGCCGGAATTCCTTGGCGGTGACCGACACCGGCGCGCCCTCGCGCCGCGCCACTTTCGCGCCCAGGTCCAGCACCACGTCGCGGCTGCTCAGCAGGTTCGAAGCCCGGCCGTCGCGACGGCGGATGTGCACGCGCACGCGGGCCAGCAGCTCGTCCAGGTCGAAGGGCTTGACGATGTAGTCGTCCGCGCCGGCATCCAGCGCCTCGAGCTTGCGTTCGCGCGCGTCGTTCGCGGTGACCACCAGCACCGGCGTGTCGTCGCGGGCGCAGCGGATCGCGGCGAGCACATCCATGCCATTCATGCCCTGCAGCGAAAGATCGAGCAGGATGGCGGCGTAGTCCTGGGCATGCGCCGCGGCGACGGCCGGGCTGCCCGCGGTGGTCCAGTCCACCGTGTAGCCGGCGCCGTGCAGTGCATGCTTCATGCTGGCGCCCAGCGCCGGATCGTCCTCGACCAGCAGCACTCTCATCCGGCGGACGATAGCACCGGCGGTACCGCCGCCCGTGGGGCGGCGGGAAACCTTAACAAAGCTTAAGTTCCGGACCTGTCAGCGACGCTGCTGCGGTTGCGGCGGCGGCGGCCCGAACCCTGGCTGCAGATCCTCCTGACCGCGCTCGATCACGTAGGCGTGCACCGCATCCACCTGCTCCGGCGTGAGCTGCCCGTTGAACGGCACCATGCCCTTGTCCTTGTACTTGCCGCCGAGCACGATGTCGGTGAAATCGGCGTGCGCCTGCGCGTTGATGAAGCGCAGGTCCTTCGGGCCGGAACCGATGGCGTTCTGGCCATGGCAGGTGGAGCAGTACTGCGCGAACACCGCCGCGCCCGCGGCCACCTTTTCCGGCGCCTGCGGCGTGGACGGCGGCCGCGGCAGTGCCTGGGCCGGCGGAGCGGGCGGCAGGGTCAGGCCCTTGGCATCCAGCGCAAAGACCACGAGTTTTCCCGGTCCCGTCGAGAACGGTTCGGGTCCGTCGTTCAGGCCATGCACGATGGCGTTGTTCCAGCCGGCATTCACCGCGATGTATTGCTTGCCATGCACCGAATAACTGATGGGACCGGCCACCGGCACCGATCCCGTGGCCGACTCCCACAGTTTCTGGCCGTTGTCGGCGCGGTAGATGGCCAGCGTGTTCTTCATCGTGCCCTGCACCAGCAGGTTGCCGGCCGTGACCAGCGTGCCGCCCTGGAAATTGTAGGGATTATTGATGCGGAAGCGTTCCTTCTGCGCCACCGGATCCCACGCCAGCGTGTAGCCCTTGTCGCTGGTGTTCACCTTCTGGTTGAACTGGCGGCGCAGCTCCGGATCGTTGCTGTAGCCGGCGCCGATGGTGGTCTTGCCGAGGCGGAACACGAATTGTCCGTCTGGTACGCGTGACACCACCATCCACTGCTCCTGGATCGGGATATACACCAGTCCGGTGAGCGGGCTGTAGGACATCGGGTTCCAGTTGTGCGCGGCGTTGGGCGTGATGAGGTGCGGCTCGACTTCCACCATCGCGTCCGGATTCACCACCGGGCGGCCGGTCTTCATGTCCACATGCGAGGCCCAGGTGTTGGGAACGAAATTCTTCGCCGACAGCAGCTCGCCGGTGACGCGATCCACCACGTAGAAAAAGCCATCCTTGGGCGCATGCATGATGACCTTGCGCTGTTTGCCGTCGATCTTGAGGTCCGCCAGTATCAGCGGCGAGGTGCTGTCGTAATCCCACTGCTCGCCGGGAACTTCCTGGTAGTGCCACACGTATTCGCCGGTCTTCGCCTTCACCGCGACGATGGAGGCGATGAACAGGTTGTCGCCGCCGTTGGGCGAGCGGAACGCCTGCGGATGCGGCGAGCCGTTGCCGGTGCCGAAATAGATGTAGTCCAGGTCCGGGTCGTAGACGATGGTGTCCCAGTCGTTGCCGCCGCCACCGGTCTCCCACCACTTACCATTCCAGGTCTTGGCCGCCATCTTCATGATGGAATCGGAGGCCACGCCATCCGGCTTGGACGGATCGCCGGGCACGATGTAGAACTTCCACACCTGCTTGCCGGTGACGGAGTCGTAGGCGGAGATATAGCCGCGCGCGCCGATGTCTCCGCCACCATTGCCGATGACCACCAGGCCGTCCTTCGTGACACGCGGCGCGCCGGTGATGGAGAGCGGCTGGCCGGGATCGGCGGTTTGTGTGTCCCACAGCTTCGTGCCGGTCTTCGCATCCAGCGCGATCACGCGCCCGTCGAGCGCGCCGATGAAAAGCTTGCCGTTCCATGCCGCAAGGCCCCGGCTCGTCGACCCGCAGCAGGCCACCGCGGCGGCCTGCGGCGTGATCTTCGGATCGTAGGTCCACAGCACCTTGCCGTTGGTGGCGTCGTAAGCGGTGGTCACGTCCAGCGCGGAGACGTTGTACAGCACGCCATCGATGACCAGCGGCGTGCCGGTGACACCGCGATAAGTGCCAAGGTCGGCGAACCATGCCAGGCCCAGCCGCTGCACGTTCCTGTCGTTGATCTGGTGCAGCGGACTGAAGCGCTGCTCGCTCCAGGTGCGGCCATAGGACATCCACTGGCCGGGATCCTCGTCGGCATTGACCATGCGCTGCTGCGTGACCGCCGCGGCGGGGCCTCCACCGCCGCCCGAAGTCGTGAAGAGTGTGCAGGCCGAGGCGGCCAGCAGTGCCGGCAGCAGGACTGAAGAGCGGACGACTGGACGCATGATGTTCCCCGCGGACCTTATGGTTGCTGCGCGGAGGATACCGCGTTGACGGGCTGCCCGCGTAGCGCGGCGCCGTCGTCAGCCGAACTTGCGTATGGGATCGCGCCCATCCCAGTCCACCGAGGCCTTCCAGTAGCGCGTGAACATCTCGTCCGTGGCGTCGGTGGCCGGAATCAGCTCGATGAAGCCCGGCGCCTCCGGCCCGTCGCCCATGAAATACACGCTGCCGCCGCTGGGCACGGGCGTGGAGAAAGCCTCGTGATAGCCAAGCTGGTGATACTTGCGGCGCGCCGCCTCCACGTCCTCCACGGCGATGGCCATGTGGTGGAAGCCGTAACCGCGCACCCTGATGGTCTCGCGGTACACCGAGGGCCGCTCGTCCTTGGGCTGGATCAGCTCGATGTTCATGTGCCCGGCGAAGGACATCGCCAGCATCACATCGGCCTGGGTGGGCTCGCCGCGGTAGCGCTGCTCCGGTCCGGTGAAGCTGTCCAGCAGGAACCACGGCCCCACGTTGGCGTTCTTCATCCACCAGTCCATGGCGGCATGGATGTTCTTCGTCGTGTAGGCCATCTGCATGACCTGCCCGCTCTTCTGGCCGAAGCCGAATGTCCGCATGGCCCACCCCCTTCTTGTGGCAGCAGGGTACTGCAATCGCGGCCGCCAGGGCAGCCCGCCGCTTCAGCGCGGATAGGTCAGCCGGTCCTGGATGGCCAGCAGCACGTCGTGCCGCGTGACCTCGCCCACCAGCGTGTTGCGCCACTGCCCGGGAGTCACCGGCAGCACCGTGGCCTGCTCGCGCAGGAAGCCATCCAGCGCATTGCACAGCGGCATCTCCGGCGACAGCGCGAAGGTGACCGGATGTGCCACGGATTCCACGGTCTCCCCGCCCGGCAGCCGGCCGCTCTTCATGCGCGCCAGCACCTCGCGCGGATCCAGCCAGGCGATGAGCTCGTTGCCGTCCAGCACGTAGACGCGCGCCAGCGGCCGCTTGGGCAGCGTCGCGAACATCTCCTCCAGCAGCATCTCGCGCGGCACCGCCGCGGCGGCCGGCTTCACCAGCGCCTCGACGGTGCGCAGCCGCCAGTCATCGCCCTCGGCCTGCTGCGCGCGTGCCAGCGTGGCGTGGTACACCGACTCGCCGTGGCGGTACACGCGCGCCGTGTAATGGGCCGTCACGCAGGTGAGCATCAGCGGCAGCACGATCTGATAGTCGAGCGTCATCTCGAACAGCATCAGGATGGAGGTCAGCGGCGCGTGCGTGGTGGCCGCGAGGAAGCCGCCCATGCCGACCAGCGCATAGGCCGTGGGCACGGAGGTGAAGGCCGGCAGCGCATGGTGCAGCACGCCGCCGAACAGCGCGCCCACCGCGCAGCCGATGAACAGCGTGGGCGTGAATACGCCGCCCAGCGCGCCCGAGCCCACGGTCGAGGAAGTGGCCAGCACCTTGGCGGCCAGCACCGCCAGCAGCCACAGCCCCAGCAGTTCGCCATTCAGGATGGCGCCCACCACGCTGTAGCCATTGCCCCAGACATCCGGCACGAGAATGGAAACGGCACCGACGATCAACCCGCCGAGCCCCAGCTGCCAGTACAGCGGCAGCCGCAGGCTCACGAAGCGCGCCTTGGCGAAATCCAGCAGCGCCAGGAACGGCGGCGAGAGATGCCCGAGCAGCACGCCCAGCACGATGTACAGCGGCAGCTCCCAGTTCTCCACGAACTCCACGTGCGGCACGGTGAACACCGGGCCATAACCCAGGAACTGGTGGATGGTGGCACTGGAGGTCACCGAGGCCACCACCAGCGGGCCGAAACTCTCCATCGCGGTGGAACCGAGCACGATCTCCGACACGAACAGCGCGCCGGAGATGGGCGCGTTGTAGGCGGCCGCGATGCCCGCGGCGCCGCCGCAGGCCACCATCAGGCGCAGCCGCGGCGGCGGCGCGCGCGCCAGCAATCCCAGCCGCGAACCGAGCATCGCCGACAGCTGCACCATCGGACCCTCGCGGCCGATGGAGCCGCCCGAGGCGATGGTCAGCAGCGAGGAGAATGCATTCGACAGCGTGGCGCGGAAGCCGATGCGGCCATCCCCGACCAGCACGGCCTCCATGTAATCCACCGGGCGCGGCGATCGCAGCGCGCGGCCGGCCAGATGCAGCACCAGCCCGGCGAGCACGCCTCCGGCCAGCGGCACCAGCGCGCGATGCCACCACGGCAACGCCGCGGCCGCCTGCACCAGCCCGGCGCTGCTGCCGGTGAAAGCCTCCTCCAGCGCCCGCGTCGCTTCGCGGAATGCCACACTGGCCAGCGCGCCGCACACGCCCACCAGCGCCGCCCAGAAGACGATGCCGGCGAGGTCCTCATGTCCAAACAGGATCAGCCGCAGTCGGGTCAGCCACGACAGCGGCAGGCGCGCGAGATCCTTCATCCGCTCTTATTACGCTCTCCCTCGCGCCGCGTCGAGGGAGAGCTGCGGTCAACAGTGCCTTTGGTCAATGATGATCGTCGTGATCGTCGCGCCGGTCGTCGCGCCGGTCGTCGCGGCGATCGTCGCGCCGTTCGTGGGCGGCACGGTAATGCGGCGCATACACCTTCTGGTACCAGTCGTCGCGCACGAAGTACACGGGCCGCGCGCAGGCGTTGTAGCGGTCGCAGTATCTGGACCAGTGCAGCCTTTGCTCGGCCGGAACGCGCAGGTAGATCGGCGCGAGGTTGCGGTAGCGGTGGACGATCTCCACCGGCCGCTTGTCCAC
Source organism: Steroidobacteraceae bacterium (assembly GCA_035500015.1). Classification (GTDB taxonomy): domain Bacteria; phylum Pseudomonadota; class Gammaproteobacteria; order Steroidobacterales; family Steroidobacteraceae; genus ZC4RG30. The sequence continues at coordinate 10,355 of DATJXQ010000177.1, forward strand.
GAGCACGGGCCGGTCGGTATCACCGATATCCAGCTGCCCGTAGAAGCCCGGCTCGCCCAGGCTGATGCTGATGCCCACGTCGGCGGCCATGGCTGGCGCCGCGCAGGCCGCGGCCGTCAGCGCTAACGGAATGAGCAGTTTTTTCATGATGCGTCTCCTTGGTACAGCCGTCCCGGGCTGCGTTGACGGAAAGCTTGGCGCATGCCAGCTGAACCGTCGCCGAACAATGCCGCATTTCCGCGCCGCCGTCCTGTCGCCATCGCAAGACAGTGCCGCCGGTCGCGGAATGCGCCGGTATCCGACACGAGAATCAGTCATGTCGCCCTTCCATTCCCCAGCCGACTGAATACTCGAGCGGACGGTGATCCGAGCCCACGTCCGGGCCGACCGAGCGGCGCACGATGACCAGGGGCGCGGTGCACAGCACCTGGTCGATGGGAATCGCCAGCACCGAGCGCGCCTCCCAGGTCGGCCGCCAGGGCGCCTGCAGCGAGCGGAAGCCGAGGTTGCCGCCGGTGGCAAGCCGCAAGCCCGCGGACCAGGGCGTGGCGTTGAAATCCCCGGTCAGCAGCGCCGGCTGGCCCAGCTGCATCACGTGGCCGGCCAGCCACGCAAGCTGCCGGTTGCGCAGGGCTGCACGCCGCGGGCTCAATGGCGACAGCGGGTGCGTGCCGATCAGCACGAAGCTGCGGCCCCGGTAACTCATGCCGGCCTCGATGGAAGGCAGGCCCGTGGGGCCGGCGCGCAGGATGCCGGCCGTCTGCCAGGGTACGCGGCTCAGCAGTGCGATGCCCGCGTTGCCGAACCCGGGATGCTCGACGCGATACGGATACTTTGCCTGCAGCGGCTGCAGCGCATTGAGCCAGCGCCGGTCCACTTCGGTCAGCAGGATCACGTCCGCATCCGCCGCCGTGAGATAGTCGAGCACGGCGCGCTTGTGGGTGTTGGGGGTCAGCACATTGAGGCTGATCACGCGCAGGATGAAATCCGGCTGCAGGCCCGCGCGGCCGACCTCGGGATGCCAGGCCAGCCGCCCGATCAGCGCTGCGTTCAGCAGCAGGGTGAGCGCGGCCGCAGCGGCGACCGGCCACCGGCGGCGCCATAGCGCCCACGCGGCGATGGCTGCGCTGCCGATCAGGTACTGCCAGCGGAAGTTCGCGCACAGGTCCAGCAGCCAGGACCAGCCGCCGGCCAGTCCCAGCCAGGATGGCAACAGCAGCAGCACTGCCAGCCATGCGGCGAGCCTCATGTACCGGTCATGCGGCCATCAGCGCGCGCCGCCCAGCGGCCGCGGCTCGAACAGCGCCGTCAGCACGGCCGAGCGGTTGGGGCGGCCGATGAGCACCACGCCGTCGCCATCGCCGACAGTCGCGGTCGCCGGCGGCGCCGTCATCACGTCGCCGTCGCGGCGGTTGATCTGCACGATGAAGAACGCACCCTTGCCCTGCCGCTCGATGGCCGCCACGTTCATGCCCGCTGCGGGGCTGCGCGGCGCGGCCGTGACCACTTCCAGCTCCACGCCGAAATTGTGCAGCACGCGCTGGAAGCCGTGCGTGCGGTCCAGGCTTTCCATGAAGCGCGCCGACTCCTGGTACAGCAGCAGCTCGGCGATGCGCTCGGCGCCGATGTGCGTGGGCAGCACCACCTTGTCGGCGCCGGCCTGCAGCAGCTTGCCTTCGGTGCTGGGCAGCTCGCCGCGCGCCACGATCAGCAGCTCCGGGTTGAGCGCGCGGGCGCTGAGGGTGATGAACACGTTCAGCGCATCGTTGGAAAGCACCGAGGCCAGCGCGTGCGCGCGGCGGATGCCGGCGGCATGCAGCGATGCCTCGCTGGTGGCATCGCCCTGGATGCACAGGTAGCCCTGCGCCCGGGCGTCGGCGGCGCGCGCCTCGTTGTCCTCCAGGATGACGAACCCCGCGCTGCTGGCGGCCAGCGCACGCGCCAGCACGGCGCCCAGCCGGCCGAAGCCGCACACCACCACGTGTCCATCCAGCTGTTCGATCTGTCTGTTCATGCGCTTCTGGCCCGAACTCCTGCTGAGCTGGCTGGCGGTGAAGAACTGCACCAGCGCGCTCGTCAGGAAGATCATGCCCGTGCAGCCCAGCACGATCAAAGCGACCGTGATGGCATGCAGCGCGGCGGTGTCGATCGGCCGCACCTCGCCGTAGCCCACGGTGAACACCGTCAGCACCACCATGTAGAGGGCATCCCGCAGGTTCCAGCCCTGCGTCATGTAGGCGGCGATCGCCAGCAGCATCACCGCGATGGTGAAGGCCACGCCGATGATGAGGTTGCGAACCGGCGAGTCGAACGCACCGCGCAGGTTCGGGCGCGGCACGCGGCGGATGGACCGCAGCTTTCTGGCAGTGGTTGGTTGCGCCACCGGTCGGGTCTTCAGCGTACGGGCAGGCGTGGACGATAACCTCCCGCCGGTTTCCCGCGCCAGTCCCATGCAGGATTTGTCCTACCCGCGATGCCGGAGGATGCCTTATGGGAACCCGGATGCCGCACTCACATATATGTATCCATCGACCATG
>DATJXQ010000178.1:0-10819 GCA_035500015.1 Steroidobacteraceae bacterium
TTCGACAGTGACAGAGGCTCCCGGACCCCACGTCAACAGGTTACTTGTGCGCAGCGGCGAACGCGTAATGGTTGTTGATGTGGCCAGTATCGACTGGATCGAGGCCTCTGGAAACTACGTGGCGATCAACAGGGAGGGTGAGCGATTGGTCATGCGTTCGACCATGAAGTCGATCGAGGAGTCCTTGCCCCCAAGGCTCTTTCTGCGCGTCAATCGCTCCTCGCTGGTAAATCTCCGTCGGGTCGTCGAGGTGCGAACGACTGATCCCGGCGTGAATCAAGTCGTGGTGGGAAGGGGCATCGCGTTGCGACTGACGATGTCGATGCGTGAATTTGAACAGCGTCTGCGTTACGCGTCCGGTTGATTTCCCCGGTGCCCCCACTCGGAATCGAACCAAGCTCTGCGGTTTACAAAACCGCTGCATCACCACAATGCTTTGGGGGCGTCGCGGCGGATTATACGCGCCGGCTGCCGCCGTCCAGTGCGGCCGCGCGGGCAATGCCCGCTCTCTTGCCGGTGGCGCCCGGACCATCCGCGGGCACTTCATTCGTGGGCTTCGCGGCGGGTAATGACGGTGCCGGTGTGGCTGGCGTGGTCGTGGCGGGTACCGCCGTCGGGCAGTTCTCGATGCGCAGCGCGTCGAGCGGCAGGCCGGCGCCGTCGAGGTGCGCCTCGCGCAGGGCTTCGCCCGTCACGCCTGGCAGGTCGAACCAGATCGCCGGCTGCTGACGCTGGTGTTCCTGTACCACTGCATCCAGTTTCAGGCGTTGCAGCCGGCTCGCGCGCTCCTGCGCGCGCTGCTGGTCCGAATACAGGCCGACCGATACGCGGAACTGCACATCATCGGGCATCGCCGTCGCGTCGCGCGCGCCGGAACGGCGCAGTGCGTCGAGCGTACGCGCCTGCGCCGCGGCGTCGGCATTCGGCACATACACCCACCAGCCGTCGTTGACGTCCTCGCTGGTGTCGCGGCGCTGCGGATGCCAGCCGGCACTGGCCAGCTGCTGCTCTGCTTGCAGGGCGGGCTCCTCGTCGTGGAAGGGGCCAAGCGTGGCGCAGGGTGGCGCTGCCGCCGGGGTGGCCTGCGGGCGATCGTGGTGGCCGCCGGGAGCAACGGCGGTGAGCATGGGTTTTTCCTGCACTGCCCAGTGCGACCAGCCGAAATACAGCACATTGGCCGCGAGCAGCAGCATGACGACGACGCGCAGCATGCGCGCAGCCTAGCAAGGGCGGTGGCGGATGGGCACCCCGCCGAGCACCGCGACGCCGCGCAGCACCAGGTCCTCGCAGGATTCGTGGGAGCGGCGCAGCCTTGCGGCCACGGCGGGGCTGCCGCCACCGGTGATCAGCAGCAACGGCCGCACGCCCAGGCGCCGCGCCAGCTGCTCCACGGTGCGGTCGATGAAAGCGGCGGCGGCGGCCAGGCAGCCCTCCTCGATGGCCGCGCGCGTGGCGCCGGCCAGCGGCGGGACGATGTCCCCGTGCCGTTGCCGGCTCGCGCGCGAGGTGCGCGCCGCGGCGCGCGGCGCGATGTCCGCGGTACGCTCGAGCAGCGCCGCCAGCATCAGTGCCGGCCCTGGCGCGATGAGCCCGCCGCGGTGGCGGCCGCGCTGATCCACGACGTCGAGCGTGATCGCCGTGCCGATGCTCGCCGCGCAGACGGTACGGCGGCAGCCGGCGCGATGCCACGCGCCCACGAGGCCGGCCCAGCGATCCGCGCCCAGCTGCCCTGGCCGCGCGTAGCCGTTGCGCACGCCGGCCGCTGCCGCGCTGCTGCGGATGAATTCCGGTGCCGGGCGGCCTGCGGCATGCAGGGCGGCGCGCAGCTGTCTTTCGCAGCGCGCGCCGGCAACATTCACGCCCACCGCGCGCGCGAAGGGAGGGGCGGCACGCAGCCAGCGCGCGAAGCGCGTGAACTCCGCGAGCGGCAGCGCCTGCTGCCTTCCCAGCCGGCCGCCGCGCACCAGCGCCCACTTGAAGCGGGAATTGCCCGCGTCGAACAGCAGCGTATCCGTATTCATGTGCCCCGCACGCTTACCTCGCCGGCAATGATGCGATGAATCCGCCCGCGGTGCTCGACGCGCAGCGCCCCGTCGTCGTCGATGCCGCGCGCAGTGCCGCGCGCCGGGCCGGCGCCATCCAGGATTTCGACCGTCCGTCCGTCCAGGGCGTCGGCCGCGCGATAGTCGGCCAGGAAACCCGCCAGCCCCCCCCGCCCGAATTCCGCCAGCGCCGCCACTCCCTCGTCGAGCAGCGCGGCCACCAGCTGCTCGCGGCCGGGCAGCCGCGCGGCGCCGGCCAGTTCCGCCAGGTCGGTGGCGGCGTTGCCGAGCTCGCCGATGCGCGCGCGCGCCTGCTGGCCCAGCGCGACGTTCAGGCCCAGCCCGACCACCACGTGCACCGGCCCGGCCGCCTCGGAACGCATCTCGATGAGGATGCCGCCGAGCTTGCCGCTCGCGCTGACCAGATCGTTGGGCCATTTCAGTTGCGCGGCAGTGATGCCGAACGTGGCCAGCGCGCGCAGCGCCGCCACGCCCATCGCCAGGCTCAGCGCGCTCAGCTGCGCGGCATGGGCTGCGTAACACCACGACCAGGAAAGGCAGACCGCGCCACCCGGCGCGCCGAGCCAGCTGCGCCCGCGCCGGCCGCGTCCGGCGCGCTGGTGCTCGGCGGTGAGGAAATCGAAATTGCCGGGCGGTGGCGGCGCGCGCGCCAGCAGCGCACTGCTGGTGGATTCGGTTTCCGCCACGCACTGGCCGTCGCGCAGTCGCGTGCGCGTGGCGGGTCGCAGCCGCGCCAGCACGCCTTCCGTGGCGAGCGGGCTCGAGGGCAGCGCGAGACGATAGCCACGGCGTGTGACGGCCTCGATTTCGGTGCCGAGCTCGCGCAGCCGCTGCGCCGCCTTCCAGATCGCACTGCGGGTGACGTTGAGTTCGGCCGCCAGCGCCGCTCCCGACATGTAGCGGGGCGTGCCGTCCTCGATCGCGCGCAGGCTGGCCAGGCGCTGCAGCAGTTGCGCCGGGAAGGAGATCACTGGCTGCTCCGCTGCGCCGGTACTTCGGCAAGCATGCAGCGCACGCTGCCGCCGCCAAGGCGCTCGATCGTCGGTACCGCGGCGATGAGTGGCTGGCTGCCGGCTGCCACCAGCCGCTGCAACTGCTCCGGCCGCAGTGACTCTGCCGCCGCGGCGGAGGCGACCAGGCGCAACCCGCCGGCCACCGGTACCTCCAGCATGTTGCCGGCGAAATGGCGCAGCTGCGCCGCGTCCAGTGCGAGCACGTCCCGGCCTGAATCCATCAGCCGCCGCTGCAGCGGCGCGCGCTGCGCGGGCGTCACCCATTCCAAGCCGACGCCGGCAATGCGTTCGCCCAGCCACAGCAGCACATTGGTGTGGTACACGGGCGTGCCGTCGGCGGTGGCCGCGTCGAAGAGGTATGGCTCGTAATCCATCAGGCGCGCCCATTCGCGCACCAGCGATTCGTCGGTGCGCGCCGAACGGCAGGCATAGGCGACCCGCGCGCGGCGATCCAGCACCAGGCTGCCGGTGCCTTCCAGGAAGCGCCCGTGCCCTTCCTCGGCGGACAGATCGATGCGGCGGGTCTCGCGAAAGCCCAGCTGTTGCCTGGCCGCCTCGATCACCGCCTCGCGGCGTTCGGCGCGCCGGCTCGGATCGCGCAGTGGATAGAGCACCAGCGTGCCGTCCTCGTGGAAGCTCACCCAGTTGTTCGGAAACACGGCATCGGGTTTGACCGGCGTCGCGCTGTCTGTGGCGATGGCCAGCGGCACGCCCGCACCGCGCAGCGCGGCCGCCAGCGCCGCGAACTCGGCTCGCGCCCGCGCCGCCGCGACTTCGGGCGCCAGCTCTGTGGCGCTCTGGAAGCGGTTGGTCGCCGCGGTTTCGGCATTGAAGCCGAACGCCGCCGGCTCCACCAGCAGCAGGCCGGGGAGCAAGCTCACGGAATTCGCGGCGGAGGCGCGCCGGGTGGGCGCGATGCGGTTGGCGGGCGCCTCAGCGCGCCGCGTAGGCGTCCATCATCAACCCGGTGCCGCCACCGGAAACATGCGCCACCACGGCGGTGCGGCGGTGCAGCTTGGTGATGGTGCCGAGATTGATGGCGAAGGCCAGCTGCACCTTCTGGCCCTTGCGCAGGCCCAGGCCGGAGGTGTGGATGAATACGCCGGTGGCCGAGAGGTTGACCGCCTTGCACAACGAACGGCGGCCGTCGGGCATGACGATATAGACGAGCGTACGCGCGCGGTGACGGGTATGCAGCCGACGTTCCACCAGAGGCCTCGTAAATCCCGGACTCGAAGTCAGCCACATTATCCCGTTCGGTGATCGGGCGCCAACCAACGATTGAACATAATGCATTCCGACTATAGGTCGAGTGGCACATTCAGGGAAACCATTAGCGGGCAATGATCCGAGAGGAGGTAGCGCGCGTTGTCCGCATTCCGAAAGCGGAACTGGCGGTAGGGTGTGGGCGGTAGCCAGGCCAGCAGGTTGCTGCTCACCAGAATGTGGTCGATGAATTCCCGGTACGGTGCCCCCCAGCTGCAGTTGGCGAAGGGCAGCACGCTGGCGGAATCCTGGAAGGATTCCGGGTGCAGCAGCTGCCAGAAGCGATCCGCGTGCGCCGGCGCGGCGCCGCGGTTGAAATCCCCAAGCACAATGAAGCGCCTCTGCCGGGCCACCTGCGCGGCGATCCACTCGCCCAGCGCCTGCGCCTGCGCCGCCAGCAGCTGGCAGGCCGTGCCGGGGCTTTCCAGCCGGTCGTGCGAGCAGCCGGATTTCAGGTGCAGTGCCAGCAGCTCGATGCTGCCGCCACCGGGCTGTGCGAGGCTCAGCTGCAAGCCGGCGCGGGCCTGCCCCTGCAGCGCCAGTGCTTCCACGGACACGCCACAATTACCGGCCAGTTGCGGCCGGATCGCGAAGCCCACCTGCTGCAGGCCCGCTCCCGCATGCAGGCAGATGCGGTAACCGCGGAACACGCGCCGCGCGATCGCCGCGTTCTGCACCTCCTGGAAGGCGATGACGTCGGCATCGAGCAAGCGGGCATAGGCGGCCAGCTGCGCCAGATCGGCGCTGTCGCGCGCCAGTTCGCGCGCGGCATCGCAGGGCACCGCGGCCGGCAGCCCGTCCCGGCATGCCAGGCGGGCGGCTTGCGCAGTGGTTGCATCGAGCAGCCACTCCAGGTTCCAGGTCGCAATACGCAGCGGCCGGGCCGGCAGTGAGGCAATGCCGCGCCCGGGCAGGGCAGCGGGCAACAGCGCCAGCAACCCGAAGAAGACCACACGGAGAAAATGCATGAGTGGCGCGAGGCTCGCACGCAACCACGCGCGCCGGCGCATGCATATCTGCCCTCTTTGCCACGATTTGCTTTGAGACTTCGGCAGGAATCTTGCATCCTCGTCCGGCTGTGAGCGCCGAACCGGTGACAATCAGCCAGAACGCGGACATCCGCTACCTCGGCCGCCTGCTGGGCGACGTGATCCGCACCTATGGCGGGCAGCAGCTGTTCGACCGCACCGAGGCGATCCGCGCCAGCTCCGTGCAGCGCCATCGCGGGCTGGCCGATGCCAGCCTGCTGAGCCAGAACCTGGCGGCGCTCGGTCCGGACGAGACGCTGGCCTTCGTGCGCGGCTTCATGCTGTTCTCGATGCTGGCGAACCTGGCGGAGGACCGGCAGGACCGGCACCCCCGCAGCGAGGCGGATCTCGCGGGCGCGCTGCGCGAACTGGCCGCTGCCGGCGTCACCCTTGATGCGGCCGCGCAGCTGCTCGACCAGGCGCTCATCGTGCCGGTGCTCACCGCGCATCCGACCGAGGTGATGCGCAAGAGCATGCTCGACCACCGCGGCCGCATCGCCGAGCTGATGGCGTTGCGCGATGGCGGCGCCGCCGAGACGCCCACCGGCGACGTGCTCGAGCAGGCCATCCTGCGGCAGATCGCGCTGCTGTGGCAGACGCGGCCGTTGCGGCGCGAACGCATGCTGGTGCGCGACGAGGTGGAGATCGCGCTCGCCTATCTGCGCGATGTGTTCCTCGCGGTGCTGCCGCGGCTGTATGCGCGCTGGGACCGGCTGCTGCCGCACCGGCCGGCCAGTTTCCTGCGGCTGGGCAGCTGGATCGGCGGCGATCGCGACGGCAATCCCAACGTCAACGCACAGAGCCTGCGCTATGCGCTGCAGGCCGCCTCGCGCGCGCTGCTGAGCGAATACCTGGTGCAGCTGCACGGGCTCGGCAAGGAGCTGTCGGTATCCACCGAACTCGCCTCAGTGAGCGCGGAAGTGATGGCGCTGGCCGACGCCAGCGGCGACGAGAATCCCGGCCGCCGCGACGAGCCTTATCGCCGCGCGGTGGTGCGCATCTACGCGCGCCTGGCCGCCACCTACCAGGGGTTTTTCGGGCAGATGCCGGCGCGGCCGCCCGCCACGTCCGCGCCGCCGTACTCGGTGCCGCAGGAACTGCGCCAGGACCTGGCCTGGCTCGCGCGCAGTCTCGCGGCGCATGGCGCCGGCATGTTCACCGGCGGCGGCGGTGCGCTCGGGCGGCTGATCCGGCTGGTGGAGACCTGCGGATTCCACCTGGCCACCGTGGACCTGCGGCAGAACTCCGACGTGCACGAGCGCGTGGCGGCGGAACTGCTGAAAGTCGCCGGCGTGGAGCCGGACTACGCGCGCCTCGATGAGGCCGCGCGCGTGGCGCTGCTGCGTCGCGAGCTTGCCGGGCCGCGCCCGCTGTTCAGCGCTTTCGCGCACTACAGCGACGAGACGCACTCCGAGCTGGGCATCGTGCGCGAGGCCGCCGCCGCGCGTGCGCGCTACGGCGCGGCCTGCATCACCACCTACATCATCTCCAAGTGCGACAGCGTTTCGGACATGCTGGAGGTGAACCTGTTGCTGAAGGAGGCCGGCCTGTACCGGCCCGCCGATCCGGCCTCGGCCGGCATCATGGTGGTGCCGCTGTTTGAAACCATCGGCGATCTCGATCGCGCGCCGTCGATCATGGGCCAGTGGCTGCAATTGCCGGAGATTGCCGCCGCCGCCGCCAGGCGCGGCCACCAGGAAGTGATGGTCGGTTATTCGGATTCGAACAAGGACGGCGGCTATCTCACCTCGGTGTGGAGCCTGAACCAGGCCAGCCGCGCGCTGGCCGAAGTGTTTCGCCGCAGCGGTACGCGCATGCAGCTGTTCCACGGTCGCGGCGGCTCGGTGGGCCGCGGCGGCGGGCCGGCCCATGCGGCGATCCGCGCGCAGCCGCATGGCACCGTGCAGGGGCGCATCCGCATCACCGAACAGGGTGAGATCATCGGCGCCAAGTACGGCACGCGCGCCAATGCCAGTGCCAGCCTCGAGTCGATGGTCGGCGCCACGTTGCTGGCTTCGCTGGCACCGGCCGGTGCCGACGGCGCGGAACCGCGTTTCATCGAGGCCATGTCCGGCATCTCGGCGCGCGCCTTCGAGGCCTACCGCGCACTGGTTTACGGCACCGACGGCTTCAAGACCTTTTTCCGCCAGTTCACGCCGCTGGCGGAGATCGCGCAGCTGAAGATCGGTTCGCGGCCCGCGTCGCGCACCAGGTCCGACCGCATCGAGGACCTGCGCGCCATTCCATGGGTATTCTCGTGGGCGCAGTCGCGCGTGATGCTGCCGGGCTGGTATGGCGTGGGCGCGGCGCTGGCCGCCTTTCCCGATCGCGGCCTGCTGCGTGCGATGGCAGGCGCATGGCCGTTCTTCGCCACCACGCTCGACAACATGGAGATGGTGCTGGCCAAGAGCGATCTGGCAATCGCGCGCCGCTATCTGGAACTGGTGCCGGACAAGAACATGGCGGCGCATTACTTCGGGCAGATCGAATCCGCCTGGAAGCTCACCGTGGATACGTTCCTGGACGTCACCGGCCAGTCGCGGCTGCTGGAACGCAATGTGACGCTCGACCAGTCGATCCGCCTGCGCCTGCCGTACATCGAGCCGCTGAACCTGCTGCAGGTGGAGCTGCTGCGCCGGCATCGCGCCGGTGAAACCGATCCGCGCGTGGCCGAGGGCATCCAGCTCACCATCAACGCCGTGGCCACGGCGCTGCGCAACAGCGGCTGACGCCCCGGTCCGCCGCCGCTGCCTCAAAGCGGAGCAGCCGCCGGGGATTTCGCCCCGGCATGGTGCGCGTCCGGTGCCTGCGGGGCCTCCGCAAGGTATGTATTCCAGCACGGGAATTGCACAGACTATGGACTGAAAAGACGCCACCACGGTATCGCCATGCTGCAGCCGGCCGACGCGAAGGGCATCAGTGCCCGCGACGCGTTCAAACATGCCTTCCTCGACAACCTGTTCTACACGCAGGGCAAGTTCCCGGCGCTGGCCACGCAGGACGACTATTACAAGGCGCTGGCCTACACCGTGCGCGACCAGCTGCTGTCGCGCTGGATCAGTACCGCTGCGGCCTACACCAAGCAGGGCTCGCGCACGGTGTGCTACATGTCGGCCGAGTTCCTGATGGGGCCGCACCTGGGCAACAACCTCATCAACCTGGACATGTACGAGGAGGTGCGCGCGGCGATCACCGAACTGGGGCTGGATTTCGACCAGCTGCTGCGCCTCGAGCAGGAGCCGGGCCTGGGCAACGGCGGCCTCGGGCGGCTGGCCGCCTGCTTCATCGATTCGATGGCGACGCTGGAGCTGCCCTGCCTGGGCTATGGCATCCGCTACGAATTCGGCATCTTCCACCAGGAGATCGTCGACGGCTGGCAGCAGGAACGCACCGACAACTGGCTGCGCTTCGGCAATCCCTGGGAGATCCAGCGGCGCGAGTGGTCCGTGGAGGTGAAGTTCCGCGGCCACACCGAACGCTACCGCGACGAGCTGGACCGGTTGCGTGTGCGCTGGGTGCCGGAAAAGGAAGTGGTTGGCGTGCCCTACGACACGCCCATCCTGGGCTACCGCAACAACACCGCCAACACGCTGCGGCTGTGGACCTCCGAGGCGCCGGAGTCCTTCGACTTCTCCACCTTCAACCGCGGCGACCACCATGGCGCGGTGATCCGCAAGGTGGCCTCCGAGAACATCAGCAAGGTGCTGTATCCGAACGACGAGCAGCTGCAGGGCAAGGAGCTGCGGCTGGAGCAGCAGTATTTCTTCGTCAGCTGCTCGCTGCAGGACATGTTCCGCGTGCTGCGCACGCAGCGCATCCCCGTGGACCGGCTGCACGAGAAGTTCGCGGTGCAGCTCAACGATACGCATCCGGCGATCGCGGTGGCCGAGCTGATGCGCCTGTTGCTGGACGAGCAGGTGATGTCCTGGGAGGAGGCCTGGCCCATCGTCACGCGCACCTTCGCCTACACCAACCACACGGTGCTGCCCGAGGCGCTGGAGTGCTGGCCCATCGACCTGTTCCGCCGCGTGCTGCCGCGGCACCTGGAGATCATCTACGAGATCAACGCGCGCTTCCTCGACCAGGTGCGCATCCGCTTCCTGGCGGACGAGGAACGCCTGGCGCGGCTGTCGCTGATCGACGAGCGCGGCGAGCGCTATGTGCGCATGGCCAACCTCGCCTGCGTGGGCAGCCATGCGATCAACGGCGTGGCGGCGCTGCACTCGGAGCTGCTGAAGACCGGCGTGCTGGGGGATTTCCACCAGATGTGGCCGGAGAAGTTCCAGAACAAGACCAATGGCGTCACGCCGCGCCGCTGGATGGTGCTGGCCAATCCCTCGCTGGCGAAGCTCATCACTGCATCCATCGGCACCGCCTGGATCACCGACCTGAACGAGCTGCGGCGCCTGGAGCCGCTGGCCGAGGATGCCGGCTTCCGTGCCGAATGGCAGGCAATCAAGCAGGCCAGCAAGCGCGATTTTGCGCAGCTGGCGCTGGAGCGCACGGGCGTGGCGATCGATCCGCAGTCGATGTTCGACGTGCAGGTCAAGCGCATCCACGAGTACAAGCGCCAGCACCTGAACATCCTGCACGTGATCGCGCTGTACCTGCGGCTGAAATCCGAGCCGGACCTGTCGCTGCCGCCGCGCACCTTCGTGTTCGGCGGCAAGGCCGCGCCCGGCTACCGCATGGCCAAGCTCATCATCAAGCTGATCAATGCGGTGGGTGACGTGGTCAATCGCGACAGCGCCATCCGCGAGCAGCTGAAGGTGGTCTACCTGCCGAACTTCAACGTCAGCAACGGGCAGCACATCTATCCGGCGGCGGATCTGTCCGAGCAGATTTCCACCGCGGGCAAGGAAGCCTCCGGCACCGGCAACATGAAGTTCACCATGAACGGCGCGCTGACCATCGGCACCATGGACGGCGCGAACGTGGAGATCCGCGAGCAGGTGGGTGCGGAGAATTTCTTCCTGTTCGGGCACAGCGCGGATGGCGTCGCGGAGATCTGGCGCCGTGGCTACCGGCCGCTGGAGGCCTGCGCGGCCGATCCGCTGCTGGCCGAGGTGCTCGACCTGATCCGCGGCGGATTCTTCTCGCGCGGCGACACAGAGCTGTTCCGGCCCTTGCTCGACAACCTGATGTACCACGATCCCTACCTGGTGCTGGCGGACTTCTCCTCATACCGCGAGTGCCAGCAGCGGGTGTCGGCCGCGTACACCGACGCCGAGTCCTGGGTCCGCATGTCCATCCTCAACAGCGCCCGTTCCGGGATGTTTTCCTCGGACCGCACGATCCGTGAGTACGCGCGCGACATCTGGCGCGCCAGGCCGGTACCGGTGCGGCTGCTGTCCGAAGAGGAAGTGAAGGTCGGCTTCCTCCAGTAGCGGTTCGCGCCAGGCCAGTGGAATCCACGCCAACAGCCGAGGGAAGCATCGCGGGCGTCCCG
>DATJXQ010000179.1:0-20564 GCA_035500015.1 Steroidobacteraceae bacterium
AGGCCGGTGAGCCCGCTGCGGTTGCCGACATTGGTCGCCAGGGAAAGGTTGTCGCTCATGTGCCTCGAAAACCGGACTGCGCTGTTCCTGATGACAAAAGTCTAGTGCAGGTCAGCGTCCGTGCAACTGTCAAATACCCGCGCGATGGTCGCATTTGCCCCCGCGTGCGGGCGTGACTGGGTTCGCAATAAGGCCCGGGGCCGCATATGGACGGCCTCGCGGCGCCGGCTGCGATCTGTGAAATACCGCCAGTCGGGAGGCGGTACTGTACGACATAATTTTCCGGATGAGGATGCCATTTTCTTGCGGTCCGTGAACGGTTCCACCACCCGCAGGTACCTGCTCGACTGGCTGGCTCCCGCGCTGTTCGCGCTGCTGGTATCCGCAACCATCCGCTATCACTCGCTGGCGCCGATGCCGACCATGCCGCGGATGGTGGGCAACCTGCTGGGGCTGGCGGCGGTTGCCCTGGTGGGACTGATGGCGCTGGGCCGCCGTCTTGCGGTCCCGCGGGATATCGCCGTGCCGGGGCTGTTGCTGATGGCGTCGGCAATCGTGTCGGTACTGGGTTCCGGCGACGCGGACAGCTCGTTGCTGCGCCTGGAGCTGTACCTGGCGATGGGCCTCCTGGCGATGGTGTTCTACCTGACATATCGCGATGCAGGGCAGGTGCCTTCCGCGAGTTACTTTCTGGCGGTGAGCCTCGTGCACCTGCCGTTCCTGCTGGCCGCCGTGCTGTGGATCAAGCATCTCGCGCCCCCGTTCTGGCAGGGCGGGCACCGTCTGGCGGAGTTCGGCCACGTCCGCCAGTTCGGGGAATTCGGCTTTTTCGCCGCCGCCAGCGGCACGGCCCTCACGGCGCTGTCGCGGCGGATGATCGTGCCCTCCTTCCTGCTGGCGACGGCGGCGCTGTTCGGTCTCGTGCTGACAGGCTGCCGCGGCGCCCTGCTGTCATGGGTGCTGTTCGTGCTGCTGCTGTGCCGGTTCGGCCAGACGCGCCTGCGCACCGGGCTGCATGGCCTGCTTGCGCTGGCGTGCAGTTCCGCAGTGGTGGTGTATCTGCAAGGGTCGGGTCAGCTGCTGTCGCCGAACATCTTCGCCCGCATGGCCGCCATGCGGTCGGGAGCCATGGCCGCCATCCAGGCGGGGTCAAGTCCCGACCCCGCCAGCGGACGGATCGACATCTGGATCTCCGCGGCGAAGCAGATCGCCGTCCATCCGCTGTTCGGCAGCGGCCCGGAAGGGTACTTGCTGTCGGGTTGCTGCGACCGCACGATACTGCAGGCGCACGACTTCATGCTGCAGTTCCTGCTGGAGTTCGGCGCGGTGGGATGCGGGCTCGCGCTGTGGTTGTTGATGCGGGCGATACGGCATCTGGGCGGGCTGTCCGGTGTCTCGAGGCTGGTGCTGGCCAGCCCCGGCAACCGCGTGCTGGCCTGTCTGCTGGCGGCCTATTTCGCCTACAGCCTGATCGACCAGACCATGTACCACCTGCTGCCGCTGCTGCTGTTCGCGCTGTTCGCGGGATTGTTCGCCGCGGGCCTCGCGCAGGCGCGCGGCCCGGTCAGGATTCCGGACTGATCCGGATCGTCCGGTCGCCGAAGCGGATATTGAATTTCTGCTCCAGCGCCTGACTCAGGCGCGCCTGCTCGTGGGGATCCCGCCGGCCGGGCCCGGGCGCATACACCAGCGTGTAGGGACTGCCGCCGGTCTCCTTCGGCAGGGCCGCCGCGAACGAACCGCCGCACAGCACGGCGTACTGCCGCGTATCCAGGATCGTCTGGATCAATTCCCTGCGGACGCGCAACCGGTCCGTGCGCGGATCGACCTGGTAGACCATCGCGGCCGCAGCCAGCGCGCTGGCCGTCATGGTGGAGGTGTCGAACCCACCCGGGTTGTACTCGCTCTCGGTGAACCTGACACGGGCCGCGAAGCGCTGTGCTGCCCCCGGTTCTTCGCGCAGCAGCGGCAGCAACGACATGCCGTCGAGCGGCTGCGCGGGAGTCGTCCTGAGCAGATCAAGGACAGTGGGTGTGATGTCCAGCAGCGAGACCGGTTCCGCAACGGTGCGCGGCGGCGGCAACAGTGCCGCAGCGGCGCCGTAGGCGCGCAGCCCAAGCACGGTGTGGTACTGCCGCGGCGAGAGCACGCTGGTGCCGTGTCCCTTCTGCTGGGCGCTGATGTCGGACTGCTCCTCGCCGGGCAGCGCCGCGGTGAGGAATTCATCCTGCGCACCGAGGGCTTCGCCATGGTCGGAAAGCGCGATCACGATGGCGTTGGCGAGCAGCCCCTTGCGCTGCAGCGCCGCGAGCAGGTCGCCGAACTGCCGGTCGGCGCGCCGCGATGCGTTGAGGTATTTCCAGCGCAGCTGGGCCTCGAATGTGCCGGCTTCCTCCAGGCTCGGCAGCGCCGCGTCCGACCACTCATAGGGCCAGTGCGGCAGCGTCAGATGCAGCGCCAGGAACAGCGGCTGGGGCTGCGCGGCCAGTGCATGGTCGACACGCCGCACGAAGGTGTCCGGCTCGTAGGTCACGAAGGCGGAACGGTTCGCATACTGGTATGGAAAGAGCAGCGCGCCCAGCCAGGTATTGGTCACCAGGTTCGACAGTGGCGTATCGGCGAACCAGGTCAGCACGAAATCGCTGCCGCCGATCGGCGGGGTCACGGTGCGGTCGAAGCCATAGCTCGCATCCACGTTGGAGAAACGCGTCTCGTCGATGGCATACATGGTGCGGTAGCCGCGCGCACGCAGCAGTTCCGGCAGGGTTTGTCCTTCATGGATCAAATCCCGCGGCAGCAGGTTCATGAGCGCGCCCGTGGTGTGCGGATGCCGGCCGGTCAGGATCGATACCCAGGACGGAAAGGTGCGGGCCAGCGGCGTCACGGCGTCGCTGAACTGCACTGACCCGTCGAGAAAGGCGCGCACGTGCGGCGTGTTCTCTGCCGTGGCCAGGTCGGGTCGCAGCGAATCGATGCCGATCAGAATCACATTGGGAGCGGCGCCCGTGGCAGCAGGCACCGCGGCAGGCCGCGGCAGGCCCGTGACCGCCACCGGCAAGATGGCGACTCCCGCCAGTATCGCCAGCCGGCCCGTGCCCAGCGTGGTCCACGCCGCGCGCAGCACCGTTGCCGTGATGGCGGCTGCGATGCAGCACCCAAGCAGCACATGCAGCGCGACGCCGAACACCCTGGCATGGCCGACGGCGCGGTAGGGCATTCCCAGCGAGGCGCGCGGAAAGAGGCTGGCGTTCGCAACCATCAGCCACAACACGCCGGCCAGGAACCACAGCAGTATCCACTTGCGGCGCGAGAGCCGCAGCCGTGGCCAGGCGCTCTCGCTGGCCAGCGCCAGCAGCCAGCACAGCGCGCCGAACGACAGGTGCAGCGCCAGCTGCGCCAGCGCGAACAGCAGGATGTTGAGCCCCAGCCGCGTCCGCCACAGCGGTTCGGTAAGGGTTTCCGCGACGACCCTGGGACTGTGGAAGGCGTCGGAATTCAGCAGGGTGGCGATGGGCAGGTAGGACAGCAGCAGCAGCGCGAAGCCGAGCAGCAGGGCCATCCGGGCACCCGAGGCGGGCGTGTCGCGGCCGGGGGCTTTCACGAGGCCGGCTTGGTCCTGGCGGAATCGGCGAAGCGGATTCCGAAGCGCTCCCGCAGCCCCTGGCGCAGCCGCGCCGCGTCGGCGGCGTTCGTGCCGGGCACGCGGATGAACTGGCGCGCGCCGTCGTCGCGGCCGTCGGGGATCGCGATCGCCATGGCGTGCTTGCCCAGCAGCGCGGCGTACTGCCGGCTGGCCAGTATCGAGTCGATGGCATTGTCGCGCACCAGCAGGCGGTCGGTGACCGAATCAAGGCGATAGATCTTCACGGCCTCGGCCAGTGCACTGGCCGTCAGGTGCGTGGTAAGGAATCCCTGTGGGTTGTACTCGGTCTCGGTGAAGCGGATGCGCTGGTCGAACTGGGCGGTCTGCGCCGCGCCCCGCAGCAGCGGGGCGAGCGACATCCCGTCGAAGTCCTGTCCGGCGTCGATCTTGAGCAGATCCAGTATGGTGGGCGTGAGATCGACCAGCGACACCGGCTCGGTGCGCACCGCGGGCGAGGGGAACAGCGCGCGCGCGGCGCCGTAGGCACGGATGCCCAGCACGACGTGGTACTGGGTGGGCGAGAACACGCTGGTGCCATGCCCCCATTTCCAGGATTTCGGCGCCGTGGCCGCGCCTCCCGGGAAGGCGTCCGGCATGAAATCGTCGTCCTGGCCGAGGGCTTCGCCGTGATCGGAGAGCGCCACGACGATGGCATTGTCCAGTACGCCATCGCGTTCCAGCGCGGCCAGCAGGTCGCCGAATTGCTGGTCCGCCCGCCGCACGGCCAGCCCGTACTGTGCCGGGATGCGGCTCTCGTCAGGTTCGCCCCCGGGGGAATCCGCCCAGATGTACGGCCAGTGCGGCAGCGTCAGGTGCGACACCAGGAACACCGGCCGGTCCGTGTCGATGGCGCCGGCCACGCGCCGCACGAAGGAATTCGGATCGTAGGTGACGTGCGCGGCGCGGTTGGCGTGCACGTGCGGGAACAGCAGCGCACCCAGCCAGCTGTTCATCACCATGTTCGACAGCGGCGTGTCCGCGAACCAGGAGATCACGAAGTCGCTGCCGCCGATGGTGGAAGTCAGCGTGCGGTCGAAGCCATAGCTGGCATCGATGTTGGCGAAGCGCGTTTCATCCATCGAGTAGTAGGTACGGTAGCCGTGCGCGTGCAGGATCTGCGGCAGCGTCGGGCCGGTGTGGATCAGCTTGGGCGGCAGCAGGTTCATGAAGGCGCCGGTGGTGTGCGGATGCCGGCCGGTGAGGATGGATATCCAGGAGGGAAACGTCCGCGCCAGCGGCGTCACGGCATCCTGCATGCGCACGGCGCCATCCAGGAAGGCACGCACGTGCGGTGCGGCACCGGCATCGACGAAGTCCGGCCGCAGCGAATCGACGCCCAGGAACACGATATTGGGCGGCCGGGACGCGGCATCGCTGCGATGCGCGCCGTTGCTCCAGGTGAAGCCCACGCCGGCCAGCAGCGCTGCGCCAGCCGCCAGCAGATAACCTTTCCGCCGCCAGGCGGCCTGCCGGTAGAGGAACACCAGCAGCACCGCTGCCGCAGCGGCCAGCATGCCGGCCGTGCCCCATGCGTACGGTGTCATGCCCAGCACCGGAGTATCCGCCATGTCGTGCCAGGGCTGGCCCAGCGAAGAATGAGCAAAGTGCGCCGCATTGGCCAGCAGCAGCCAGCCGGAACCGGCGAAGAACCATAGCAGCAGCCACTGGCGCCGTGTGCAGCGCGCCGCCGGAAAAGCCTTTTCCGCCAGCCGCGCCAGCAGCCAGCACAGCAAGCCGAAGCCCACGTGCAGGGCGAGTATCGCCACTGCGAACAGCACGATGTTGCGCGCGAGACGGGTATGCCAGAAGGGATCGGTGAGGGCGCTGGCGACAATGGACATGTCGAAGGCCGCGGAATGCATGTCGCCCAGCAGCCGGGCAAAGGACAGCAGCAGCAATGCGCAGCCCAGCAGCGCGGCGAGGCCCAGGCCCGCGGTGGCGGAAAGCGGTCGCTGGCTGGATGCTGCCTTGCTCATGACCCCGCCATTCAAAGAGAAGCCCCTCCACAGGGAGGGGCTTCGAGTTGCAGGCTCCGAAGAACCTCAGGTCGAACTGAGGTTACTGACGGCACTCGGCCGGACGGTACTTCGCCGCGATGCCATTCGGGCCGAGATCAGCCATCCAAGCGGTGGATCCGGCGGTGATGTTGCTGCCCGGGCCAGTCGCGCCACCCTTGTTGCCGCACTGCCAGACGACGTCATTGTTTGGACTAAGGCCGGCCGTAAGTGTAAGAGTTCCGCCCCAAATACTCTTGTTGGCCGGCGCGCCGTTCTTGAAAGTGATCGTGATCTGGTTCTTGACGACCTGCACCGAAGAAACATATTTGCCCTGGATGGCAGAACCCAGGCCCGCTGCCGTGTTGTCGGCCGGCCATGCGCCACCCGACGAATACGTCTCGGCGATGGCCGCCTTGGCCGGACCGGCCAGGTTCAGGCCTTCGGTGACCTGCGCACGCGTGGTGTAGTCCGAATACGCCGGAATGGCGATGGCGGCGAGGATGCCGATGATCGCGACCACGATCATCAACTCGATGAGGGTGAAACCCTTTTGTACAGACTTCGTCATTGGATGGTTCTCCTGAAACTTCCCTTGGATTGAACAGCGACTCGGCAAGGCCGATACCCGATAAAAGCAAGGCCTGTGCCAGCGCCTGCCGTGAGGCGTAACTTAGTGATCCATAGGGGTTTGTTCTGTGCTCCGGTTCGCGAATCGGGCCGCTGCTGTGCGCTGGCGGCGACAGTGCACGTCACAATGTGACGCTGCGCGTCACATTGTGACGTGCACTCGGTCTTACTCGATGCCCAGTTTCTTGATGCGGTAGCGCAGCGCCCGGAAGGTCACGCCGAGCAGCTTCGCCGCGGCGGTGCGGTTGTAATGGGTCTGCTCGAGCGCATGCAGGATGGCCTCGCGCTCCAGTCCGTCGAGGCGGTCGCCCAGTGCTTCGGTGCCGGTCTCCGGCGTCTGCGCCGCCTGTGGCACAGCGGCTTCATGGCGCGGCGCGGCGCGCAGCCGGATGTCGTCGGGCCGGATGCGGCCGTCGGGCGACAGCGTCAGCGCGCGTTCCAGAATGTTCTCCAGTTCGCGCACATTGCCGGGGAAATCATATTCACTCAGCATCGCCACCGCCTCGGCGGTGAGCTCCGCCGCCGCGCCGTCGGCGTTGCGCCGCCGCAGGCGTTGCAGGATGTAATTGGCGAGTTCCGGCACGTCGCCCGGCCGTTCACGCAGCGAGGGCACGCGCAGTTCGATCACATCGATGCGGTAGAAGAGGTCCTCACGGAAACCGCCGCGCGCGACCAGCTCGGCGAGGTTCCTGTGCGTGGCCGACAGCAGGCGCACGTCGACCGGTGTTTCGGCCGTTTCGCCCACCGGACGCACGCTTTTCTCCTGGATCACGCGCAGCAGCTTCACCTGCATGTGCAGCGGCAGGTCGGCCACCTCGTCAAGGAACAGCGTGCCGCCCTCGGCGCTTTGCACCAGGCCTTTCTTGTCGGCTACCGCGCCGGTGAAGCTGCCGCGCTTGTGGCCGAAGAACTCGCTTTCCATCAGCTCGCCGGGAATGGCGCCGCAGTTGACCGCGACGAACGGCGCCTCGGCGCGTGGTCCGGACTGGTGGATCAGCCGCGCCACCAGTTCCTTGCCGGTGCCGCTCTCGCCGGCGATGTGCACCGGCGCCTGGCTGCGCGCCACGCGTGCGATCATTTCGCGCAGCTGCTCCATCGGCGCGGAGCTGCCGAGCAGGCGCGGTCCCTGGAAGGTCGCATCGTCGCTGCGCCGCTCACCGAGCTTCAGGGCCCCGGCGATCAGCCGTCGCAGCGCGCTCAGATCCAGCGGCTTTGACAGGAAATCGAAGGCGCCGAGTTTCAGCGCGCGCACTGCGGTCTCGATGTTGCCGTGCGCGGTGATGACCGCGCACGGCAGTCCCGGTCGGCGCACCTGCAGCCATTCGAGCAGTTCCAGCCCGTCGCCGTCGGGCAGGCGCATGTCGCACAGGACCAGGTCGTGGCTCGCGGCCAGCAGCTGCCGTCGGGCCTCGCGCAGCGTGCCGGCTGCGGCATGAGCCAGACCCATGCGCTGCAGGGTGAGAACGACCAGCTCGACCAGATCGGGTTCGTCGTCGACTATCAGTATGCGTGCGTCGGGCATACAGTGTGCGTTCGCTCATTCCTGCCAGCGGCCGGGATCGGTGAACACCAGGCGGAACAGCGTGCCGCCGTCCGGCGGCGACTCGTGCAGCAGCGCGGCGCCGTTGCTCTCGGCCAGTTCGCGCGCGAGGAACAGCCCGAGGCCGGTGCCGCGCGCGGCCGTGGTGAAAAAGGGCTCGAATACCCGTTCTGCATCCTCCGCAGCAATGCCGGGGCCACGGTCCCGAACCTCGACGAAGGGGCGCCCATTGCCGGCGAGCCGGCCGTAGCGTATCTCCACAGGTTCGCCCACATCGGGCCTGCGGCCATGTGTCAGCGCGTTGCGGCACAGGTTCCACATCACCTGCCGCAGCTGCGTCGGATCGACGCTGACCGCCAGAGGCACGCCCTCGTCGGGTGATACGGCGATGCACAGCTCGTGCGCGCCGACCTGCTGCGTGGCGCAGAACTCGGCGCAGAATTCCGCGATCCAGTCGGGCAGCTCGAGGCGCTGCGGCCGGCGTGTGCTGCGGCGGGAGAATTCCAGCACGTCCTCGATGATGCGGCTGACCCGTTCGGCATTGTCGCGGATGATGCGCGTGAGGCGCCGGTCGGTTTCCGGTATGTGCGGGGATTCGGCCAGCAGCTGCCCGGCATGGCTCATCGCGGCGATCGGCGTGCGGATCTCGTGCGCGATGCTGGCGCTGAGCCGGCCCAGCGCGGCCAGCTTGGACTGCTGCACCTTCTCCGCGATCAGGCTGGTGTCTTCGAGGAAGATCAGCACCGGGCCGGGCCGGGCCGAACCCAGCGGCGCGAAATGCGGCTGGATCAGCCGCGCGCCATCGGCCGCCGTGAAGCTGTCGGGCTCCTGCGCACCGCCATGCTGGCGCCAGCCCGAGAGCAGGTACAGCAGCCGTGGCGAGCACTCGCCGAGCAATGCGCCGGGCCACGCGCTGCTGCTGCCCAGGATGCCGGCGGCCGGTTCGTTGATCAGGCGTATGCGGTCGGTTTCATCCACCACTAGGATGCTCTCGCGGAGCCTGGCCACGATGTACTGCGACAGGTGCGCGAGGTTGGCGAGGTCCACCTCCTGGCGTCGCAGCAGCGCCTCGCTGTGCGACATGCGTGCGATCAGCAGGCGCGGCAGCAGCGCGGCGAGGAAGATCACCACGCCGAGCACGCCGGCATTGAGGTAGCCGCCGGCATCCGGGCCGGGCGCCAGTTCGCGCGCCAGCTGCTGCGCCAGCACCGCCACGGCGGCGGTGGCCGCCATGAACAGCGCATCGCGGGGGCCCGTGAGCATGGCCATCGCCGCGACCGGCAGCAGCACGAGGATGCCCAGGCCGCTCTCCACGCCATTCGTCGCCCACAGCACGAAGCCGATCGCGACGGCATCCACCAGCGCGTAGCTGAGCGCGAGCAGGCGCAGACCCACTGCGGGGAGGCGGCGCAGCGCGATCAGGCCGATGCCCACCAGCAGCCAAGCCGCACTGATCAGCGCGAGTTGCCCAGGACGCTCGATACCGAGGATGTCCTGCACGTTTTCCGAGCGCGACGCGGCGAACAGGCCGCAGGCGACCAGCAGCCGGTACA
Organism: Steroidobacteraceae bacterium; assembly: GCA_035500015.1. Classification (GTDB taxonomy): domain Bacteria; phylum Pseudomonadota; class Gammaproteobacteria; order Steroidobacterales; family Steroidobacteraceae; genus ZC4RG30. The sequence continues at coordinate 9,361 of DATJXQ010000179.1, forward strand.
GGTTCACGAGCCCTATGACGCGCCAGGCGAAGTCCGACGGACCGCCCTCGCCGGGATCCAGGCGCCGCTGGGAGTGAGTGCGCATGGCCGGTGACTCTAACACCGCCATCGAAGCTGGCGGCACCCGCACGAATACGAGACAATCACAGTTCCATGAATCTGCATGAATACCAGTCCAAGAAGATCTTCGCCGCCTACGGCGTGCCGGTGCCCCCCGGTGAGGTTGCCGCTTCGGCCGATGAGGCGCAGGCGGTGGCCCGCAAGCTCGGCGGCGCCGTCTGGGTGGTGAAGGCGCAGGTGCACGCCGGCGCGCGCGGCAAGGCCGGCGGCGTGAAGGTGGTGCGCGACCTCGATGCCGTGCATGCCGCTGCGGAGGGCATGCTCGGCCGGCGTCTGGTCACGAAGCAGACCGGCGCGCAGGGGTTGCCCGTCGGCCGCGTATACGTGGAAAGCGGTTCGCAGATCGCGCGCGAGATCTACCTGTCGCTGACGCTGAATCGCGAGAAGAGCCGCATCGCGGTGGTGACTTCCGCCGCCGGCGGCATGGATATCGAGGAAGTCGCGGCGAAGGAGCCGCAGAAGATCCTGTCCGTCACCGTCCATCCGGCCGCGGGCTTCGAGGCCTACCAGGCGCGCGAGCTGGCCTTCGGCCTCGGCCTCGCCGGCCCGCAGGTCAACGAATTCACCGCCATCCTCAAGGCGCTGTACAAGCTCTACGTGGAGCAGGACGCCAGCCTCGTGGAGGTCAACCCGCTGATCGTCACGCAGGCCGGCGCGCTGGTGGCGCTGGACGCCAAGATCGGCATCGACGACAACGCGCTGTTCCGCCACCCGGAGCTGGTGGCGCTGCGCGACCGCTCGCAGGAAGATCCCATCGAGGCGCGCGCGGCCGAGCACGACCTCAACTATGTCTCGCTGGATGGCGACATCGCCTGCATGGTCAACGGGGCGGGCCTCGCGATGGCCACGATGGACATCATCAAGCTGCACGGCGGCCGGCCGGCCAACTTCCTCGACGTGGGCGGCGGGGCCACTGCCGAACGCGTCACTGCGGCCTTCGAGCTGATCCTCGCCAACGAGAAGGTGCGCGCCATCCTGGTGAACATCTTCGGCGGCATCGTCCGCTGCGACGTGATTGCCGAAGGCATCATCGCCGCCGTGAAGAAGGTGGACGTGAAGGTGCCGGTGGTGGTGCGCCTCGAAGGCACCAACGCGCCGCAGGCGCGCGCGCTGCTGGCCGGCAGCGGCCTGGCGGTGACGCCGGCCGATGGTCTCACCGACGCGGCGAAGAAAGCCGTGGCCGCCGCCCGCAAGTAATACAGGCCAGCCATGAGCATCCTCGTCAGCAAGCGCAGTCGGGTCATCGTGCAGGGCTTCACCGGCAAGCAGGGCACCTTCCACGCGCAGCAGTGCATCGCCTACGGCACGCGCGTGGTCGGCGGCATCACGCCGGGCCGCGGCGGCACACGCCACCTGGATCTGCCGGTGTTCGACACCGTGCACCAGGCTGTGGCCGCCACCGCCGCCACGGTGAGCATGATCTACGTGCCCGCGGCGTTCGCGGCCGACGCCATCCTCGAGGCGGCCGATGCCGGCATCGAGCTGGTGGTGTGCATCACCGAGGGCATCCCGGTGAACGACATGATCCGCGTGAAGGCCGCGCTGGCCGGCAAGCCCACGCGGCTGATCGGCCCGAACTGCCCGGGCATCATCACGCCGGACGAGGCGAAGATCGGCATCATGCCCGGCTTCATCCACCAGAAGGGCTGCGTGGGCATCGTGTCGCGCTCCGGTACGCTCACCTACGAGGCCGTGCACCAGACCACGGCCATCGGCCTCGGGCAGAGCACCTGCGTGGGCATCGGCGGCGATCCGGTGCGGGGCATGAATTTCATCGACGTCATCGAGCTGTTCGAGCGCGATCCGCAGACCGAAGGCATCGTGATGGTCGGCGAGATCGGCGGCAGCGACGAGGAAGCCGCGGCCGCGCACATCGCCCGTTACGTCGCCAAGCCCGTGGTGGCCTATATCGCCGGCGTCACCGCGCCGCCGGGCAAGCGCATGGGACATGCCGGCGCGGTGGTGGCCGGCGGCAAGGGAACCGCCGCCGACAAGTACCGGGCGCTGGAGCAGGCCGGCGTGCGCACGGTGCACAGTCCGGCGGAGCTGGGCACGGCAATGGCCGCGCTGCTGAAGGTACGCGCCAGGATACGCGCGGCGGCCGCGCGCATCGACAAGCGGCCGTCCGCGATGCGCGGTCCGCCACGCAAGGGGCCGATGACGGGCAAGTCCGCGGCCGGGTCGCGCGTGAAGAAGAAAAAGCCCGCTGCCGGGAAGAAAAAGTCCGCGGCGCGCAAGACGCCGTCCCGCCGGAAGGTCGTGCGCCGCCCGGCGCGGAAGAAGTAGCACCAACCCGTGGCCGCGGGCCCCTGCATCGCGCTGGCCCAGCTCGACCTGCTCGTCGGCGATGTACGGGGCAACCTGGGACGAGTGCGCACGGCGGCGCTGGCGGCGCGGCGGCGCGGTGCCGACCTGGTGGTGTTCCCGGAGCTGACGCTGTCGGGCTATCCGCCCGAGGATCTGCTGTTCCACCGCGGCCTGCGCATCCAGCTGGAAGAGGCGCTGGCCGCGCTGGCACGCGAGGTGGACGATCCGGCCTCCGGGCTGCCGGCCATCCTGCTGGGCTATCCCGAATACGAGGATGCCGGCCGCGCGCTGCGCATCTACAACGCCGCGCGGCTGCTGGTGCCGGGCGGCGCGCCGGTGAATTACCGCAAGATCTGCCTGCCGAATTACCAGGTCTTCGACGAGAAGCGCTATTTCACGCCCGGCGCCGCCGCTGCGGTGGTGGAGTTCATGGGCGTGCGGCTGGGTCTCACCATCTGCGAGGACGTGTGGGAACCCGAGCCGGTGCGGCTGGCGAAGGCCGCCGGCGCCGAGCTCATCATCAGCATCAACGCCTCGCCCTATGAGCAGCGCCGGCAGCGTGTGCGCGAAGGCGTGCTGCGCGAGCGCGTGGCCGACACCGGCCTGCCCATCGTCTATGTCAATCTGATCGGCGGCCAGGACGAGCTGGTCTTCGACGGGCGCTCATTCGCCATGGATGCCGCGGGCAAGGTGGTGCTGCGCGCGCCGGCCTTCGAGGAGGCGCTGGAGCTGCTGCACCTGCAGCGCGATGCCGATGGCCGGCCGCAGCTGCGCGGCGCCGCGCCCGATGCCGTGGCGCCGGAGCTGGCCGACGAGGAGAGCGTCTACCGCGCGCTGGTGCTGGGCGTGCGCGACTACGTGCGCAAGCACCGCTTTCCCGGTGTGGTGATCGGCCTGTCCGGCGGCGTGGATTCCGCGCTGACGCTGGCCATCGCGGTCGACGCGCTGGGGGCGGAGCACGTGCAGGTGGTGATGATGCCCTCGCGCTACACCTCGCAGATGAGCCGCGACGATGCCGCCGCGCAGGCCGCGCGCATGGGCGTCGCGCACAGCATCATCCCCATCGAGGGTGTGTTCGAGGCGACGCTGGCGGCGCTCGCCGGTCAGTTCGCCGGGCGCAGGCCCGATACCACGGAGGAGAACATCCAGGCGCGCATCCGTGGCGTGCTGCTGATGGCCATCTCCAACAAGACCGGCCGCATGCTGCTGACCACCGGCAACAAGAGCGAGATGGCGGTGGGTTATGCCACGCTGTACGGCGACATGAACGGCGGCTTCGCGCCGATCAAGGACTGCAGCAAGATGCTGGTGTACCGCCTGGCGCGCTGGCGCAATGCACAGGCGGCCGCGCGCGGCGAATACGGCGGCGAGCCGATTCCGCTGCGCGTGATCGAGCGCGAGCCCTCGGCCGAGCTGCGCCACGACCAGAAGGATACGGATACGCTGCCGCCCTACGCGGTGCTGGATGCCATCCTCGAGGCTTTCATCGAGGAGGACCTGTCCGTGGACGAGATCGTGGCGCGGGGTTTCGACCGCGTGGTGGTCGGCCGCGTGCTCGACATGGTGAAGCGCAACGAGTACAAGCGGCGGCAGGCGCCGCCGGGCGTGCGCGTCAGCCGCCGCGCCTTCGGGCGCGACTGGCGCTATCCCATCACTAATGGTTATCGCCGCTGAAGATGCTCGGCGAGCCGCCGCCGAATATCTTGTGCACCAGGTTCAGTCCCTCGTGCTGCGGCAGATCCGGGGACTGGCCGGGAAAATTCTCCCGGAATACCCGCAGCGTGTTGTCCGCGAGGTCGGTGTACTGCAGCTTGCGGTAGCACACGATCATCACCCGCAGCGCGTCCTTCACCGCCGGTGCGCCGTCGTATTGCTCGACCGCCTGGCGCGCCCGTTGCGCCGCGGCCACCCAGGCCCCGCGCTGCATGTAGTAATCCGCGGCCTTCAGTTCGAAGTCGGCGAGCCGGTTGCGCATGTAGATCATGCGGCGGCGCGCGTCGGCCGCGTAGATGCTGGCCGGGTACTTCGTGACCACCGTGCGGAATGAATCGATCGCGTCACGGGCCGTCTCCGGCGGCCGCGCGGTCGGGTCGCCGCCCAGCAGCAGCTCGATCTTCATCGGGGCATTCTCGAAATCCACCAGCCCGCGGACGTAATAGGCGTAGTCGATGTTCGGGTGCGTGGGATCTTCCTTGATGAAGGTGTCCGCGGCGTCGCGCGCGGATTCCTTCTCGTCCAGTTTGTAGTAGACGTAGATGAGTTCGAGGCGTGCCTGGCGCGCCTCGGCGGTCAACGAGTACTGGGTGGTCAGCGCTTCATAGGCGTCCACCGCCGCCTGGTAGTCGTGGGAATGCAGGGCGCGCCGCCCCAGTTCGTAAAGTACTCCCGGCGGGTTGCGCGCCAGGCGCTGCAGGCGGCTGTTGCCATGGGATGCGCACCCGGCGAGCACAAGATTGATGCACAGGGCAAGCAGCAGCAGCGCGCGGCGGGCGGTGGAGGCAGGCATCACGCTAGTATAGACGAATGAGCCATCCTGCCCCGCTGCTGGAACTGAGCCTGACTCTGCCGGGTTGTCCGGGCGGACAGCGGCTGGACCAGGCACTGGCGCGGGCGCTGCCGCAGTACTCGCGCTCGCGCCTGGCCGGATGGATCCGCGACGGTGCGGTGGCGCTGGATGGCCGGCCGGCGCGGCCGCGCGATTCGGTATTCGGTGGCGAACGCGTCAGCGTGCGCGCGCGCGAGAAGCATGACGAGCGCGTCGCCCCGGAGCGCATGCCGCTGGTCGTGCGCCACCGCGATCCTCACATTTTCGTAATCGACAAGCCCGCCGGGCTGGTGGTGCACCCGGGTGCCGGCAACCGCGCGCATACGCTGCAGAACGGCCTGCTCGCACTGGATCCGCGGCTCGCGGCAGTGCCACGCAGCGGTATCGTGCACCGCATCGACAAGGACACCAGCGGGCTGCTGGTGGTGGCGCGGACTCTGGAAGCGCACACGCGGCTGGTTGCCGCGTTGCGCGAGCATTCGGTACGGCGCGAGTACCTCGCGTTGTGCGTGGGCACCTTCACCGGCGGCGGCACCGTGGACAAGGCCATCGGCCGCCACCGCACCGACCGGCTGCGCATGGCCGTGCGTGCCGACGGCCGCGCCGCGGTGACGCACTACCGCATCGAGGAGCGCTGCATGCGGCACACGCTGCTGCGCGTGGCGCTGGAGACCGGGCGCACGCACCAGATCCGCGTGCACCTGGCGCACATCGGTCATCCGCTGGTCGGCGATCCCCTGTACGGCGGACGCCGCCAGCTGGTTGCAGGCCTGGCGCCGGCCGTGCGCGCCGCGCTGGCCACGTTCCGCCGCCAGGCGCTGCATGCCGCGAAACTGGAATTCGCGCACCCCGTGACCGGCGAGACCATTGCCGTGGAAGCGCCGCTCCCCGCGGATTTCACGGCGCTGCTGGCCGCGCTGCGCACCGGCGAGCGCTGATGTCCTCCGGGTTGCCGCTGCTGGCGCCGGACTGGCGCGCGCCGCCGGGTGTGCGTGCGCTGGTCACCACGCGCCGCGGTGGCGTGAGCGCCGCGCCCAGGGAGGAGCTCAATCTCGCCGCGCACGTGGGCGACACAGCCGCGGCAGTGGCGGAGAATCGCCGCCGCTTGCGCGCCGCGGCCGCATTGCCGGATGAACCGCGCTGGCTGCACCAGGTGCATGGCGCCGCCGTGGCGGACCTGGACGCGGGCGCCAGGGAGCATCCGGTTCAGGCCGATGCCGCCGTCACCGGCCGCGCGGGCACGGTCTGCGCCGTGCTTACCGCCGATTGCCTGCCGGTGCTGCTTGCCGCCGGCGACGGCTCGGCCGTGGCCATCGCGCATGCGGGTTGGCGCGGCCTGGCTGCGGGCGTGCTCGAGGCCACCGTGGCGGCGCTGCGTACCCGCATTGCCGCCGGCGTGGCCCTGGCATGCTGGATCGGTCCGGCCATCAGCGCGCGGCATTTCGAGGTGCGCGCCGACGTGCGCGAGCCATTCCTTGCCGCGGATGCGGAGAATGCCGCGGCGTTCGTGCCAGGGCGCGCCGGGCACTGGCAGTGCGACCTGCCGTGGCTGGCGCGCCGGCAGCTGCAGCGCCTCGGCGTGGCGCACATCGCCGACAGCGGCCGCTGCACCTATGCGGAAGAGGCGCATTTCTATTCCCACCGCCGCGACGTGCAACACCGTGGCCTTGCCGGCACCGGCCGGTTCGCGACGCTGATCTGGTTGCAGCCATGAATACCCTGGCGTGGATACTGGGTTTCACCCTGTTCGGCGGGATGGCCGGCGTGCTGGTGGCCAGCACCTTCCTGCTGGTGCCGGAACAGGTGCGCACCCGCGCGCTGCCGCTGATGGTGGCATTCGCCACCGGCGCGCTGCTTGCGGCGGCGCTGCTCGGCCTGCTGCCCGAGGCCATCGAGCAGGCCGGCCCCACGCGCTACGGCGCGGTGGGTGTCGCCTTGCTGGGCGGCATCGCGCTGTTCTTCGTGCTGGAAAAGCTGGTGCTGTGGCGCCATTGCCACGAGGGCGACTGCGAGACGCATGGACCGGACCCCGGCCACCATCATCACGTCGGCATGCCGGGACCGATGTTGCTGGTGGGCGAAACCATGCACAACGTGCTGGATGGCGTGCTGATCGCGGCGGCCTTCCTGATCGACCGGAACCTGGGCGTGATGACCGGCATCGCGGTGCTGGCGCACGAGCTGCCCAGCGAGGTGGGCAATTTCGCGGTGCTGCTGCACAGCGGACTGTCGCGCGGCCAGGCGCTGCGCTGGAACCTGACCACGGCGCTGGGCGCGGTCATCGGCAGCGTGGCCGGGTTCTGCGCGCTGTCGGCGCTGCGGCCGGTGCTGCCCTATGCGCTGGCTGTTTCCGCCGCGAGCCTGCTGTACGTGGCGGTGGCCGACCTGATCCCCGGGCTGCACCGGCGCACGGATGCGCGCAGCAGCCTGCTGCAGGTGGTGCTGATCGCCGCCGGTGTCGGTCTGGTGGCAGGTGTCGAATACCTGCTGCCGCACTGACGGCGACTCCGCAACAATCCCTATTGATTCGCCTGGGCACGGCCCCAACATCGTCGCCATGCGTAATGACAGACTGACCAGCCGCTTCCAGAACGCCCTGGCCGATGCCCAGTCGCTGGCCGTCGGCCGCGACAACCAGATGATCGAGCCCGCCCACCTGCTGGTGGCGCTGCTCGACCAGGAGGGTGGCGGCCTGAAGCCGCTGTTCGCCAAGGCCGGGGTCAATGTCGCGAAGCTGCGCGGCGAGCTGGGCGCGATGCTCGACCGGCTGCCGAAGGTGGAAGGCAGTCCGGGCGAGGTGCATGTATCCCAGGATCTGCAGCGCGCGCTGAACGTCACCGACAAGCTGGCGCAGCAGCGCGGCGATGCCTACATCTCCAGCGAGATGTTCGCGCTGGCGGCGCTGGAGGATCGCGGCGAGCTGGCGCGGCTGCTCAGGAGTCACGGCCTGACGAAGGCGAAACTCGAGCAGGCCATCAATGAAGTGCGTGGCGGCGAGGCCGTGAACGATGCCAATGCCGAGGAGAGCCGCGAGGCGCTGGCCAAATACACCATCGACCTCACCGAGCGCGCCGCCGGCGGCAAGCTCGACCCGGTGATCGGGCGCGACGACGAGATCCGCCGCACGGTGCAGGTGCTGCAGCGGCGCACCAAGAACAATCCCGTGCTGATCGGCGAGCCCGGCGTGGGCAAGACGGCGATCGTCGAAGGCCTCGCGCAGCGCATCATCAACGGCGAGGTGCCCGAGGGCCTGAAGAACAAGAAGATCCTGGCGCTCGACATGGGCGCGCTGATCGCCGGCGCCAAGTTCCGCGGCGAGTTCGAGGAACGGCTCAAGGCCGTGCTGAAGGATCTCGCGAAGCAGGAAGGCCAGGTGATCCTGTTCATCGACGAGCTGCACACCATGGTGGGCGCCGGCAAGGCCGAGGGCGCGATGGATGCCGGCAACATGCTGAAGCCCGCGCTGGCGCGCGGGGAACTGCACTGCGTGGGCGCCACCACGCTCGATGAATACCGCAAGTACATCGAGAAGGACGCGGCGCTGGAACGCCGCTTCCAGAAGGTGCTGGTCGATGAGCCCTCGGTCGAGGACACCATCGCCATCCTGCGCGGCCTGAAGGAGCGCTACGAGGTGCACCACAAGGTGGAGATCACCGACCCGGCCATCGTGGCCGCGGCGCAGCTCTCCCACCGCTACATCGCCGACCGCCAGCTGCCGGACAAGGCCATCGACCTGATCGACGAGGCCGCGGCACGCATCCGCATGGAGATCGATTCCAAGCCGGAGGAGATGGACAAGCTCGACCGGCGCATCATCCAGCTGCGCATCGAGGAAGTGGCGCTGAAGAAGGAGGACGACGAGGCCTCGAAGAAGCGCCTGGCCGTGTTGCAGGAAACCCTGCGCGAGCTGCAGAAGGAGTACGCCGACCTCGAGGAGATCTGGAAGGCCGAGAAGGCCACGCTGCAGGGCGCGGCCGCGGTGAAGGAAGACCTGGAAAAAGCGCGCCTGGAACTGGACACCGCGCGCCGCGCCAACGACCTGGCGAAGATGGCCGAACTGCAGTACGGCCGGATCCCCGAGCTGGAGAAGAAGCTCGCGGCCGCGCAGGTTGCCGAAGCCAAACCCAACCAGCTGGTGCGCAACAGCGTCACCGAGGAGGAGATCGCCGAGGTGGTCTCCAAGTGGACCGGCATTCCGGTCTCGAAGATGCTGGAAGGCGAGAAGGAGAAATTGCTGCGCATGGAAGAGGCGCTGGGCAGGCGCGTGGTCGGCCAGGACGAGGCGCTGAAGATCGTCGCCAATGCCATCCGCCGCGCGCGCGCGGGGCTTGCCGATCCGCGCCGGCCCAATGGTTCCTTCCTGTTCCTCGGGCCCACCGGCGTGGGCAAGACCGAGCTGTGCAAGGCGCTGGCCGAATTCCTGTTCGACAGCGAGGACGCCATCGTGCGCGTCGACATGTCCGAGTTCATGGAGCAGCACTCGGTGGCGCGGCTGATCGGCGCACCGCCAGGCTACGTGGGCTACGAGGAGGGCGGGTACCTCACCGAGGCCGTGCGCCGCCGGCCGTATTCGGTGGTGCTGCTCGATGAGGTCGAGAAGGCGCACAAGGATGTCTTCAACGTGCTGCTGCAGGTGCTGGACGATGGCCGGCTCACCGACGGGCAGGGCCGTACCGTGGATTTCCGCAACACCGTCATCATCATGACCTCGAACCTCGGCTCGGACGTGATCCAGCAGCTGGCGGGCGAGAAGCAGTACACGCGCATGAAGGCCGAGGTGATGGAGCGCGTGCAGGCGCACTTCCGCCCCGAGTTCATCAACCGCATCGACGACATCATCGTGTTCCATCCGCTGGGCGCGGGTGAGATCCGCGCCATCGTGGACATCCAGCTGGCCGGCCTGAAGCGGCGCCTGGCCGAGCGCGACATGACGCTGGAACTGGCGGATGAGGCCCGCGACCGGCTGGGCGAGGCCGGCTTCGACCCGGTGTACGGCGCGCGGCCGCTGAAGCGCGCCATCCAGCAGCAGATCGAGAACCCGCTGGCCGAGCGCATCCTGAAGGGGCAGTTCGTGCCCGGCGACCGCATTCTCGCGGCGGTGGAAGGCGAGCAGCTCGTGTTCGAGAAGCGCGCCAACTGAAACGCCACAGGCGGGGGCTTATAATCACCCCGGATGCCGTTCTACGAATACCAGTGTCGGGCCTGTGGCGCAGAGGTCGAGGTGCTGCAGAAAGTCAGCGATGCGCCGCTGCGCAAGTGCCCGAAGTGTGGAAGGAACCAGCTCACCAGGCTGGTTTCCGCGCCCGTGTTCCGCCTGAAGGGCGGCGGCTGGTACGAGACCGACTTCAAGTCCGACCAGGACAGGAAGCGCAATCTCGTCGAGGCGGACAAGCCCGAGGCGAAGGCCGAGCCCAAAGCCGACGTGAAACCGGAAACGAAGTCCGAAACGAAGTCCGACACGAAGCCTGAGGCAAAGGCGGAGGCCAAGCCCGCCCCGGCGGCGAAGAAGAAGACGCCGTCCCGCGCACGCGGCAGCGCACGCCGATGATGTCGCGGCTGCTGCGGGCGCTGCGCCGTTACCTGGTCACGGGCCTGCTGGTATGGGTGCCGCTGGGCGTCACGCTGCTCACCTTCCGCTTCCTGCTCGATCTGGCCGACGAGGTGCTGCCGCTGCTGCCGGCGCGCTGGCAGCCGGATGCGCTGCTCGGCTTCCACGTGCCGGGGTTCGGCGCCATCGTCGCGCTGGTGGTGCTGCTGGGCACGGGCATCCTGCTGCGCAACCTGCTCGGTTCCACGCTGGTCAGCTGGTGGGAAGACCTGATGAACCGGATCCCGCTGGTGCGCTCGATCTATTCGGGCGCCAAGGGCATCACCGAGACGCTGGTGTCCGACAAGGGGGGCTCCTTCAGCAAGGTGGTGCTGGTGGAATACCCGCGCCGGGATTCATGGAGCATCGGCTTCGTCACCGCCGCCGACGTGCCCGACGTCGACGCGGTGACCGGCCGCAAGGTGGTCTGCGTCTATATGCCGACCACGCCCAATCCCACCTCCGGCTTCATTCTCTATGTCCCCGTCGAGGACGTGCGGGAGACCGACATGTCCACCGATGCCGCGATGAAGATGGTGGTCACCATGGGCATGGTGATGCCACCACCGAAGCACCGCTAGCGCTATCGCGCGATATTCAGTATCCGCAGCTGCGTGAACTCTTCCAGCCCCTGCTGGCCGAGTT
>DATJXQ010000180.1:0-10817 GCA_035500015.1 Steroidobacteraceae bacterium
CCTGCTCCTTGCCGTTGCGGACGACGGTGACATGCGCCTCGGCCGCGCCGTTCAATGAGTTGAATACGTCGTTGCTGTGCGCCGGGTCATCCAGCGGCGCGCCGTTGATGGCCGTGACCAGGTCGCCGGCCTTGAGGCCCAGGCGCGCAAAGGCCTGGGCGTTCGTGCCGGGATTGACCCGCATGCCGCGCAGGTGGCCATCGGCGAACACAGCCTGGCGCTGGATGACCTGGTTCAGGAGCCCCGGATTGTTCTGCATGGCCTGCTGTACGCGCTGGAGTGGCGGTACGGGGTTGCCCGTCATGGGCGGCGGCAGGGCCCGGACGGCATCCGGCGTGGCCGGCTCGCGCACCGGCAGCGGCAGCGCCTCGATGCTGCCGTCGCGGTCGAGCAGCACCCGGTCCATGTACACTGCGTTGAGGCGCGCGCCACCGGGCACCTCGTCGCCCACCTGGTAGTCCTTGATGTCGTTGTCGTCGGGGCCCAGCGCCGCCACTCCCCGCTTGGGGTCGTTGTCCGCGAACACCAGCTTCAGCTTCAGGTTCATGGTGGTGAGCGGTGCATCCGTGCCCGTTGCCGCAGCGCTCTGCCCGAACAGGTTGGTGCGCAGGATGGAGGGAATGTCGACGACCTTGCGGGTAGCGGCGGGCGCCGGCAGGCCCGAGACCTTTGCCGTGACCGTGTTGACCCCCGCGAGATCCATGACCAGCAGCGCCCCGCGTACCGCCAGCAGCACGCCCAGCAGGTACATGATCCCGCTGGGTGCGTGGGCGGCGATCTGACCCGCGATTTCGGTGGCGGAGAAGCGCGGGGCTTGAGCCATGGTAGTCACTATCAACGTATTATGTTGGCGGGTGATGCCCCTCTACAAGCGGCTGTCCCCGGGGCGGCGCGGACATCCCTGGATGAGGCTTGCATCGCCGCCGGCAATCCCCACCCATGGCGACATTGGGACGATAATGTGTAGCAAATGTGGAGCATGAGCGGCCAGGATCCACACGAGGAACGCGAAGGCCATGCGGGCATCGTGGTGGAGGAGGCCGCGCCCGAAGTGCGGCAGCCGCCGCTGTACCGCGTGGTGTTGCTCAACGACGACTACACACCGATGGATTTCGTCGTCGACGTGCTGGAACGTTTTTTTCGCATGGACCGGGAGACTGCCACGCGCGTCATGCTCGAGGTGCACATGAAGGGCAAGGGAGTCTGCGGCGTTTTTACGTACGAGATCGCGGAAACCAAGGTGGCACAGGTGGTAGGGTATTCGCGTGACAACCAGCACCCGCTGATGTGCACGCTGGAACAGGCCTGAAGGAGCCCGCAATGCTCTCATCCGAACTGGAAAACTGCCTCAACGCCGCGTTCGCACAGGCGCGCGAGGCCCGGCACGAGGTTCTCACGGTGGATCACCTGCTGCTGGCCATCCTGGATACCCCGCGGGTGCGCGAAATCCTCAAGGCCGGCGGTGCCGATCTGCGACGCCTGTCCGAGGAATTGCGTGCGCATATCGACAGTACCACGCCGCGCATGAAGCCCGGCGAGGATGACCGCGAGGTGCAGCCCACGCTGGGCTTCCAGCGGGTGCTGCAGCGCGCGGTGTTCCAGGTGCAGTCGGGCGGCCGGCGCGAGGTCGGCGTCGCGGACGTGCTGGTGGCGATCTTCAGCGAAAAACAGAGCCACTCGGTGTTCCTGCTGGCGCGCCACGAGATCACGCGGCTCGACGTCACGCAGTACATCTCGCATGGGCTGGCCAGGGAGCGCGAGGAAAAGGTCGCGCGCGAGGAGGGCGGGCCGGAAGGCGAACGCGAACCGGAAGGCGGCAGCGCGCTGGACAAGTACGCGGTGAACCTCAACCGCGCCGCGCAGGAAGGCCGCATCGATCCGCTGGTCGGCCGCAAGATCGAGATCGAGCGCACCATCGAGATACTCTGCCGCCGCCGCAAGAACAACCCGCTGTACGTGGGCGAGGCTGGCGTGGGCAAGACGGCAATTGTCGAGGGCCTTGCGCGGTTCATCGTCGAGGGCAAGGTTCCCGAGGTGCTGGAAGACAGCGTCGTCTATTCGCTGGATCTGGGGAGCCTGCTGGCCGGCACCAAGTACCGCGGCGATTTCGAGAAACGGCTGAAGGCGGTGATCACCGAGATCCGCAAGCAGCCGGGCGCCATCCTGTTCATCGACGAGATCCACACGCTGATCGGCGCCGGCGCGACCTCGGGCGGCGTGATGGATGCGTCGAACCTCATCAAGCCGGCGCTGACCAGCGGCGAGCTGCGCTGCATCGGTTCCACCACCTACCAGGAATACCGCGGCATCTTCGAAAAGGACCACGCGCTGTCGCGCCGCTTCCAGAAGATCGACGTGGTGGAGCCGACGGTGCAGGAGACCGTGGAGATCCTGCAGGGCCTGCGGCCGCGCTATGAGGAGCACCATGGCGTGCGCTACACCGACGCGGCCATCAAGTCGGCGGCCGAGCTGGCCGCGCGGCACATCAACGACCGCCACCTGCCGGACAAGGCCATCGACGTGATGGACGAGGCCGGTGCGCGGCAGCGCCTGAAGCCGGTGGCCGAGCGCAGCAACGTGGTGGACGTGCAGCAGATCGAGGAAGTGGTGGCGCGCATCGCGCGCATCCCGGCCAAGACCGTTTCGACCTCAGACAAGGAGGTGCTGCGCAACCTGGAGCGCAACCTCAAGCTGGTCATTTTCGGCCAGGATCCGGCCATCGAGGCGCTGGCCGCCGCCATCAAGATGGCGCGCTCGGGCCTGGGCGAGCAGCGCAAGCCGGTCGGGTCATTCCTCTTCGCCGGGCCGACCGGCGTCGGCAAGACCGAGGTCACGCGCCAGCTCGCCACCGCGCTGGGCGTGGAGTTCCTGCGCTTCGACATGTCCGAGTACATGGAGCGCCACACCGTGTCGCGGCTGATCGGCGCGCCGCCGGGCTACGTGGGTTTCGACCAGGGCGGCCTGCTCACCGAGGCCGTGTCCAAGCATCCGCACTGCGTGCTGCTGCTCGATGAAATCGAGAAGGCGCATCCGGATGTGTTCAACCTGCTGCTGCAGGTGATGGACCACGGCGTTCTGACCGACAACAACGGCCGCAAGACCGACTTCCGCCACGTGATCATCGTGCTGACGACCAATGCGGGCGCGCAGGAGATGGCGCGCCCGGCGATCGGTTTCATGCAGGCGGACAACACCTCCGACAGCATGGAGGCGATCCGCCGGCTGTTCACGCCGGAGTTCCGCAACCGCCTCGACGCCATCATCCAGTTTGCGCCGCTGTCCAAGGCCACCATCGAACGCGTGGTGGAGAAGCTGCTGGTGGAAGTGGAGACGCAGCTCGAGCAGAAGGGCGTGCAGCTGTCGGTGAACGATGCGGCGCGCAGCTGGCTGGCGGATAATGGCTACGATCCGAAGATGGGCGCGCGGCCGATGGCGCGCCTGATCCAGGAGCAGATCAAGCGGCCGCTGGCCGAGGAGCTGCTGTTCGGCAGGCTGATCGAAGGCGGGCAGGTAGCTGTTTCGGTTGCCGAAGACGGCAAGTCGCTGGCCTTGAGCGTCTCGCCGCTGCCGCGTCCGGTGTTGCCGCAGCCGGCTTGATGCGCTGCGCGCGGGATGTCCGCGTCGGGCCGTCGCGTCCGGTCACTGACCTCCGGCGTGCTGTTTGCATGCGAATTGTTCCAAGTATCGAGCTTGGCCTTGCCTGCCTGCCATGCTTGAATTCCCTGCGCAGCTCGGGTGGAACTGATTGCGGCGAGGCGCTTCATGGCGCCGGCAATGGAGACAGACATGGAAGCACGGGTGGCCCGAATCGAGTCCGATGCGGCGCACCTGTGCATGGACATGGCGGAAGTGCGCCAGGACGTCCGTGCGCTGCGCGACAAGCTGGATGGTGCGGAAATCCGCCTGACGGAAAAGGTGGAGTCGCTGGAGGCCCGCCTGACTGGGAAGATGGATTCGCTGGAGGTCCGTCTGGCTGCGCGCATGGACGCAATGGGCCAGGACATGAAGGAAATGGACGTCCGCCTCACGCGCGGGATCGGCAGGGCCGAGGTGAGGGGAGTTTTGCTTTACATCACCGGCTTCGGTTCCGTGCTCGGGCTCATGGCCCACGGCTTCGGCTGGCTCTGATTACCGCCCCCGATAGACGATGCGGCCCTTGGTGAGGTCGTAGGGCGTCATCTCCACGGTCACCGCGTCACCGGTAAGGATGCGGATGTAGTTCTTGCGCATCTTGCCGGAGATGTGGGCCGTGACCACGTGGCCGTTCTTCAGCTGCACGCGAAACGTCGTGTTGGGCAGGGTTTCCACTACCTCGCCTTCCATCTGTATCGCGTCGTCTTTGGCCATGGTTCCTTGAACTGATTCCCGCCGACGGGGAAAGGCCGCGAATTCTGCATAAAGCCGCCCGCCAAAGCAACGAGGGCTATGCGGCGAGATATTCCAGGAACTTCCGGCGCGGCAGCGGCCGGCTGCCGAGGCTGCGCAGGTGCGCCGAGGGCATCTGGCAGTCGATCAGCGCGATGCCGCGTCCGGGCGCCTGCGTGGCGAGCCACGCAAGGGCCACCTTGGAGGCGTCGCTGCGGCGGCTGAACATGGATTCCCCGCTGAATACCCGGCCGCTGAGCACACCGTACAGGCCGCCGGCCAGTTCCCCGCCGGACCAGACCTCGATGCTGTGCGCCACGCCCAGGCCATGCAGCTGGCAGTAGGCGGCCTGCATTTCCGGGGTGATCCAGGTGCCACCGGCCGTCCCGCGGGCGGTGGCGCAGGATGCCACCACGGTGGCGAAGGCGCGGTTCTCCGTCACCTGGAACAGGGCGCGCCGCAAGGTACGCCGCAGGCTGCGCGAGACATGCATCTCCCCCGGAAACAGCACCTCGCGCGGGTCCGGCGACCACCACAGTATCGGCTCGCCCGGTGAATACCAGGGAAAGATGCCGCGCCGGTATGCCTCCTGCAGGCGCGCCGGCGCGAGATCCCCGCTGGCGGCCAGCAGTCCCTGCGGTTCATGCAGCGCCTGTGCCACCGGCGGGAAGCGCGCGGGCGGATCCGCCGGCGCCAGCCAGGTGATGGGTTTCATCCGCGGTGGCTCATCCGCGGTGAAAGGGCACGTGGCTGGCGGCGCCGGCGGAGTAGTCCGCCACGGCTGCCCGCTCGCGCTCGAGGAAGGTGGCGATGGCGCGGCGCAGGCGCGGCTCGGCAACGTAGTGTGCGGAATGCGTGGTGGCCGGCTCGAAGCCGCGCACGATCTTGTGCTCGCCCTGCGTGCCCGGTTCGAAGCGCGCGATGCCGCGTTCGATGCAGTACTCGATGCCCTGGTGGTAGCAGGTCTCGAAGTGCAGGCTGTGGAACTCCCCCACCGCGCCCCAGTAGCGGCCATACAGCACGGCGCGCGAAGCGAGGAATACCGCCGCGGCCACGGGGGTATCGCCCTGGCAGGCCAGCTTGACCATCAGCGCATCCCCGAGCGTGCACGCGATCTCCTGGAAGAACGCGTAATTCAGGTACGGCTGGTGGCCATGCAGGTGGAAGTTGCGCTCGTGCATGTCGAAGGCGAAGCGCAGCTGCGACGGCGGGATATCCGGGCCGTGCAAGGTGAGGAAATGGATGCCGTCCTCGCCGGGCCGGCGTCGCTCGCGGCGGATCTGCTTGCGCTTTTCGGAGCGGAACGTGGCCAGATAATCCTCGAAGCCCGCGTAGCCGCGGTTGTGCCAGTGGAACTGCACGTCGCCGCGCGCCAGCCAGCCCTGCGCGGTGAATGCAGCGAGCTCCTCGCCGGTGAGGAACAGCGCGTGGGCCGAGGAAAGTTCCGCGCCCGCGCAGCGCGCCACCAGTTCGCGCACCAGGCGCTCGCGCAGCGGTGCGGCGGGCTGGCCGGCGGCCAGCAGCAACCGCGGCGCGTTGACGGGCGAGAAAGGCACGGCCAGCAGCAGCTTCGGGTAGTAGGGCAGGCCATACTGCTCGTGGGCCCGGGCCCAGCCGAAGTCGAACACGAATTCTCCCCAGGAATGGCTCTTGCGGTACACCGGGGTGGCGGCGAGGAGCCGGCCTTCATCCAGCAGCGCCAGGTGCGCCGGCGTCCAGCCGCTGTCCCCGCCGACGCAGCCGCTGTGCTCCAGCGCGGCGAGGAACTCGTGGCGCAGGAACGGGCAGTCGGTGCCTTGCAGCGCGTTCCAGTCCGCGGCTGCGATGTCATCGATACGCTGGAGTTCGCGGACCTGCATCCTGTGCCGCGCGCATCAGTCGTGCAGTTCGTGGGATTCGAGGTAGCGGTCGGCATCCAGGGCGGCCATGCAGCCCGAGCCGGCCGAGGTGATGGCCTGGCGATACACCGAGTCGGCGACATCGCCCGCGGCGAACACACCGGGGATGCTGGTGGCCGTGGCGTTGCCTTCGCTGCCGCCCTTCACCTTCAGATAGCCGCCGTGCATGTCGAGCTGCCCGGCGAACAGCCCGGTGTTCGGCGAGTGCCCGATGGCGATGAATACGCCGGTGACGGGCAGTGTCTCCCCGGGCGCGCCGTCGGCGCCGCACAGGCGCACGCCGGTGACCCCGCCGGCATCGCCCACCACTTCTTCCACGGTGCTGTTCCAGCGGAAGCTTGCCCTGCCTTCCGCGGCGCGCGCATGCAGCCGGTCCTGCAGGATCTTCTCGCCGCGCAGCTTGTCGCGGCGATGGATCAGCGTCACGTGCGCGGCGATATTGGAGAGGTAGAGGGCTTCTTCCACCGCGGTGTTGCCGCCGCCGACCACGGCCACGCGCTGGTTGCGGAAGAAGAAGCCGTCGCAGGTGGCGCAGGCCGAAACGCCCTTGCCGCGGTAGGCCTCCTCCGATGGCAGTCCCAGATATTTCGCCGCGGCGCCGGTGGCGATGATCAGCGCATCGCAGCTGTAGCGGCCCGCATCGCCGCTCAGCAGGAAGGGTCGTTCGGTCAGCTTCACGGTGTGGATATGGTCGTGCACCAGCCGTGTATTGAAGCGCTCGGCATGACTGCGCATGCGTTCCATCAGTTCCGGTCCCTGCACACCCGCGGCATCGCCGGGCCAGTTGTCCACCTCGGTGGTGGTCATCAGCTGTCCGCCCTGTTCCAGCCCCGTGATCAGCAGCGGCGCGCGATTGGCGCGTGCGGCGTACACCGCGGCGCTGTAGCCGGCCGGTCCGGATCCCAGGATGATGAGGGGACTGTGTGTGGTATCGCTCATGTATAATTCCCTGCGGCGTTGCTGCGCCCATTTTGCCGTCAGAGATGGTGGCCTGCAGCGCGGATTCATTCGCAGCCCCGAGGAGACATACCCGGTTTGAGCCCGTCGGCTTCGGCATCTGGGAACCGTCTCACGCAGGCGGTGCTCAAGGGCGTGCGCGAGGGCCTTGCCGTGCTGATCGCGGCGTTCGCGCTGCTGCTGCTGCTCGCGCTCGTCTCCTATGCGGCCGGCGATCCTGGCTGGTCCTATTCGGGCGACGGCCAGCCCATCCGCAACTGGATCGGCCGGTCGGGCGCCGTGCTCGCCGATGTGCTGCTGTTCCTCTTCGGCCGGCCCGCCTACCTGCTGCCGGCGATGCTGCTGGTGGCGGCATGGCTGGTGTTCCGCAATCGCACGGAGTCGCTGCAGCCGGCGAGCCGCCTCAATGTCGCGATCCGCAGCGGCGGCTTCCTGCTGCTGCTGGCGGCCAGCTGCGGCCTGGCGACGCTGAACTTCCCGGCGGGCAGCCTGCGTGAATCCGCCGGCGGAGTGTTCGGCCAGCTGGTGGGCGAGGGCCTGGAGCACAGCCTGAAATGGCTGGGGGCCACGTTGCTGCTGCTGGGCATGTGGATCGCGGGACTGGCGGTCGCCTTCCACGTGTCGATACTCGATGTGCTCGACCGCGTCGGCCATGCGTTCTGGCAGGCCGTGGACTGGATCCGCGGCTGGCTGAGCGCGCGGCGCGAGATGTCCGCCGGGCAGGAGCGCAAGCGCGAGCGCCAGGAGGCCGCGAAGCAGGAGCAGCAGAAAAAAGCCGCGCCACGCGTGGTGCCGGTGATCGAACCGCCGCCGCCGGTGGTGGAAAAGAGCGCGCGGGCGCAGCGCGAGCGGCAGACCACGCTGTTCGACAAGCCCTCGGCCGGCGAGCTGCCGCCGATGCAGCTGCTGGACGATCCGCCAGAGCGCGTGGCCGCCTATTCGGCCGAGGCGCTGGACGCCATGTCACGCCTGGTGGAGATCAAGCTGCGGGATTTCGGCGTGGAGGTCGAGGTGGTCGCGGTGCATCCGGGACCGGTGGTCACGCGCTTCGAGCTGCAGCCCGCGCCCGGCAC
The DNA here is from genome assembly GCA_035500015.1 of Steroidobacteraceae bacterium. Taxonomy (GTDB): domain Bacteria; phylum Pseudomonadota; class Gammaproteobacteria; order Steroidobacterales; family Steroidobacteraceae; genus ZC4RG30. The sequence goes on from DATJXQ010000180.1 coordinate 8,294, forward strand.
CAAGGCCAGCCAGATCTCCGGCCTCGCCAAGGACCTGGCGCGCGCGCTGTCGGCCATCTCGGTGCGCGTGGTGGAGGTCATCCCCGGCAAGTCGGTGATGGGCCTGGAGATCCCCAACGAGAAGCGCGAGATGGTCACGCTGGGGGAGATCATCAAGTCGAAGTCCTACGAGGAGATCGGCTCGCCGCTGACGCTGGCGCTGGGCAAGGACATCGGCGGGCATCCGGTGGTGGCGGACCTGGCCAGGATGCCGCATCTGCTGATCGCCGGCACCACCGGCTCGGGCAAGTCCGTCGGCATCAACGCCATGGTGCTCTCGCTGCTGTACAAGAGCACCGCCGAGCACGTGCGGCTGATCATGATCGACCCGAAGATGCTGGAGCTGTCGGTGTACGAGGGCATCCCGCACCTGCTGGCGCCGGTGGTCACCGACATGAAGCAGGCCGCCAACGCGCTGCGCTGGTCGGTGGCGGAGATGGAACGGCGCTACCAGCTGATGGCCGCGCTGGGCGTGCGCAACATCGCCGGCTACAACCGCAAGGTGAAGGACGCGAACGAGGCCGGCAAGCCCATCAAGGATCCGGTGATGATGCAGCACGCCTCCACCGATCCGCATTTCGACCAGAGTGCCATCCCGGACCTGGCGCCGCTGCCCTACATCGTGGTCATCATCGACGAGCTGGCCGACCTGATGATGATCGTCGGCAAGAAGGTCGAGGAGCTGATCGCGCGCCTGGCGCAGAAGGCGCGCGCCTCGGGCATCCACCTGATCCTCGCCACGCAGCGTCCATCGGTGGATGTGATCACCGGCCTGATCAAGGCCAACATCCCCACGCGCATCGCCTTCCAGGTGTCCGCCAAGGTGGATTCGCGCACCATCCTCGACCAGGGCGGCGCCGAGTCGCTGCTCGGGCACGGCGACATGCTGTACCTGCAGCCCGGCACTTCGGTGCCGAATCGCGTGCACGGCGCCTTCGTCTCCGACGAGGAAGTGCATCGCGTGGTCAATGCGCTGAAGACCGCCGAGCCGCCGGATTATCTCGAGGAGGTGCTGTCCGGTCCCGCACTGCCCATTCCCGGCATCAGCGGCGAAGGCGAGGGCGGTGCAGCGGGCATGCCCGGCGGCGATGCCGAGCAGGATGCGCTGTACGACGAGGCGGTGAAGATCGTCATCAGCGAGCGCAAGCCGTCGATCTCCTATGTGCAGCGCCGGCTGAAGATTGGCTACAACCGCTCGGCGCGGCTGCTCGAGGCGATGGAGGCGGCCGGCGTGGTCGGGCCGCTGCAGCCGAATGGCTCGCGCGAGGTGCTGGTGCCCGGAGGCAGCGCGGATGAATGAGGCGCGCCGCGCCGTCATCGCGCTGCTGCTCGGCGGCCTCCTGGCATTGCCATGCCTGGCCGCCGATACCACGGCACTGGACAGCTACCTGGCGGGCCTGTCGACCTGGTCCGCCGATTTCACGCAGAGCGTGGTGGATGCCGACGGCAAGCCGGCGGCCGGCGGTCATGGGCGGCTGGTCATCGTGCGGCCCGGCAGGTTCCGCTGGGAATCCACGCCCGATGGTGCGGCCGAGGGGGCGCAGCTGCTGATCGCCGATGGCCGCAACCTGTGGTTCCTGGATCGCGACCTGGACCAGGCCACCGTGAGACCGCTGGCCGATGCCCCGCCGCAGTCCCCGGCGATGCTGCTGGCGGGCGGCGCGGAACTGCGCGGTGCCTTCGACGTGCGGGCCGATGGCCGGCGCGACGGCCTCGACTGGGTACGCGTCACGCCGAAGGATCCGGCCTCGGATTTCCGCGAGGCGCAGTTCGGCTTCAAGGGCAAGGAGCTGTTGCGGCTGATCCTCCTGGACAAGCTCGGCCAGCGCTCCACGCTGCGTTTCACCAACGTGAAGCGCAATGCGCCGGTGCCCGCCGACGCCACGGAGTTCGTGCGGCCGCCGGGTGTCAACCTCATCGGCACGCCGGTGCCGCCGTGACACCCATCATCCTGCCCGGACTGCGCTACCGGCGGCTGTGGATCTGCATTGGCTTGCTGCTGGTGCTGGCCATCTGCGTGGTCTGCCTGGCGCCGGCCAGGGATCTGCCGAAGGTGCACCTGTGGGACAAGGCCCAGCACATGATCGCGTTCGGCACGCTGGCCTTCTGGTTCGGAGGCATCGTGGTGCGCCGCGAGCTGCTGTGGGTGGCGGTCGGGGTAATCCTCTTTGGCGGACTGATCGAAGTCGCCCAGGGCACGATGCATCTGGGCCGCGACGCCGACTGGCACGACCTGGCGGCCGACGCCTTCGGCACGGTCATCGGCGTGATGCTGGCGCTGACGCCGCTCGGCCGCTGGGTTTGCTGGTTCGAGGCACTGGTCGCGCGGGCCGCACCGTGAGCATGCCGCTGCGGCCGCTCGCCGACCGCATGCGGCCGCGGACCATCGAGGAGTTCGCCGGCCAGCGGCACCTGCTGGCGCCGGGCCGGGCGCTGCGCGCCACGCTGGATCGCGGCCAGCTGCACTCGATGATCCTGTGGGGCC
>DATJXQ010000181.1:0-2574 GCA_035500015.1 Steroidobacteraceae bacterium
GCTCAGCCGCGGCCAGCTGGTGGGCGTCGCGCTGGTGGCCGCGGGCGTGGTCTGCGTCGGGCTGTCTGGCCGCTAGTTGCGGAGGAAAGCATGCGCGGTACGGCGGACTATCGGCTTGAAAAGCGGACGCGGGGCCTGTTCGCCTGGTCGCGCTGGGACGCGCTGGCCGTGGCCGCGGCCGGTGCGCACCTGGCTTTCGTGGTCTGGGTGGTTGCCGGATTCGGGCGGCGCCGCTGGTGGGAGAACCTGGCCTGCGGTGCGTTCTACGCGCTTGGCATCAGCTGGAACATCAACAGCGTGTCGCACAACTTCCTGCACACGCCGTATTTCCGCTGGCAGCCGCTCAACCGCGCCTTCTCGCTGCTCGAGTCGGTGGCCATCGGCTTCTCGCAGACCTTCTACACATGGGTGCACATGCGCCACCACGAGGGCAACAGCGACCGGCCGGGGCCGGACGGCAAGACCCGGGATCCACTGTCCATCTACCGCTTCGGCCGGGACGGCGCGCCGGAAAGCCCCTGGGGTTATGTATTCAAGGGATTTTTCCGCGACAGCGGCGGCTCCATCTATCGCCGGCTGAAGGCGCGGCGTCCCTTCGAGGCGGCCTGGGGCCGCGTGGAACTGGGCGCGGTGGCGGTTTTCGTCGCGCTGCTCGCAGTCATGGACTGGCGCGCGGTCCTCTTCCTGCTGCCGTTCTACTACCTGGGCGAGTGCCTGTCGCAGCTGAACGGCTATTTCGAGCACCTGCACGGCAACCCCGACGAACCCATCGCCTGGGGCGTTTCCACGTACACGCCGCTGTACAACCTGCTGTGGTTCAACAATGGCCATCATGCCGAGCATCACTACCGGCCGCGCGCGCACTGGACGCGGCTGCCCGCACTGCACCGGGCGCTGGCGGCCAGGCAGCGCGCCGCCGGCGTGCATGTCATCGGCACCGCGCACGCGCTGGGTTTCCTGGCACGCGCGAACCGGCGTCGTACCAGGCGGGCGGGCGCGTGACAGGTCGCGGCTTCATCCTGCCAGGCTCGGAGCAGAAGGGCGTGCTGCTGATCCACGGCCTTGGCGGTGCGCCGGCCGAGATGCGCTTCCTCGCCAGGAGACTGCACCGTGGCGGCTTCACCGTGCACGTGCCGCAGCTGGCGGGTCACGGCGCGGATGCCCGCACGTTGCTGCGCACGGGCTGGCGCGACTGGCTGGCGTCCGCGCGCGGCGCATGTTTCTCGCTGGCTGCGCAGGTGGAAGCGGTCTATGTGGCCGGTATCTGCGTCGGTGGCGCGCTGGGACTGGCGCTGGCCGCGGAACAGCCGGCGATCCGCGGCGCGGCAGTTTACTCGATGACTTTCGAGTTCGACGGCTGGAGCATGCCGCTGTGGGCCAGGGCCGCGCCATTGATCCAGCTGCTCGCGGATCTGCCGCTGCTGCGCCGCGTGAGGATCGCCGAGCCGTATCCCTTCGGGCTGAAGGATGCGCAATTGCGCAGGCGCGCGTGTGAAGGTTGCGGGGGATTCATCGAAGGCGCGCTGACGCATCTGCCCTTCGGATCGCTGGGCCAGATGTACCGGCTCGGGCGGCACATCGAGCACATCGGCGCCGGGGTGCGCGTGCCGACGCTGATCCTGCATGCGCGCGAGGACGACATGAGCAATCCGCGCAATGCCCGGCGGCTGCGGGCGGCACTGGGCGGGCGCGCCGAGGTGCGGCTGCTCGGCGACAGCTATCACATGATCCACGTCGATCGCCAACGCGAACTGGTGGCACGGATGACCGGGGAGTTCTTCGGCGCTCCCGATGCGGCGCGGGCAGGCGGCGGGATCGCCTGTGCCTGAGGCGCGCGTGCTGCGGTCCATCGGCGAGTTGGAAGGGCGGGCCTGGGACAGCCTGTTCGCCGCCGAAACCGAGAACGCGGATTACCTGCGCGCCGTCGAGACCGCCGGCATGGCCGAATTCCAGTGGCGTTACCTGATCGTCGAGGATGCGGGGCGGGTCATCGCGGCGGCACCGGCCTTCCTCACGGATTACGCGCTCGACACCACGCTCGTGGGCGCCGGCAGGCGCATCGTCGGCGGCCTGCGCCGCCGCTTTCCGCGCGCGCTGACCATGCGGCTGGCCTGCATCGGCTCACCCTGCACGGAAACCGCGCAATTGGGCTTCGATCCGCGCCTGGACCGGAACGGGCGGGCCGCGGCGCTGCGCCTGCTGGTGAAGGAGTTCGAGCGCGCGGCCGCGGCCGAAGGATGCCGGCTGCTGGCCGTGAAAGACGTGGCGGCGGCACAGCGGCCGCTGTGCGATCAGGTCCTGGAGCCGCTTGGCTACCGTTCCCTGGCGGGCCTGCCCGTGGCGTACCTGGAGATTGATTTTCGCAGCATCGAGGATTACCTGGGCCGGCTGTCGCCGGGCACCCGCCGCGACATGCGGCGCAAGCTGCGCATGCTGGAACACGTGCGCATCGAAATCCGCGCCGGGCTGCACGGTGTGCTCGATCGCGTGATGAGCCTGTATGCGCAGACCCGCGCCCGTGCCGCGATGCAGTTCGAGACGCTGCCACCCGCGTATTTCACGGCGGTAACCGAG
>DATJXQ010000182.1:0-2269 GCA_035500015.1 Steroidobacteraceae bacterium
ACCAGTGACTCCCTAGTTTGCGGATTCCTGCCAGCCCGGCGGCAGCGTCCCGGCGTAGCCCGGCAGCGCTTCCATGCGCCGCAGCCAGCGCGCCAGCTGCGGATAATGCACTTCGGCGGGCAGGAAGCGGCTCGCCAGCTCCTGCGCTCCCGGACGCAATAAGGCCCGATGCAGCAGGCGGATGCAAGGGTAGATCGCGACGTCGGCGGCGGACACGCCCTCGCCCACGATCCAGTCGCCCTTCGACAGCCGCCCCTCGATGGTGCGCGCCTCGCGCGCCACGGTGTGCATGGCGCGCAGCAATGGTGCCTCGCTGAAGCGCGGCGCGGGGCGGCCGAGCTCCTCGATGATGCGCATCAGGTCGCCCTCGATGTAGGCCTGGAACTCGAGCACCACGCGCATGATCACGCCCGCCTCCTCCGGCGAGTGCCCGAACAGCGGCGGCGCGGGGTACTTGCGCTCGAGGTAGTAGAGCACCGCCAGTGACTCGAACACCACGTAATCCCCGTCGCGCAGCACCGGCAGCCGCCCGCGCGGGTTCATCGCCAGCATCTGCGGCGACTTGTGCTCGTGCAGGTCCGGTTGCAGCAGGTGGCCGCGCCAGGGCAGTCCTTTCAGCGCAAGGGCGAGCAGCACGCGCCAGCAATAAGGACTACCCGCCGCCCAGTAGACTTCGATCCCCACGGTGCGCGGTACCCGAAAGATGGAAACAACGGGAAATTGTAGCGATGATGGCCGCATGACGACATGGGCCGATGACGCGCCGCTGATCGCGGCGGAACGCCTGCGCGCGCTGCCGGGCGCGCCGCACCTGCTGGTCGTGGATTGCCGCCATGATCTCGCCAGTTCGGGCTGGGGCCGTGGCGCCTGGACCGCCGGCCACATCCCCGGCGCGGTATTTGCCTCCACCGACGCGGATCTTTCCGCGCCGCGGCACGCCGGCAGCGGCCGGCATCCGCTGCCGGCACCGCGGGATTTCGCCGCCACGCTCGGCCGCTGGGGATTCACGCCGGCCACGCATGTGGTGGCCTACGACCAGGGCGGCGGCATCTGGGCCTCGCGGCTGTGGTGGCTGCTGCGCGCGCGCGGCCATGCGCGCGTGCAGGTGCTGGATGGCGGCATGGCCGCCTGGCTGGCGGCGGGCGGCGCGCTGGATACCGCGGCACCGCGCATCGTGCCGACGAGCGTGGAGACGCGCGAGTTCGCCGGTGCCGTGAGCACTGCCGAAGTGGCCAGGCTGCTGGCCGGCGGCGACATCACGCTGTTCGACGCGCGCGCCGCGGATCGCTTTGCCGGCCGCAACGAGACCGTCGATCCGGTGCCCGGCCACGTGCCGGGCGCGCGCAGCATGCCGTGCACGGGCAACCTCGGCCCGGAGCAACGCTTCCTGCCCGCCGCAGCGTTGCGCGAACGCTGGGCCGGGCTGGCTTCCGGCGCACCGCTGGTGGCGATGTGCGGTTCGGGCATCAGCGCCTGCCACAACCTGCTCGCGCTGGAGCTGGCCGGATTTCCCGGCGCTCGCCTGTACGCCGGCAGCTACAGTGAGTGGATCGCCGATCCGGCGCGGCCGGTGGCCACCGGGAGTGACTCGTGAATGCCGGCGCCCGCAACGGCGCCGTGCCGGGCAACGGCGGCTGGAGCATCGAGGATTCCCTCGACCTCTACCACATTCCCGCCTGGGGCAAGGGTTACTTCTCCATCAATGCCGCGGGCCACCTGGTGGTGCGCCCGGACACCACGCCCGAACGCGAGATCGATCTGTACGAAGTGGTGCAGGGCCTCACCGAACGCGACCTGCGCGCGCCGGTGGTGGTGCGCTTCTCCGACATCCTCGCGCACCGCCTGCAGCGCCTGCACGACGCGTTTGCGCAGGCGATCGCCGAGAACGAGTACGGCAACCGCTACGCCGCGGTGTTCCCCATCAAGGTGAACCAGCAGCGCCTGGTCGTGGAGGAGGTCTATCGCTACGGCAAGCCGTATGGCTTCGGGCTGGAGGTGGGCTCCAAGCCGGAGCTGCTGGCGGTGATGGCGATGACCGAGCAGTCGCCGGACCGGCTGATCGTGTGCAACGGCTTCAAGGATTCCAGCTACATCGAGGCGGTGATCCTCGCCACCCGGCTGGGCCGCACCATCATCCCGGTGGTGGAGAACTTCTCCGAGCTGGCGCTGATCCTGAAGCATGCCGAAACGCACGGCGTGCGCCCGCGCATCGGCGTGCGCGTGAAGCTGGCCAGCGAGGGCTCGGGCCGCTGGCGCGAATCGGCCGGCG
>DATJXQ010000183.1:0-3403 GCA_035500015.1 Steroidobacteraceae bacterium
GGTAGCGAGAGAACGCGACGAAGTTCATGTTGGCCGACAGCAGCAGCAGCTCCATGCACATCAGCAGCAGGATGATGTTCTTGCGGTTGATGAAGATGCCGGCCACCGCGATGGCGAACAGCAGGCCCGACAGCACCAGCAGCATCTGCAGCGTGATCACGGGCTCCTCTCCGCCGCGGGTTTCTCCGCCGGCATCTTCACGATGCGCACCCGGTCCTCGCGGCGCACCGCCACCTGGGCGTTGATGTCCTGCACCTTCAGGCCGCGGCGGTGCCGCATGGTCAGCACGATGGCGGCGATGATGGCCACCAGCAGCAGCACCGCGGCGAGTTCGAACGGGAACAGGTACTTCGTGTACAGCGCCATGCCCAGCTCGGTGGTATTGCTGGCGCCCGCCGGTACCGGCACGACGCCGGCCTGCATGTCCATGCGCGGGGAAAGCCCGCGCGCGATCACCACGCCGACGATCTCCAGCGCCAGCACGCCGGCGGTGGCCATGCCCAGCCACCAGTGATGCGTGAAGCCGCTGCGCAGTTTCTCGAGGTCGATGTCCAGCATCATCACCACGAACAGGAACAGCACCATCACCGCGCCCACGTACACCAGCACCAGCACGATGGCCAGGAACTCCGCCTGCAGCAGCAGCCAGATGGCCGCCGCGCTGAAGAAGGTGACGACCAGGCACAGCGCGCTGTGCACCGGGTTCTTCAGCGTGACGACGCCCAGCGCCGCGGCCAGCAGCAGCAGTGCGAACGCGTAGAACAGGATCTGGACCAACTCCCCTTGCTCCTCTAGCGGTACTTCGCGTCCGCGGCCTTGTCGGCGTTGATCATGGCCTCGTAGCGCTCGCCCACGGCCAGCAGCTTGTCCTTGGTCATGATGTTCTCGCCGCGGTGCTCCATGTGGTACTCGTGGATGCGCGTCTCGACGATGGCGTCCACCGGGCAGGCCTCCTCGCAGAAGCCGCAGTAGATGCACTTGAACAGATCGATGTCGTAGCGCGTGGTGCGGCGGGTGCCGTCGGCGCTGACGTCCGAATCGATGGTGATGGCCAGCGCCGGGCACACCGCCTCGCACAGCTTGCAGGCGATGCAGCGCTCCTCGCCGTTGGGATAGCGGCGCAGCGCATGCAGGCCGCGGAAGCGCGCGGACTGCGGGGTCTTCTCCTCCGGGTAATTCACGGTGACCTTGCGCCGGAACAGCGTCCGCGCGGTCACGCTCATGCCCGCCAGCAGTTCCCACAGCCCGAAAGTCTTGGCGAAACTCTTTACCGACATGTCATGTGCTCCAGGGTCCGACCTTGCACCAGGCCAGCAGCATCTCGACGAAGATCCACACGATGGTCACCGGGATCAAGGCCTTCCAGCCCAGCCGCATGATCTGGTCGTAGCGGTAGCGCGGGAAGGTGGCGCGCAGCCACAGGAACAGGAACAGGAAGACGAAGGTCTTCAGCACCAGCCACTGCAGGCCGTCGTTGAGCAGCGGGCCCAGCACCGGCACGTGGAACAGCGCGGCATCGGGCGGCAGGTAGCCGTGCAGCGGGCTCTGCCAGCCGCCGAAGAAGAATACCGCCGTGAGCGTGGCAATCAGGATCATGTTGGCGTATTCGGCGAGGAAGAACAGCGCGAAGCCCATGCCCGAATACTCGACGTGGAAGCCGGCGACGATTTCCGATTCGCCCTCGGCCACGTCGAAGGGCGCGCGATTGGTCTCGGCCACGCCGGAGATGAAGTACACGACGAACAGCGGGAACAGCCAGAACCAGTTCCACGACAGGAAGCCGCCGGACTGCCGGTCGATGACGGTGCCGAGGTCAAGGCTTCCCGAGGCCATCAGCACGCCCACCAGCGCGAAACCCATGGCGATTTCGTAGGCCACGATCTGCGCGGCCGAGCGCATCGCGCCGAGGAAGGCGTACTTGGAGTTCGACGACCAGCCGGCGAGGATCACCCCGTACACGCCCACCGAGCTCAGCGACAGCACATACAGCAGCCCCGCGTCGATGTTGGCGATGATCACGCCCGGCGCCAGCGGGATCACCGCCCAGATGGCGAACGCCGGGATCAGCGTGATGGCCGGCGCGAGCCGGAACAGCACGCCGTTGGCCCGCGACGGCACCACCACTTCCTTGATGAGCAGCTTGACCACGTCCGCGAACGGCTGGCCGAAGCCGGGGAACAGGCCGAACAGCCGCACGCGGTTGGGCCCCTTGCGCACCTGCATCCAGCCGATGACCTTGCGTTCCCACAGCGTGAGGTAGGCCACCGAGAGGATCAGCACGATGGTGACCGCGAGGATCCACAGCGTGGAGATCAGCGCCCCGCGCACCATCTCCGGCAGTTGCTGCCACCAGCCCATCAGGCCTTGTCCCCGTAAACCTGGCGCAGGGCGCGCGCCTCGCGCGTGCGCTGCAGCGATGCCGCGCGGCGCACGATGGCGTCACCCTGGTACATGGGCAGGTCGGTCACGGTCACCGCGGCCGGGGAACCGGCCGCCAGCGGCGTGACGGGCATGGCCAGCGGTGCCGCATTGCGTTCCACCAGCGAACGCAGCGCATCGCGCACGTGCTCGGAGGTCAGCGCGTCGAACCCGGCCAGCTGCAGCTGGTTGCCCAGCACGCGCAGCACCTTCCAGCCTGGGCGGGCCTCGCCCACCGGCAGCGCTGCGCCGGCGAAGCTCTGCCACTGGCCCTCAAGGTTCACGTAGGTGCCGGAGGTTTCCGCAAAGGTGCCGATGGGCAGCAGCACGTGGGCGACGGATTTCAGCTCGTCGGTCAGCCACGGCGTGGCGGCGACGATGAAGCGCACCGCGCGCAGCGTTTCCAGCGCTTTGGGATGCAGCGCGTCGGCACCGGGCTCGAAATCCCACAGCAGGCAGGCATCGAGCGGAGCATTGAGCATCGCCCCGGCGGTGAGGCCGCTCCGCTCGCGCGCCGCCCCGCCCGCCGCGCGATGCGGCAGCACGCCGGCCAGATGCGCACCGGCGGCATTGCCGCCCTCGGCCAGCACGCCCACCGGCGCACCCGTGGCGGCAGCCAGCGCGCGCGCGGCGGCGCGCAGCGCGGAATACTGCGGGTGCCGCAACGCCAGCGCGCCCAGCCAGATGGCCTTGCGCTGCGCACCGCGCAGCGCCTCGACGATGGCCTTGTGGCGGGCGGTGACAGTCGCCGTCACGCCGCCGACGGCGGGCACGCCCGCGGCCGACAGCAGCGCATTCATCTCGGCCAGCTGGCCGGCGGGCGCCGCCACGATCTGCTCGGCCACCGGAAACAGGTAGTCGAACTTCGCGGGATTGACGAACCACACCTTGCCGCCGGCGAGGGCGGCCTTGCGCACGCGATGTGCCAGCAGCGGCAACTCGCGGCGCAGGTTCGCGCCCACCACCAGCAGCGCCTGCAGCGTAT